>NZ_FNRV01000001.1:3727500-4027500 GCF_900105115.1 Pseudomonas mohnii
GGGTTTGCGTGGTTGGCCTCGGGCGGGGTGTTGTACACCGTGGGCATTATCTTTTTTGCCCTCGATCATCGCCTGCGCCATGCCCACGGGATCTGGCATCTGTTCGTGATTGCCGGGAGCCTGCTGCACTTCGTGGCGATTTTCTTTTATGTCCTGTGATCGCTCCTACAGATCCGGCGCAAGACCAGCAATGCGATCGAGTTGTGCCTGGGCCTGTCGACTGAACACCTGCAACAGGTCGCTCAAAGTGTGGGGCGGCGGTTCCGTGGCGCGGGTCACCGCGTACAGGGTGATGGGCAGCGGTGGCGCGAGAGGGCGAATAGTCGTTGTGGCGGGGGAGGCGCCCAGGGCCGTGAATGGATCGATCACCGCCAGCCCGGCACCGGACTCCACCATCGCCCGGGCCAGCGAATAGGTCTGCACCGCGATGCGCACCCGGGGCGGCGGTTCGACCGCTTCGAGGTAGCTGTCGAGCCGGGCGGCCAGCGGGTCGGCACTGGACAAGCCAATCAGCGGCGCATCGGCCAGGGCCATCAATGACAATGGCATGCCGGCCTGCGCCGATGGCCAGTAACCCGCCGGTGCCAGCACCACCAATACACCGCCCGCCAAGGCTTGGGCCTTGAGCCCCGGATGATCCGGTCTTTGCAGCGTCAGGGCGACATCCACTTCACGCATCAGCAGGTTCTGCACCAGCTCACGGCTATGGGCGCTGGACAGTTCGCAGGCGATGTCCGGGTAGCGTGCGGTCCACTCGTGAATGGCCGGCGGCAACAACGACAGGGCCAGCGCCGGCGTGGCGCCGATCCGCAGGCTGTGGCCCGGTTCGCGACGCAGGCTCTGGGCCAGGCGCCGCACGCCTTGCAAGCTTTCGCTGACCTTGTCGACCTCGCGCTCCAGCTCCAGCGCTTCGGGCGTCGCCTGCAACTTGCCGCGAACCCGCAAGAACAACGGGAACCCCAACTGCTGCTCGGCGTGCTGCAGCACCTTGGTCACCGCCGGTTGCGAGACGTGCAGCAATTGTGCGGCGGCGCTGATCGATCCGGTTTGGCGGATGGCCTGGAAAATCTCGATGTGACGGAGGCGCATGGCGAATCCATAACCTTTGTTTATGGGTTAAGCATCTTTATTCATTGTTCGCCGCCTGTCACCTGGCCCTAACCTCGGCTTCGTCATCACAACGGTTTTAAGGACGGACATGGCTCAGCGTGTGTGCATCATCGGCGGCGGTGTGATTGGTCTGGCAACGGCCTATGCGCTGGTGCGCGACGGCTTTGAGGTGACCGTCATCGAGGCGCGGGACGCGTTGGGCAGCGAAACCAGTTTCGCCAATGGTGGGCAACTCTCCTATCGCTACGTCGCACCTTTGGCTGACGCCGGTGTGCCGTTGCAGGCCATCGGGTGGATGCTGCGCGGCGATTCACCCTTGAAGCTGCGCCCGCGGTTCGATGCTGCGCAGTGGCGCTGGATGGCGTCTTTTCTCGGCGCTTGCCGCCGCTCGGTCAACCGTGAGAACGCCGCACACTTGCTGCGGCTGGCGCTGTTCAGTCAAGGCACATTGAAGGCATGGCGCGAAGACGATGGGCTTGCAGGCTTCCAATGGCGGCGCAACGGCAAACTGGTGACCTTCCGGGAGCGCGCCAGCTTCGAGCATGCATGCCAGCGGCTGGCCGACCATCAGCAGCAACAGGTGCTGTCGGCGGCCGAGTGCGCTCAACTTGAGCCGGCCCTGGCCGATGCACCCTTTGTCGGTGCGATTTATACGCCGGACGAAGAAGTGGGCGATTGCCATGCTTTCTGCCGGCTATTGGCTACACGGTTGCTAGCGTCCGGGCGTTGCGAATTACGCCTGGGGCAAGCGGTGACCGGTATTCGCCACGCCAACGGCAGCGTCAGCGCCATCGATCTGGGCGAGCAAGTGTTGCCGGTCGATCAATTGGTGATCGCCGCCGGCCACCGCAGTCCGCTGTTGGCATTGCCCGGTCTGCAATTGCCGTTGTATCCGCTCAAGGGCTACAGCCTGACGGTGCCCATCGGCCCCGAACACCAGGCCCCGGATGTGAGCATCACCGACTATGACCGCAAGATCGTATACGCTCGGATCGGCGAGCAGTTGCGGGTGGCCGCGATGGTCGACATCGTTGGCTTTGATCCTGCTATAGACCCCAAGCGACTGGCGCTGATCAAGCGTCAGGCCCGTGACACCTTCCCCAATGCCGGGGCCTATGACGCGGCCACCGAATGGGCCGGGATGCGCCCGGCCACGCCGAGCGGCGTGCCGCTGCTGGGCGCCACGGCCTACCGCAACCTGTGGCTCAACATCGGTCATGGCGCGTTGGGTTTCACCCTGGCCTGTGGCAGTGGGCGGTTGCTCAGCGAACTGATCGGCCAGCGCCGGCCCTCCATCGATATGCACGGTTTCAACCACCGGGCCGCCTGATCTTTTATTTGCCAAGAGGACACTGCAATGACCATTACCCGACTCCACAGCAACCCGAGGTTGTCTGGCGCCGTGACGTTTGGCGATCTGGTATTTCTCTCTGGCCAAGTGCCGGGTGAAGCCTCGGACGTGGGCGGTCAGACCCGCGAAGTGCTGGCCAGGATTGATGCGTTGCTGGCCGAAGCCGGCAGCCACAAGGATCAAATGCTCAGCGCGACCATTTACCTGAAAAATATCACCGACGATTTTGCCGCCATGAATGAGGTCTGGTCGACCTGGCTATCGCCAGGGCAGGCCCCGAGCCGCACGACCGTGCAGGCCGAGCTGGCGAGACCGCAGGTGCTGGTGGAAATCACTGTCGTCGCCGCTCGTTTGAAATGACCGTCATCTAAAACCCACAACGGAGAATAACAATGCAAAAAATCACGTTGCTCGGCTGCACCCTCGGACTGTTGCTCGCGAGTCAGGTCCAGGCCAACGAGGCCCCACTGACCGGCACCCTGAGCAAGATCGCCAACGCCAAGAGCATTACCCTGGGCTATCGCGATGCGTCAGTGCCGTTTTCTTACGTGGGTGATCAAACCGGCAAACCGATGGGTTATTCGGTGGATCTGGCGGGCAAGATTGTCGAGCGTATCCAGCAACAATTGGCGTTGCCGGACCTGAAGGTGAAGTACAACCTGGTGACCTCGCAAACACGCATTCCTCTGGTGCAGAACGGTACCGTGGACCTGGAGTGTGGCTCCACGGGCGTGACCGCCGAGCGGCAGAAGCAAGTGGCGTTTTCCTATGGCTTCATCTATGTAAAAGGCCAATTGCTGACCGCCAGGGACAGCGGTATCAAAAGCTTCGCCGACTTGCGTGGCAAGAACGTGGTGACGACTGCCGGTACGACCAACGAGCGCTTCCTGAAGAGCTACAACGTCGACCACAAGATCGACATGTTCGTGATCAGTGCCAAGGACCACGGCGAAGCCTTTCAGATGCTGCAATCGGGTCGTGCCGCCGCTTTCTACATGGACGATGCGCTTCTCTACGGCGAGCGCGCCAAGGCCCATGACCCACACAAGTGGGTGGTGGTGGGAGAGGAACAATCGCGGGAAATCTACAGCTGCATGGTGCGCAAGGACGACCCGCAGTTCCTGGCCCTGGTCAACGGCGCACTGGGGGATCTGTACAGTTCGGGGGAAATCAACGGCATCTACCAGCGCTGGTTCGAACAGCCGATTCCGCCGAAGGGTTTGAACCTTGAGTTTCCGATGACCAGCGAACTCAAGGCGATCATTGCCAAGCCGGTGAGCGATCCTGTGCAATAGTTATCTGTGCTCTTCCCGTAGACCGCGTCGCGGCCATCGCGAGCAGGCTCGCTCCCACAGTGGAACGCATTTGAAATGTGGGAGCCTGCTCGCGACAGGGACCTAGAAATCGCCCCAAAGCTGCTGGGCCACCGCCAAGGCAACCACCGGCGCGGTCTCTGTGCGTAACACTCGTGGCCCCAGCCGGGCCGCATGAAAACCTGCGCCCTTGGCCTGATCCACTTCCGCATCCGATAACCCGCCTTCTGGGCCGATCAGAAAGGCCAGCGTCGCAGGCTTGGCATGACTGACCAGTGGTTCGGCCACCGGGTGCAGCACCAGCTTCAATTCAGCCTGAGTCTGCTTCAACCAATCGGCCAGCAGCACCGGCGGATGAATCACCGGCACCCGTGAGCGCCCGCATTGCTCGCAGGCGCTGACCGCGACCTGGCGCCAGTGCAGCAGGCGTTTGTCGGCGCGCTCGTCCTTGAGCCGGACTTCGCAGCGCTCGCTGAAGATCGGGGTGATTTCGCTGACACCCAATTCAGTGGCTTTCTGGATCGCCCAGTCCATGCGCTCGCCACGGGACAGGCCCTGACCGAGATGGATCTGCAGTGGCGATTCGACCTGGCCGGCGAACTGCTCGTCGATCTGCACCACGACACGCTTCTTGCCGACCTCAACCAGAGTGGCACGGAACTCCTGGCCCGAGCCATCGAACAGTTGCAGCAGATCGCCCTCGGCCATGCGCAACACGCGGCTGATGTAATGGGCCTGGGCTTCGGGCAATTCGTGTTCGCCGGTACTCAGGGGGGCGTCGATAAAGAAACGGGACAGTCTCATTTGAGTTCTCTACTAAATTCGATCGGAGTCGCTTTTGTGGCGAGGGGGCCGCTTCGCAGCCCAGCGGGAGCAAGTTCCCACGCCACAGGGTCGTGCAGTGACGGTCAGCCCGGATCACGGAACCCCGGATGGAAGTCCTTCGGTACCGAAACACTGACGCTGTCGCGAGTCGCGATGTCGATGCCTTCGCTGGCCACTTCGGCCAGAAAGTCGATCTGCTCCGGCGTGATCACATACGGCGGCAGGAAATACACCACGCTGCCCAGCGGTCGAAGTAAAGCACCTCGCTCCAGCGCATGCTGGAACACCTTCAGGCCACGGCGCTCCTGCCACGGATAGGCCTCTTTGCTGGCCTTGTCCTTGACCATTTCGATGGCCAGGACCATGCCGGTCTGGCGCACTTCGCTGACGTTCGGGTGATCCACCAGGTGCGCCGTGGAGGAGGCCATGCGCCGCGCCAGGGCCTTGTTGTTCTCGATGACGTTGTCTTCTTCGAAGATATCCAGCGTTGCCAGCGCCGCCGCACAGGCCAGCGGGTTGCCGGTGTAGCTGTGCGAGTGCAGGAAGGCGCGCAGGGTAGGGTAGTCGTCGTAGAAGGCGCTATAGACGTCTTCGGTGGTCAGGCAGGCGGCCAGCGGCAGATAACCACCGGTCAGGGCCTTGGACAGGCAGAGGAAATCCGGACGGATGCCGGCCTGTTCGCAGGCGAACATGGTGCCGGTGCGGCCGAAGCCGACGGCGATTTCGTCGTGGATCAAGTGCACGCCATAACGGTCGCAGGCTTCGCGCAGCAGCTTGAGGTACACCGGGTGGTACATGCGCATGCCGCCGGCACCCTGGATCAGCGGCTCGACAATCACTGCCGCGACCGTGTCGTGGTTCTCGGCCAGGGTCTGTTCCATGGCGGCGAACATCGTGCGCGAGTGTTCTTCCCAGCTCATGCCTTCGGGGCGCAGGTAGCAATCCGGGCTTGGCACCTTGATGGTGTCGAGCAGCAGGGCTTTGTAGGTTTCGGTGAACAGCGGCACGTCGCCCACCGACATCGCCGCCATGGTTTCGCCGTGGTAGCTGTTGGTCAGGGTCACGAAGCGCTTCTTGTTCGGCTGACCGCGGTTGAGCCAGTAATGAAAGCTCATCTTCAGCGCCACTTCGATGCAGGACGACCCGTTATCGGCGTAGAAGCACCGCGTCAGGCCTTCCGGCGTCATCTTCACCAGGCGCTCGGACAGCTCGATCACGGGCTGATGGCTGAAACCGGCGAGGATCACGTGTTCGAGTTGATCGACCTGATCCTTGATGCGCTGGTTGATGCGCGGGTTGGCATGGCCGAACACATTGACCCACCAGGAGCTGACGGCATCGAGGTAGCGCTTGCCTTCGAAGTCTTCCAGCCAGACGCCTTCGCCGCGCTTGATCGGGATCAGTGGCAGTTGTTCGTGATCTTTCATCTGGGTGCAGGGATGCCACAACACCGCGAGATCGCGTTCCATCCACTGTTTATTCAGGCCCATTTTCACTCTCCTGGAGGCGGTCCGTGACAAGCGCGGACCTACAATCGCGCAAGCCTATGCAATGCATCGCGTGGGGACAACCCATTGTGTCGATTGAGCTACTTTGTATAGGGCAATCAGACGCTGCTGGCAGGCGTCTGGCGGCTGACGTATCCTTCGCGGTTCTTGAGCCGACTGGCTCGCAAAAACCGCTATTTTTTCGTGTATTTCCGGAGTTCGCTGAATGTCTGTCGGTTGGCTGCGCGCCTGTGCGCTGGTGATGTTGGGGCTGTTCAGCGTGTCTGCGCTGGCCAAGGATAAAACCGCGATCGTGATCGGCGGTGGGGTTTCGGGCCTCACGGCGGCTTACGAGCTGCAGAACAAGGGCTGGCAGGTCACGCTGCTGGAAGCCAAACCGAGCCTGGGCGGTCGCTCCGGCATGGCCACCAGCGAGTGGATCGGCAACGACAAGACCCAGCCGGTTTTGAACAAGTACGTCTCGACCTTCAAGCTGAGCACCACGCCTGCGCCTGAGTTCGTGCGTACCCCGGGCTATCTGATCGACGGCGTGTATTACAGCGCTGCCGACCTGGCGACCAAGGAGCCGGCCACCGCCGACGCACTCAAGCGCTACGAAAAGACCGTGGACGACCTGGCGCGTTCGATCGACGACCCGCAGAACCCGGCCGCCACCAACACGTTGCACGCCCTGGATCAGATCAACGTGTCCAGCTGGCTCGACAAGCAAAACCTGCCGGCCACCGCGCGCCAGTTGATCAACCAGCAAATTCGTACTCGCTACGACGAACCTTCGCGCCTGTCGCTGCTGTACTACGCGCAGCAGAGCCGTGTTTATCGTGGCGTGTCGGACCGTGACCTGCGCGCTTCGAGTCTGGTCGGGGGCAGCCCGGTGCTGGCCCAAGCCTTGGTCAAGCAGCTGAAAATCATCAAGACCAACTCCCCGGTCTCGGCCATCACCCAGGACAAGGACAGCGTCACCGTCAAGGTCGGCAGTGTCGGCTATCAAGCTGACTACGTCGTGCTGGCCGTGCCGTTGCGCGCCCTGAACAAGATTCAGATGACCCCGGCGCTGGACGCCCAGCATCAGGCAGCAATCAAAGGCACTAACTACGGTTGGCGCGACCAGATCATGCTCAAGTTCAAGACGCCTGTGTGGGAAAGCAAGGCGCGCATGTCCGGCGAGATCTACAGCAACACCGGTCTGGGCATGTTGTGGGTCGAGCCGGCGTTGAAGGGCGGTGCCAACGTGGTGATCAATCTGTCCGGCGACAACGCCCGGGTGATGCAGGCGTTCGGCGACAAGCAAATGGTCGATCAGGTGCTGATTCGCCTGCATGCGTTTTACCCACAGGCCCGTGGTGCGTTTACCGGTTATGAAATCCGTCGCTACAGCACCGACCCATCGATGGGCGGCGCTTACCTGGCGTTCGGTCCCGGCCAGATCAGCAAGTTCTGGCGCCTGTGGGAACGTCCGGTCCAGCGCGTAGCCTTTGCCGGCGAACACACCGACACCTTGTACCCTGGCACCCTGGAGGGCGCATTGCGCACCGGTCAGCGTGCGGCCAGTCAGGTAGAAGACCTGGCGGCGGGCAAATCGTTTGAGCCGGAGAAAGTGCTTCCGGTGGCGGCTGCGGCAGCAGGTGCTGGCGCGGTGGCGGCGAAGAAGGGCAACTTCTTCACCAATCTGTTTGGTGGCTCGGATGACGAGAAGAAACCGGCACCGGTCAAGGCCCCTGAGCCTGTCGCGCCACCAGCGCCGGCTCCTGCTCCTGCACCAGCGCCGGCCGCTGCGCCAGCCCCGGTCGAAGCAGCGAAGCCTGCAACACCGGTGAAAGCCGAGCCGGCCAAGAAGGCTCCGGCGAAGAAGCCGGCGGCCAAGACCGAGGCGAAAAAAGCCCCGGCCAAGGCGCCTGCCAAGAATGCCGAACCGGCTAAGAAGCCGGCGGCCAAACCGGCAGCCACCCCGGCTCCGGCAACGGAGGCGAAGGCTCAGTAACCTTCAGGTGTAAAAAAAGCGCGGCCCATGGGTCGCGCTTTTTTTTTGCCATAAATTCCGGTTTCAACTGCGCGGTCCTACACGCCTCAACGATGTATCAGATGCGTCCCACAATCGAATCAGAGAGAAATGATAGATGGCGGCTGCTCTTGAACCCCAGGATCTTCAAAACCTGGAGGTCCTATGAAAGCACTCGCACTGACCGTTTTATTGATGGCCCTTTCTGGCTGTGCAAACGGCCATTTTTTTCCCAAAGGACATGGTTACGAATCGGACTTCAAATGTCAGATGAACCCTTACGATCCTGTATGCCTAGAGATACGTAAGGTCTACCACAATTAAGGGAGACAGCCAGAGCGAGCCCAGCGCCCCGTTCTTTGCTTGAGGAGAAACCGTGAGCAGAGATCGAATAAATCGTTCAGTACAGGTGTTCTCAGATTTGTATTCACTTTTTCTGACAATTTGGCCTTTAATCTTTTCTTAACTCAGCGATTTCACACTCTTGATCGTATTTCTCGATATTTCAAAGCAAAATTTTCCGCTTTAATTCGATAGATAACTCGATAGTCTTGGGCCAGCACTTACAGGGATCTAGGCAATGCAGCTACGTAACTCCACTTCTCGCTATGGCTGGGTCAGCATCTTCCTGCACTGGGGGGTAGCGCTGGCGGTGTTCGGTTTGTTCGCCCTGGGTCTGTGGATGGTCGATCTGGGTTACTACGACCCCTGGCGTAAAGCCGGGCCGGACATCCACAAGAGCATCGGGCTGATACTCCTGGCGTTCATGGTGTTGCGCGTGTTGTGGCGTTTCATCAGCCCGCCACCGCCGACGTTGAGCAGCTACAGCCCCATGACGCGTCTGGGCGCCAAGTTGGGCCATGCCTTTCTGTATCTCTGTTTGTTTGCCGTGATGATTGCCGGTTACCTGATTTCCACCGCAGAAGGTGTCGGGATTCCGGTGTTTGACTGGTTTGAAGTGCCTGCACTGGTTTCCGGACTACCGGACCAGGCAGATAACGCCGGTGCGATTCACCTCTACCTGGCATGGGCGCTGGTCATTTTTTCCGGCCTCCATGCGTTGGCAGCTTTGAAACACCACTTTATCGATCGTGATGTGACCCTCAAGCGAATGCTGGGTCGCAAAGCCTGAAGTTCAACCTCGACTCCCAAGGAAAACCAAGCATGTTGAAAAAGACTTTCGCCGCTCTGGCAATCGGTTCCGCCCTGCTGTCCGCCAACGTCATGGCAGCTGACTACGTTGTCGATAAACAAGGCCAGCACGCCTTCGTTGACTTCAAAATCAGCCACCTGGGTTACAGCTACATCACCGGTACTTTCAAGGACATCGACGGTACGTTCAGCTTTGACGCTGCCAAGCCTGAAGACAGCAAGATCGAGTTCAACGTGAACACCGCCAGCGTCTTCACCAACAACGCTGAGCGCGACAAGCACATCTCCAGCAAAGACTTCCTGAAAGTGGCTGATTTCCCCAAGGCTACGTTCAAGTCCACCAGCGTTAAAACCACCGGCAAAAATGCCGACGGTAAAGCCACTGCTGACGTGACCGGCGACCTGACGATTGCTGGCGTGACCAAGCCAGTCGTGGTCAAGGCCACTTTCCTGGGTGAAGGCAAGGATCCATGGGGCGGCTACCGTGCCGGCTTCGAAGGCACTACCAGCATCAAACGTACTGATTTCGGCAAGATGATGGACCTGGGTCCACAGTCCGACGCCGTTGAGCTGTACGTCACCTTTGAAGGTGTGAAAGCGAAATAATTTTTCGCCCCTGACACAAAAAAAACGCCCGCTGCTTTCCCGAGCACGGGCGTTTTTTATTGCCGAGCACACATCCCTGTGGGAGCGAGCTTGCTCGCGAAAAAACCATAGGCGCCGCTGGGCATCTGGTTTGACGCGTTATCGTTCACGACCATCGCGGGCAAGCCCGCTCCCACAGGGATTGTTTTTGGCCCATAAAAAATGCCCCGGCTCTTTCGAGTCGGGGCATTTTTATTTCGGCGATAAATCAGCGATTGCGGGTCAGCAATGCCGGTTTTTCTCCGCGAGGACGGCTTGGCAGTTGATCCAGTTGCTCAGGTGTCGGGAAGCGATCAGCCTTCGACTCCTTGTGCATGATCTTCGGCGCCGGGCCACGCGGGTTCTGCACGGCCGGTTCCGAACGAGGCTGGTCGTCGCGGGCCGGACGGCGGTTGCGCGAGTCTTCGCGACGGGCCTGGCCGTCACGAGGTGCACCATTGCGTGGGCCGCTGCGTTTGGCCGGTGGCGTGCCGGTGCTGGCGCCATCGCTGCTGCGCGGACCGTTCTGGCGACCTTGTGGCTTGCCGCCACGTGGTGCGCCCGAACCGGCTGTCGTGCCTTGTGCCGGAGCACCCGGACGGCGGCCACGGCCCTGGGCCGGCTTCTGCTGTGGCACGTAGTCGACGCGGTTACCGAAGTTATCGACATCGTCGTCCAGGAACTCGTCCGGGGCCCGATCAGCAGCGGCACGTGGCGGCTGGCTTGGCTGGCGCTGTTCGCGGGCCGGCGTGCCTTCGCGTGGCTTTTGCTCACGGGCCGGGCGCTCGCCGCGACCGGAGGCCGCTGGTTTTTCCTTGCCTTTGTCCTTGCCCTTGTCCTTGCGGCCGCCACCGCCGCCGTTCGGGCCATCGCCGCGCGGGCCACGTGGATTGCGCGGGTTACGCACATCCGGACGCTCGCGAACTTCAGGCTTCTCGGCTTCCACGGCGCTCGAATCGAAGCCCATCAGATCGCCGTCGGCGATTTTCTGCTTGGTCATGCGTTCGATGCTTTTGAGCAGCTTCTCTTCGTCCGGTGCCACCAGCGAGATCGCTTCACCCGAACGACCGGCACGGCCAGTCCGGCCGATACGGTGCACGTAGTCTTCGTCGACGTTCGGCAGTTCGAAGTTGACCACGTGTGGCAATTGGTCGATGTCCAGGCCGCGGGCGGCGATGTCGGTGGCGACCAGGATGCGTACGTCACCGGCCTTGAAGTCGGCCAGGGCTTTGGTGCGGGCGTTCTGGCTCTTGTTGCCGTGGATCGCGACGGCGCTCAGGCCGTGTTTGTCCAGGTACTCGGCCAAGCGGTTGGCGCCGTGCTTGGTGCGGGTGAACACCAGCACCTGTTCCCAGGCGCCTGCGGTGATCAAATGCGCCAGCAGCGAGCGTTTGTGGTTGGCCGGCAGGCGGAAGACTCGCTGTTCGATACGCTCGACCGTGGTGTTCGGCGGCGTGACTTCGATGCGTTCCGGGTTATGCAGCAACTTGCCGGCGAGGTCGGTGATGTCCTTGGAGAAGGTTGCCGAGAACAGCAGGTTCTGCCGCTTGGCCGGCAGGCGGGCCAGGACCTTTTTCACGTCATGGACGAAGCCCATGTCGAGCATGCGGTCGGCTTCGTCCAGCACGAGGATTTCCACGTGGGACAGATCGACGCTGCCTTGGCCGGCGAGGTCGAGCAGGCGGCCAGGGCAGGCCACCAGCACGTCTACACCGCGGGACATGGCCTGAACCTGCGGGTTCATGCCGACGCCGCCGAAGATGCAGGCGCTGACGAATTTCAGGTCACGTGCGTAGACCTTGAAACTTTCGTGCACTTGCGCGGCGAGCTCGCGAGTAGGGGTCAGGACCAGTACGCGCGGTTGACGCGGGCCATGACGCTGGGATTTGTCCGGATGACCGTTGGGGAACAACCGCTCCAGGATCGGAAGGGCGAAACCGCCGGTTTTACCAGTACCTGTCTGTGCCGCGACCATCAGGTCGCGACCTTGCAACACGGCGGGAATGGCCCGCTGTTGCACCGGAGTAGGCTCGGTATAGCCCGCTGCCTCGATGGCGCGGACTAAAGCCTCGGAGAGACCGAGGGAAGCAAAGGACATGAGTAATCCTGTTTTAGTTAGGGCTTGGCCCAATGGGAGTCTTGCCTGGCGCGAATAGCGTTTAAGAGGAACGCAATCCCGTCCGGTCCTACTGGGTTTCGAAAGCTCGTCTGGAGCGCTCGCGCGGGCCGGAAAGCTGCGCTGTAGCGGGGTCGAGATGCCTTGAACGATTCCGAGCGTCCGGGCGTGAGCCTGGCGGGAAGGCCGGAGTATAACAGAGCAATCACTGCGCGCCGCTTTCCTGCTGCTCAACGGTTTTTGCCGTAGTGGCGGTGGGGCCCGGCGGGTTCACCACGGTGGCCGGGTCGGCACCGTATCGGGCGCTTAGCTCTGCGTAGGCCGGCTCACGCTTGAAGCGCTTGAGTTCAGCGCCGAAGCGTTGCACCAGCAAGTCCATGCCGGCATTGCGTCGCACCGCCAGGAATTGGCTCTGCTGGCTGATGACGGTCGGGTTTTCGGTGATTTGGTCGCGGATGTGCAGTTCGTCTAGCAGGTGCTGGCCGACCCGGCGATCGGTGATCAGCAGGTCGATGCGCCCGCGCACCAGTTTGCCGAAGTTGGCTTCATGACTCGGCGCCGGTTCACGGGTGAACAGTGTCGATTCCCTGAAGTCCTGGCTGTACAGGTAGCCCGGTGAGGTGCCGATGGTCAGGCCGCGCAGTTCGTCGAGCGTGCGAAAGGGGTGCGGTCGTTCGTTGGCGTAGAACATCACGAACTGCACTTCGGAGAGCGGTTCGCTGGGGTAGAGCAGGGTCGCGTCGCGTTCATCGCTGTGGAAAATGTCCAGCGCGCCATCGGCCTGGCCGGTTTCAAGCATCGACAGGCAGCGTTTCCACGGCAGGAATTGCCACTCGACTTCGATACCCAGGCGCTTGAAGACGATTGCCGTGGTTTCGTAGTCCAGCCCCAGGGATTTACCATTCTCCTCATATACGTAAGGAGCCCAGGGTTCCGTGACAATGCGCAATTTCTCGCCCCGGGCGGCAAAGCTCAGGCAAGTGAAAACAAGCACGGCGAATAACTGTGTGATCAAAGGCATAGGTTTGAGATTACGACGAGAAACGGGAAAGAGCCAGAAACTGGATCCAGAAGCTCTATCTCCATGTGTTGCGCATCAACAAATGTGCTGTGAAAAGCAAAAAATCGCCGCCTGCGAAGGTGCCTGCAGAAACGTCGGTTTCCATGCAGGCGCCTTTGCGGGCGGCGATCTTTTGGTCTTGCTTTGATCGCTTTTAGCGCGGCAACTTCAGATTGTTCCACACCGCCAGGCTCGCTTCGGCCTGATTCAGTGTGTAGAAGTGCAGCCCTGGCGCACCACCTTGCAGCAGGCGTTCGCACATCTCGGTGATGACTTGTTCACCAAAGCGTTGAATGCTCTGGGTGTCATCGCCGTAGGCTTCCAGTTGCTTGCGGATCCAGCGCGGAATTTCCGCACCGCAGGCGTCGGAGAAGCGTGCGAGTTTGCTGTAGTTGGTGATCGGCATGATCCCCGGCACGATCGGGATGTTCACGCCCAGTGCCCGTACACGCTCGACAAAATAGAAGTAGCTGTCGGCATTGAAGAAGTACTGGGTGATTGCGCTGTCGGCGCCGGCTTTGGCCTTGCGGACGAAGTTGGCGATATCGTCTTCGAAATTGCGCGCTTGCGGGTGCATCTCCGGGTAAGCGGCCACTTCAATGTGGAAATGATCACCGGTCTCTTCACGAATGAATTCAACCAGGTCATTGGCATGGCGCAATTCGCCGCTGGCCATGCCCATGCCCGAAGGCAGGTCACCACGCAGGGCAACGATACGCTTGATGCCGGCAGCCTTGTACTGGCTCAACAGGCCGCGCAAGTCATCCTTGCTGTCGCCCACGCAAGACAGGTGCGGCGCGGCAGGTACTTTGACTTCGCTTTCGAGCTGCAACACGGTGTTGAGGGTGCGATCACGGGTCGAACCGCCAGCGCCGTAGGTGCAGGAGAAGAAATCGGGGTTATAGGTTGCCAACTGGCGGGCAGTGGCGAGCAGCTTTTCATGCCCAGCGTCGGTCTTCGTAGGGAAGAACTCGAAGCTGTAGCGACGGTCTTGGGACATGGAGGGGCCTCCAGCTGCAAGCTGCAAGTTGCAAGCTACAAGAGGGCGTAGCGCCGACTCTCGTCGTTGAAACCCGCAACTAACGGCTGCGTAATAGCGATGAAGAAGCGAGCAACAAGCCTCAAACCTCAAGTAAACGAACCGCTTTTACTTGCCGCTTGAAGCTTGCCACTTGCAGCTGCTGTCAGTAGCGATAAGCGTGTGGCTTGAACGGACCTTCGACGGTCACGCCGATGTAGTCG
Source organism: Pseudomonas mohnii (assembly GCF_900105115.1). NCBI lineage: Bacteria > Pseudomonadati > Pseudomonadota > Gammaproteobacteria > Pseudomonadales > Pseudomonadaceae > Pseudomonas > Pseudomonas mohnii. The sequence goes on from NZ_FNRV01000001.1 coordinate 3,741,798, forward strand.
GCCTGGGTCTTGGTCAGTTGAGTCACCACGCCGCCGAAGCCACGGACCATTTCCAGGGCCACTTCTTCGTCGAGTTTCTTCGGCAGTACTTCAACGGTCAGGCGCTCGGCTTTCTGGGCTGGCGACAGGTCGGCGTACTTTTGACCGAACAGGAAGATCTGAGCCAGAACCTGGTTGGCGAACGAACCGTCCATGATGCGGCTTGGGTGGCCGGTGGCGTTGCCCAGGTTAACCAGGCGGCCTTCGGCCAGCAGGATCAGGTAGTCATCGTTCTGCGGATCGAAGCTGCCGGCACCGGTACGGTGGATCTTGTGAACCTGTGGCTTCACTTCTTCCCATGCCCAGTTCTTGCGCATGAAAGCAGTGTCGATTTCATTGTCGAAGTGGCCGATGTTGCAGACAACAGCGCGCTTCTTCAGGGCTCTGAGCATGTTCGAGTCGCAAACATTAACGTTGCCGGTGGTGGTCACGATCAGGTCGATCTTGCCCAGCAGTGCCTTGTCGATGCTGGCTTCGGTGCCGTTGTTGATCCCGTCGATGAACGGCGAAACCACTTCGAAACCGTCCATGCAGGCTTGCATGGCGCAGATCGGGTCGACTTCGGACACTTTAACGATCATGCCTTCCTGACGCAGGGACTGAGCCGAGCCCTTGCCCACGTCACCGTAACCGATGACCAGCGCTTGCTTGCCGGACAGCAGGTGGTCGGTACCGCGCTTGATCGCATCGTTCAGGCTGTGACGGCAGCCGTACTTGTTGTCGTTCTTGCTCTTGGTGACCGAGTCGTTGACGTTGATGGCCGGGATTTTCAGCTCGCCCTTGGCCAGCATGTCCAGCAGGCGGTGTACGCCGGTGGTGGTTTCTTCGGTCACGCCGTGGACGCGATCCAGAACCTGCGGGTATTTCTTGTGCAGCAGCTCGGTCAGGTCGCCGCCGTCGTCGAGGATCATGTTGGCATCCCAAGGCGCGCCATCCTTGAGGATGGTTTGCTCCAGGCACCACTCGTACTCTTCTTCGGTTTCGCCTTTCCAGGCGAAAACCGGAATGCCGGCAGCGGCGATGGACGCAGCGGCCTGGTCTTGAGTCGAGAAAATGTTGCAGGACGACCAGCGTACTTCGGCACCCAGGGCAACCAGGGTTTCGATCAGCACGGCAGTCTGAATGGTCATGTGGATGCAGCCGAGGATCTTCGCGCCCTTGAGCGGTTGCTCTTCGGAGTACTTGCGGCGCAGACCCATCAGGGCTGGCATTTCGGATTCGGCGATGATGGTTTCGCGACGGCCCCAGGCTGCCAGGGACATGTCGGCCACTTTGTAATCGGTAAAATCTGCAGGCGTGATAACAGCGCTCATGAAGAGCCTCCATTCGTAATGTATGCGAATGGGCGCCGTTGTGCGTTTAGTGTCTGGCCGATGACAGCCAAGCAACGCCCCATCCGAGCCTGACAGGTTGAACCTGCTGCAGCGCCCCTCGGACAGGTGGCGGGAAAACGGTACCAGGTTGAGGTTACCGTTTTGAAACGGGGGCGATTATAGCGGGCTATGCTGATCTTCCAAAGTCTTTCTGTTGGTCAATGTCCGAACGGTAATCGAGACCATAGTCGATGGTTAATAGAGCTCTAGCCCGGGGTCTGCCAAGATAGCGGCCATCATTCGGCAAGACGCTCAGGAGTGAATATGAATTTCCACACCCGCAAATGGGTTAAACCAGAAGACCTCAACCCCAATGGCACCCTGTTCGGCGGTAGCCTGTTGCGCTGGATCGACGAAGAGGCGGCGATTTACGCCATCGTCCAGTTGGGTAACCAGCGCGTCGTCACCAAGTACATTTCGGAAATCAACTTCGTCAGCGCCTCGCGGCAGGGCGACATCATTGAGCTGGGCATCACGGCCACCGAATTCGGTCGCACCTCGATTACCCTGACCTGTGAAGTGCGCAACAAGATCACCCGCAAAAGCATCCTCACCGTTGAAAAAATGGTGTTTGTGAACCTCGGTGAAGACGGTCTGCCGGCGCCCCACGGCCGCACCGAGATCAAGTACGTCAAAGACCAGTTCAAGGAAGATGAATTGGTTACGAAGTGACATCGGCGTTGGCTTCATCGCGAGCAGGCTCGCTCCCACAAGGCGCGCGTTGCACCTTTGGGAGCGAGCTTGCTCGCGAAAGCGGTTGTGCCGTCACCGAAGATTTACCCGCCTACTGAACAGCCGTGAGCCACGGGGGTCGTAGCTAAAAGCCCCCACGGTGACCACGTCATGATCACGCCAACAGACGGCAAGACCCCCGACCTCTCGACGAAAGAACAGCACGAAGTCGAAAAAAGCCAGCCACCGCGCGCGGCGGTGCTGCACGAAATCATCCGCACCCAGGGCGATCAGGAGCTTGAGCGCAGCATCGCCGCGCTGTGGTGGTCGGCGCTGGCCGCCGGCCTGACCATGGGCCTTTCCCTGATGGGCATGGGCTTGCTCAATTCCCGGCTGCCCGAGGGTGAAGGCTTCAAGGTGATTGCCAGTTTCGGTTACTGCGCGGGTTTTCTCGCGGTGATCCTCGCCCGTCAGCAATTGTTCACGGAAAACACCCTGACCGCCGTATTGCCGATCATGAGCAAGCCCACGCTGGCCAACTTCGGTCGCTTGTTCAGGCTGTGGACGGTGGTGCTGGTCGGCAATCTGTGCGGCACCTTGCTGGTGGCCTACGTCATGCTGAAACTGCCGATCTTCGACAGCAAAACCGATTTGGCCTTTCTCGACATCGGGCGCAAGGTCATGGAGAACGATGCCGGCCAGATGTTCGCGAAGGGCATCGTCTCCGGCTGGATGATCGCCACCATGGTCTGGATGATTCCATCCATGGAGAGCGCCAAGATGTGGATCATCATCCTCATCACCTACCTCATGGCACTGGGGGATTTCACCCACATCGTGGTCGGTTCGGCCGAGGTTTCCTACCTGGTGTTCGCCGGCGAGCTGCCGTGGAAGGATTTCTGGCTGGTGTTCGCCGGGCCGACGCTGGCGGGGAATATCATCGGTGGCAGCTTCATCTTCGCGCTGATCAGTCATGCGCAAATTCGTAGCGAAGGCGATGCACCAAAGGAAGCCGCGGACCAAGACCGGGAGTCCGATCCGCAGAAGCTCGAAAAGTGATCAGGCCACCAAGGCCAAGGCTCAGCCGGGCACATTGACCACGGCGGCATTGCGCCGTTGCAGATAGATGAAATACAGCGCTGTCAGTACGGTCAAGCCGCTGACCAGCGCGCCCGTCCAGGGCAGGTCGGCCAGGTCGGCACCGCTGGCCACCACCAGGCCGCCGATCCAGGCGCCCGCTGCGTTGCCGAGATTGAATGCGCTCTGATTCAGGGTCGAGCCCAGGTTTGGTGCCTCATGGGCCTGGTCGATGATCAGCAATTGCAGGATCGGGCACAGGGCAAAGGCAAAGATCCCCCACAGCACCAGCGTGATGGCGGCCGGGATCACCGAGTGGCTGGTCTGGCTGAATGCAGCCAATACCACCACCACGGCCAGCGCCATGCCGACCAGTGACGGCAGCAGGCGGCTGTCGGCCAGGCGCCCGCCGAGCATGCTACCGGCGGTCAATCCTACGCCGAACAACAGCAGCATGATGGTCACGCCGTGGGGGCTGACGCCGGTGATGTCCTGCAGGATCGGCGCAATGTAGGTGAACACGCTGAACAGACTGGTCGATGCCAACACGCTCATGCCCAGCGCCAGCAGCACGTTGGTTTTGCCCAATACCTTGAATTCGCTGGCCAGGTTGGCTTTGTCCATGGCGATGTTCTTTGGCAGCCACACCCACTGAGCAATCGCGGCGATCACGCCGATCACCGACACCGCCCAGAAGGTCGATCGCCAGCCGGCATATTGACCGAGCGCCGTGCCCAGTGGCACGCCGAGCACGTTGGCCAGGGTCAGGCCGGTGAACATCATGGCAATCGCCTGGGCCCGTTTGTTCGGCGCCACCAGTCCGGCGGCCACCACTGAGCCGATGCCGAAGAATGCACCGTGACAAAGCGCCGTAATCACTCGCGCGGCCATCAGCGTGGCGTAGTTCGGCGCCAACGCGCAAAGCATGTTGCCCAGAATGAACATCAGCGTCATGCCCAGCAACGTGGCCTTGCGCGGCATGTTCGCCGTGCCGACGGCGAGGATTGGCGCACCGAACACTACGCCCAGTGCATAGCCGGTGATCAGCAATCCGGCATGAGGAATGCTCACGGCCAGATCGCGGGCGACGTCGGGCAACAGGCCCATGATGACGAATTCGGTGGTGCCGATGCCGAACGCGGCAACAGCGAGGGCAAGCAAAGCGAGTGGCATGCGCAAGGTCTCTGTCGGTAGTCTTGACGCTGTGATCAGGCATACGCGTGCCAACGTCCGTTCTCGACGAGAGCGGGCAGGGGCAGATTTTATTGGAATTGGTCTGTGCGCAACTGAGTGCGGCGTGGTCGCTTGCAGTATAAACAGCCGCTGATATATGGCGAATCAATTATCTGCCCCGAATACTGTAGGAGCGAGCCTGTCGAATCGTCGCACCGTCGCGATGGACGTGAACGAAGACGCGTAGTCACTGGCTGGCTGCGTTGCCTTCACGCTTTTCGCGAGCAGGCTCGCTCCTACAGGTTAGGGTTCAACAAAAGGAGTGTGCCGTGCTTGCAACAGCACTGGTGTTGGTAGCGGCGCTGTTGCACGCGGCGTGGAATACCCTGATCAAATTCAGCGCCGAACGGCTGCTGGTGGTGGCCTGCATGGACAGCGTGGCGTTGCTCTTTGTCGCCATCATGCTGCCATTCGTGGCGTTACCGCCGCTGGACATCTGGCCGTGGATCCTGGCATCGGCGGCGTTCGAGTTGCTCTATCGCTACTTGCTGATCCAGGCCTATCGGGTCGGCGACCTGGGGTTGGTCTATCCCCTGATGCGAGGCTTGTCGCCGCTGGTGGTGCTGGCGCTGACCCTGATCTTTGCCGGCGAGTCGCTGACGGATCAGCAGATTTTCGGGATTCTGTTGATCCCGCTCGGCATGTTGTGCCTGCTTTGGCAGGGCGGCGGCGGTGCGCGTTTGCCGTGGTCGATGTTGCCGGTGGTGGCGCTGATTGGCTTGTGCATCGGTTGCTACACCTACATTGACGGCCAGGCGCTGCGGCGCTGGTCGCATCCGCTGGATTACCTGGTCTGGGTGACGTTGCTCAGTGCCTGGCCATTTCCGTTGCTGGCCTGGGTGAGCAAGCGGCCGGCGTTCAAGCTGTTTTGGCGTGAGCAGTGGCGATTGGGACTGGCGGTCGGGTTCTGCGTATTGTTCAGCTACGCTCTGGTGCTGTGGGCCATGCAGTTGGGCTCTATTGCCGAAGCGGCGGCGTTGCGCGAGATCAGTGTGATTCTGGTGGTGCTGTTCGGCATGCGCTATCTGAAAGAACCTTTCGGCAGACCTCGGCTCTTAGCTTGTGGGCTGGTGTTTGTTGGCATGCTGGTCATGAAGTTCTGACCGGCCCCCGAGGGAGCCCGATTGTCTATAACGTGAAGAAAGGACTGCTTTATGACGGTTGCTCTATGGTGCATTTTGATTGCGATTTTCCTGCCCTATCTGTGCACGGGTATCGCCAAGGCCAGTGGCAGGTTCAACCTGAAAGACAACCATGACCCCCGGGACTTTCTCGAGTCGCTCAATGGTTTTGGTCGTCGCGCGCACGCCGCGCAATTGAACAGTTTCGAAGTGACCCCGGCGTTTGTGGCAGCCGTGATCGTGGCGCACCTGGTCGGCAATGCCGAACTGGTGACGATCAATGTGCTGTCGGTGTTGTTCATCACCAGTCGGCTGCTTTACATCATTTGCTATCTGGCGGACTGGGCGATCTTGCGGTCGCTGGTCTGGCTGGTGGGAATGGGCCTGATTGTGTCGTTTTTTGTTGTATCTGTTTGAATCTCCACGGCCGATAACTGCCGCTTCGCGAGCAGGCTCGCTCCCACAGGGGTATGCATTCCAATGTGGGAGTGAGCCTGCTCGCGAAAGCTATCCAGCGGCCAGCGCTGGTCTCAGGGTTTAGTCGTTTCCGCGTCGGCCACCTGCGGTACCTGGGGCAATGCCGCCCCTTTGGGCCACAGCATCCAGATCTGCCCCTGCTGCTTCATGTCCCCGGCCAATTGCCCGGCTGCGTCGCCCGTGCCCCAGAACAAATCCGCACGCACTTCGCCGGCAATCGCGCCGCCGGTGTCCTGTGCCGCCACGGGGCGTACCAGCGCCGTGCCGTCCGGTTTGGTGGTGGACAACCACAGCAGGCTGCCCAGCGGTATCACTTTGCGATCCACCGCCGCGCTGTAGCCCGCCGTCAGCGGAACGTTCAGCGAGCCGCGAGGCCCTTCGTTGCTGTCGGGGTTACGGGTGAAAAACACGTAGCTGGGGTTGCTGCCGAGCAGTTCCGGAATGCGCGTCGGATTCGCCTTGGCCCAAGTACTGATCGCACCCATGGTCACGTCTTCTTTCTTCAGCTCGCCTTGCTCGACCAGCCAGCGACCGATTGGCCGATACGGGTGGCCGTTCTGATCGGCATAGGCGATGCGCAACTGACGGCCACTGTCGAGCTGGATGCGACCCGATCCCTGGATTTGCAGGAATTGCAGGTTCATCGGGTCGGTCAGCCAGGCCACCACCGGCGCCTTGACGCCCTTGCTCTCGATGGTGGCTGCATCGTCATAGGGTTTGAGCACGCGACCTTCGAGCCGGCCCCGCAGGCGTTTGCCTTTGAGTTCCGGATAGAGGCTGTCCAGAGAGACGATGATCATGTCTTCAGGCACGCCATACACCGGGATGTTCGCCGTTGCGGTCTGGGTCAGGCTGCCGGGGTACACCGGTTCGTAGTAGCCGGTGATCAGGCCGTTGGGATTATTGTTGGCGGCGCGCAGGCCGTAGACATCAAGGTTCTGCTTGAGAAAACCACGAATCTCGTTGGCGGTCTGCGGGACGTTGGCCGCCGCTGTGCAGGTCGTGCCCCAGACCGGGTCAGCCTTGAGTCGGTTGCAAGCGCTGCGCCACGAGCCGAAACCGGCGACAAGGTCGTTATCCGACACTGCCGGCAGCGCTTCCCACGTGGCACTGGAGTAAGTGGCCAAGGCGTGGGTTTTCGGTTTGTTGTTGTCACCACCGGTGCAGCCTGCGAGCAGGGCCACCATCGGCAGGGTCCAGGCCAGGCTGTGACGCCACGCCTTGAAACGGCTGTTCATGGAGTAATTTCCTTTGCCGGTTGCCTGAGTGCTCCATGCGCTCATGCAACCCTTATTGATAATAGGGCTATTGGTGTTTGCTGTTGACGCGAGGATACTGGCCGCCGTTTCCAGTGACTTGAAGCCACCATGACTCTTAAAAGACTTTCTGTTGTATTGCTGGCCTGCCTGACGTTGACCGCTTGCGGCGGTGTCGATCCCAACTCGCCGCTCGGTCAGCGCAAGGCTATTTTCAAGCAGATGCTCAAGACCGGCGAAGACCTGGGCGGCATGTTGCGTGGCCGGATTCCGTTCGATGGCCAGAAATTCGCTGACGGTGCGGTGAAGCTCGACGCGTTGTCCCATGAGCCGTGGAAGCATTTTCCTCAAGTGCGCGAAGAAGATCACACCAGCGCCAAAAGCGATGTCTGGGAGCAGCAGGCACGCTTTCAGGCCATGGCCCGCGACCTTGAAACGGCGACCGGTGAACTGGTGATCGCCAGTCAGGTTCAGCCTTACAAGGCCGGCAACCTGGGGCCGGCGGTGCAGAAGGTCGAAGACGCCTGTAGCGCGTGTCATAAAGCGTTTCGGGATCATTGATCGGCGTTACCCGGGCTGACGTCTTCGCGAGCAGGCTCGCGAAGGCCGATTTGGCAACACCAGAGATTCTTGATCGTTATCCGTTCTTACTTATCCAGCTCATCCAGTGCGTCCTGCAATTCCTTTCGGGACTCGGCGAGTTTGTCCTTGCGCTTGTTGATCTTGTCGGCATCGCCTTTCTTCATGGCCTTGTCGAGGTCGGCCTGACGCTTGCTGACTTCATGCTTGGCGTCGAGGACCCTGTTTTCCCGTTCCTTTTTCAATGAGGCATCGGTGCAATGTTCGGTGACTTCGCTCAAGGCTTTTTCCAGGCCGGCCTGCTGGTCCGCATTGCCGTGGGATTTGGCCAGTTCGATCTGATTGATGATGCCTTGCTTCTTGGCGGCGCAACCGGTCAGCTCCGGTGCCTCTTCGGCGGCCATCAGCGGGGCGGCCAACACGCTGCAGAGGGTCAACAGGGCGAGCGGTGAAAGAAATTTCATAAAAGCTCCAGGTGAAAAGGCAATCGGGTCGACGCAGCGATGGCTTGTTTGAGCTCATCGGTACCACAGGGTTCCCGCGCGGGCAGGCATTCTGGATCGTTAAAACCCGTCGATCCCCACCCCACGTAAAGTTTCACTCAAGGCCAGCACCTGCGGGTCGCGGAAAAATGCGCTCAATTGCGCCGCGCGTCCGGGGCCGATCCCGGCCTCGGCCTGCCATTGCTCGGTGTCTCGTTGAGCCAGTTCCTGCCATGAATCGGCAAGGTTTGCCTGGCCTGTCGGCGGCAAGCCCAGTGCTTTCAGCCAGCGTACAAAAGGACGCTGCCGGGCACTGTTGAAACTTTCCGCGAGTCGAGTGGCACTGCGCTCGCCGAAACCGTCAATGTTAGCAAGCTCTTGAGCATCGAGGGTCAACCAATCCAACAGGTTGTTCAGACGGCCTGTTGCAAGCAGTCTTTCCCAGGTGCCGGGGCCGACTTGGGGCAAGGCCAGGCCCTGCTTGCCACTGAGCCAGGACAGGCGCGCGAGAAACTGACTTTCGCAGCCCGGCGTCGGTTGCCAGCAACTGAGCGGATGAAAGTCTTCTGGCGCTGGCACCCTCAATTCCGGGCGCACGGTGCTGCGCAACACAACGCCATCCAGCCTTGGAATAGTCAGGCCCGCCAGGCTGATCGCAACCTGGTCGCCCGGGCGAATATCCAGGCTTTGCCAGCGTTGCAGGGAGCCCACGCTGACGCGTTTGATTTGCCGGTCATCGAGTGTCACCGGTGTCAGTTCCAGCAGGGGAGTGATGCGCCCGGTCCGGCCAATCTTGAAGTGAACCTTGCGCACTTCAGCCAGCGCCTGGGCGAAGGGGTATTTCCAGGCGGCGATCCAATACGGCGGTTTGGCCTGCCAGCGTTCTGCGGGCGGGCGCTGCTCCTGACGCAGGACGATGCCATCACTGGCAAAGGGCAGGGGCGAGCGATGCCAGTGATCACGCCAGCGTTCGACGTCGGCAAAACCACCAATCGGCTGGCTGTAGGCGGTGGTATCCGGGAAACCCAGCGCATTCAGGGCCGCATGGCGGGCGAGCAATGTCGCGGGCCCCTGTGGCCAGTCCCAGACAAACAGGCCGATACCCGCCGCCTGTCCGGCATCCAGCACCTTGCGGGCCATCAGGCCGGCCACCGTGGTGCGGGCGTTGAGGCTACCGGCTTGAGCTTGTACGTGGTCGGTCAGGCCCCAGTAGAGTTCGCCTTGCACCAGCAAATCCCGTGGTTGCGACAGTTGTCCGGGAATGGCCGGGATCTGGCGCGCTGCGTTCGTCCAGTCCTGTCCGCTTACGCCGTCGCCGCGACTGATGGCCTGTACCAGCAGGCCGTTGCGATACACCAGGGAGATCGCCACGCCGTCGACTTTGGGTTGAACCCAAACATCGGAGCGGCCGCGCAGCCAATGCTCGACGGCGCGGGCGTCGCGCAGTTTTTCCAGGCCAGTGTGGACGACGGGGTGGGGAGCCGTGCCCCGCGCGGTGCGCAGTGGTTCTGTGGATGAACCGAGCTTGAAGCAGTGGCGCCATTCGGTGAGGCGTGCCAGGGACTGGTCATACAACTCATCGGCGACCAGCGAGCGACCCTGGCGGTGATAGTGATCGTCCCAGCGATCGATTTGCTTTTGCAGGGCGGTGACTTCGATCAAGGCCCGTTCAGCAGGCCAGTCGGGGCATTGCTCTGCATGGGCGCTCAGGCAGGAGAAAATGAGCAGGCAGGTGAAAGACAGGCGCAGGTTGCGGAACATCGTGAGCGTCCTTGCTCATGGGGGTGTTTGAACGCTAGGTCATTAATGGTGGGTGCGAGGAGCGGGAGTTTTTCCGGGTATTTCTGCTGGCAGTGCCGGCCTCTTCGCGGGCAAGCCCGCTCCCACAGGGTTCGATGGTGTACGCAGAATATGCCCCCGATCCTTGTGGGAGCGAGCTTGCTCGCGAAGGCGGCAATACGGTGAGAACGCATAAAAAAGCCCCGCACGGCGAACCGTGCAGGGCTTTTGGGTACCGCGGGGGAAGGCTTACAGGCCGGCAGCAGAACGCAGTGCGTCGGCGCGGTCGGTTTTTTCCCAGGTGAATGTGGTGAAGGTGTCGTCGCCCACAGTCTTGGTCGTCGGGGTACGACCGAAGTGGCCGTAAGCAGCGGTTTCCTGGTACATCGGGTGCAGCAGGTCGAGCATCTTGGTGATGGCGTATGGGCGCAGGTCGAAGACTTCGCGGACCAGTTTGACGATTTTTTCGTCGCTGATCTTGCCGGTGCCGAAGGTGTTCAACGAGATCGAAGTCGGCTGAGCGACGCCGATGGCGTAGGAAACCTGGATCTCGCAGCGCTCGGCCAGGCCGGCAGCGACGATATTCTTGGCGACATAACGGCCGGCGTAGGCTGCCGAACGGTCAACCTTCGATGGATCCTTGCCGGAGAACGCGCCACCGCCGTGACGGGCCATGCCGCCGTAGCTGTCAACGATGATCTTGCGACCGGTCAGGCCGCAGTCGCCCACCGGGCCACCGATGATGAACTGGCCAGTCGGGTTGATGTGGAACTGGGTGTCCTTGGACAGCAGTTCGGCAGGCAGCACGTGCTTGACGATCAGCTCCATCACGCCTTCGCGCAGGTCGTTGTAAGACACTTCCGGGTTGTGCTGGGTCGACAGAACAACGGCGTCGATGCCGACCACCTTGCCGTTTTCGTAACGGCAGGTCACTTGCGACTTGGCGTCCGGACGCAGCCAAGGCAGCAGGCCGGATTTACGGGCTTCAGCCTGACGCTGCACGAGTTGGTGCGAGAAGGTGATCGGTGCAGGCATCAGCACGTCGGTTTCGTTGCTGGCGTAGCCGAACATCAGGCCCTGGTCGCCGGCGCCTTGATCTTCAGGCTTGGCACGGTCAACGCCCTGGTTGATGTCAGGGGACTGCTTGCCGATGATGTTCATCACGCCGCAGGTCGCGCCGTCGAAGCCGACGTTGGAGCTGGTGTAGCCGATGTCGATGATCACGTCACGGACGATCTGCTCCAGGTCAACCCAGGCCGAAGTGGTGACTTCGCCGGCGATGATCGCCACGCCCGTTTTCACCAGAGTCTCGCACGCCACACGGGCGAACTTGTCTTCAGCAATGATGGCGTCCAGCACCGCATCAGAAATCTGGTCGGCGATTTTGTCCGGATGCCCTTCAGACACGGACTCGGAGGTGAAAAGGGAGTATTCGCTCATCTCGATGTTTTCCTGATATTTACCGATGGTGAGTGTTGCCAGCCGGTCGCTGAAAATGGCGGACCTGGATCTGGAAACCATTACGTAAGCCTACATAGAGGCTTTCCCCGGGAACGAGTCCCGCAGCGGTGGCCCAACGGGCCAGATCGTCCTGTTCAAACCCCAACCAGAGATCACCGCAGGCCTCCTTGGCCCAACTCTGGTTATGGCTACATAACTCTGTCACTAACAGGCTACCGCCTGGTTTCAGCAAGTCGGCCATGCGCTTGAGCGCTTCGGCCGGCGCGGCGAAATGGTGCAACACCATGTTCAATACAACGCAATTTGCCGTCAGGCTGACGCCGTTCAATGCATCGGCCAGTTGCAAGGTAACGTTAGCCAGCGTATCGCGTTCGCAAACCTGGCGGGCCAGTTCAAGCATCGCCGGGCTGTTGTCCAGCGCGGTGACCTGTGTGAAGCGGCGCGCCAGTTCCGGCAGAAACGCGCCGTCGCCGGGGCCGACTTCAATCGCCGAGGCGCCAGCGCCGAAGCTCAGTTTGTCGAGCAAGGCCACCACGCTTTCGCGGTACTGCGGCAGGCCGGCGATCAAATCTTGCTGGGCGCGAAATTTCTCCGCGACCCGTGAAAAAAAATCCTGGCTGGCCGCCGCCCGTTGCCCGTGGACCAGAGTGATCCGTGACTGCACATCGTCGGGCAAGGACAGGTTGTCCACTTCTTCGAGCAAGGCTGCGTGCAGCTTGCCACCCAGCAGTTCGGTGTGGGGCAGGGCGCGACGGTAGAAAATCGCATTGCCTTCACGGCGGGTCGCCACCAGGTCGGCCTGGGCCAAGACCTTGAGGTGATGACTCATGCCTGACTGGCCGATGCCGAAGATCTGCGCCAGTTCCAGTACGCCAAACGAGTCGTTGGCCAGGGCGCGCAATACATTCAACCGCAGAGGATCGCCGCCAGCCTTGCACAGGGCTGCCAGCTCATCGCAATCGTCATGTTGAATGGAAGGCACGCGTAAATTCATAAGGCCGGCAGTCTAGACACGCGTCGAAAACACCGCAAGGGCAATATCAAAAAGTTTTGATATTGCTCGATGGATGGCACTTCTTACGAGGTGGTTAACTCTACAAACGAACAGCGGAAAGGTTTCATCAGGCGAAAGCGTCGCAATCCATGGGAAAAACGCCTCCAGATGACTATCTGTCATTGCCCCGAGGCGTCCGTGTGAGGGAAAATGCTCGCCTTTTTTCCGTTTCATTTTTATCACTCTCGATTCAGAACCCGCAGGAGAACAGCGATGCCCAGCCGTCGTGAGCGTGCCAACGCCATTCGTGCACTCAGCATGGATGCCGTGCAAAAAGCCAACAGCGGCCATCCCGGTGCCCCTATGGGTATGGCAGATATCGCCGAAGTGCTTTGGCGCGACTACCTCAAGCACAACCCGACCAATCCATCGTTCGCCGACCGTGACCGCTTCGTGCTGTCCAACGGTCATGGTTCGATGTTGATCTATTCGCTGCTGCACCTGACCGGCTACGACCTGTCTATCGACGACCTGAAGCAGTTCCGTCAACTGCACAGCCGCACCCCGGGCCACCCGGAATTCGGTTACACCCCGGGCGTCGAGACCACCACCGGTCCACTGGGCCAGGGCCTGGCCAACGCCGTGGGTTTTGCCCTGGCTGAAAAAGTCATGGCGGCCCAGTTCAACCGTCCAGGGCACAACATCGTCGACCACCACACCTACGTGTTCCTGGGTGATGGCTGCATGATGGAAGGCATTTCCCACGAAGTCGCTTCCCTGGCCGGTACCCTGGGCCTGGGCAAACTGATTGCCTTCTACGATGACAACGGCATTTCCATCGACGGCGAAGTCGAAGGCTGGTTCACCGACGACACGCCGAAGCGTTTCGAAGCCTACAACTGGCAAGTGATCCGCAATGTCGACGGTCACGACCCGGAAGAAATCAAGACCGCGATCGAGACGGCACGCAAGAGCCCGCTGCCGACCCTGATCTGCTGCAAGACCACCATCGGCTTCGGTTCGCCGAACAAGCAAGGCAAGGAAGACTGCCACGGCGCCCCGCTGGGTGACGCGGAAATCGCCCTGACCCGTGCGGCGCTGAAGTGGAACCACGGCCCGTTCGAAATCCCGGCCGACATCTACGCCGAGTGGGACGCCAAGGAAGCCGGCCGCGCCGTCGAAGCCGAGTGGGACCAGCGTTTCGCGGCCTATTCCGTCGCTTTCCCGACTGAAGCCAACGAACTGATCCGTCGCCTCAGCGGCGAACTGCCGGCAGACTTCAGCGAAAAGGCCGATGCCTACATCGCCGAAGTGGCCGCCAAAGGCGAAACCATCGCCAGCCGCAAGGCCAGCCAGAACGCGCTGAACGCTTTCGGTCCGCTGCTGCCTGAGTTCCTCGGCGGTTCGGCTGACCTGGCCGGTTCCAACCTGACCCTGTGGAAAGGCTGCAAGGGCGTCACGGCTGACGACGCCAGCGGCAACTACATGTACTACGGTGTGCGCGAATTCGGCATGACCGCCATCATGAACGGCGTTGCCCTGCATGGCGGCCTGGTGCCTTACGGCGCGACTTTCCTGATGTTCATGGAATATGCCCGCAATGCCGTGCGCATGTCGGCCCTGATGAAGCAGCGCGTGATCCATGTCTACACCCACGACTCCATCGGTCTGGGCGAAGACGGTCCGACTCACCAGCCAATCGAGCAACTGGCCAGCCTGCGCTGCACGCCGAACCTCGACACCTGGCGTCCAGCCGATGCCGTTGAATCGGCCGTGAGCTGGAAGTATGCACTGGAGCGTAAAGACGGTCCTTCGGCCCTGATCTTCTCGCGTCAGAACCTGCAACACCAAACCCGTTCTGCCCTGCAGATCGCCGACATCAGCCGCGGTGGCTACGTGTTGAAAGATTGCGCGGGCGAGCCTGAGCTGATCCTGATCGCCACCGGTTCGGAAGTCGGCCTGGCCGTTCAGGCCTTCGACAAACTGACCGAGCAAGGCCGCAAGGTGCGTGTGGTTTCCATGCCGTGCACCAGCGTGTTCGATGCCCAGGATGCCGGTTACAAGCAGTCGGTTCTGCCATTGCAAGTCAGCGCCCGTATCGCCATCGAGGCCGCTCACGCGGACTACTGGTACAAATACGTCGGCCTGGAAGGTCGCGTGATCGGCATGACCACCTACGGCGAGTCGGCGCCTGCGCCTGCCTTGTTCGAAGAGTTCGGTTTCACCCTGGAAAACATCCTGGGTCAGGCTGAAGAGCTGCTGGAAGACTGAACACGTCGCGGTGGTTTCAAGACCACCGCGATTCCCCTGTAGGAGCGAGCCCGCTCGCGATGGTCGTTAACGATAACGCTGGGTGTCTGAATGCCCGCGTTGTCTGGGCCACCATCGCGAGCAGGCTCGCTCCTACATGGGGCGTGTTGCACACAAGAATTTCGTCTGACTGCGTCTATCGAGAACCCCATGCCTCAACCGCGTCCCTACAAAGTTGCACTCAACGGCTACGGCCGGATTGGTCGTTGCGTCTTGCGTGCGTTGTTCGAGCGAGGCGAGAAGGCCGGGTTTGAAATTGTCGCGATCAACGATCTGGCCGACATGGCCAGCATCGAATACCTGACACGCTTCGACTCCACCCACGGGCGCTTTCCCGGCGAGGTGAAGGTCGACGGCGATTGTCTGCATATCAATGGCGACTGCGTGAAGGTCCTGCGCAGTGCCACCCCCGAAGGCATCGATTGGGCGTCCCTGGGCGTCGATCTGGTGCTGGAATGCTCCGGCGCCTACCACACCCGTGCAGACGGCCAGCGTTTCCTCGACGCCGGCGCCCCCCGGGTGCTGTTTTCCCAGCCGATGGCCAGCGAGTCGGATGTCGACGCCACCATCGTCTACGGCGTGAACCAGGATTGCCTGACCGGCGATGAACTGCTGGTGTCCAACGCGTCCTGCACCACCAACTGCGGCGTGCCGTTGTTGCGCCTGCTGGATCAGGCCATTGGTCTGGAGTATGTGTCGATCACCACCATTCACTCGGCGATGAACGATCAGCCGGTGATCGATGCGTATCACCATGAAGACCTGCGCCGCACCCGTTCGGCGTTTCAGTCGGTGATTCCGGTGTCCACTGGTCTGGCGCGCGGCATCGAACGCCTGTTGCCGGAACTTGCCGGGCGAATTCAGGCCAAAGCCGTACGTGTGCCAACGGTTAACGTGTCTTGCCTCGACATTACGATGCAGACCGTCAGCGATACCGACGCCGTGGAGGTCAACCGGATCTTGCGTGAGGCGGCCACCAGTGGCCCGCTCAAGGGGCTGTTGGCCTACACCGAGCTCCCACATGCAAGCTGTGATTTCAATCATGACCCACATTCGGCCATCGTCGATGCCAGTCAGACCCGTGTTTCCGGCCCCCGGCTGGTCAACATCCTGGCCTGGTTCGACAACGAATGGGGTTTTGCCAACCGAATGCTGGATGTAGCCGAGCATTATCTGCAAACAGCTACTTCACTTTCTGTCTCTACAAAACAGTAACTCAGGAAATGCGACCCATGACCGTGTTGAAGATGTCCGACCTCGATCTGCAAGGTAAGCGCGTATTGATCCGCGAAGACCTCAACGTCCCAGTCAAGGACGGAGTTGTCACCAGCGACGCGCGAATCCTGGCTTCGCTGCCGACCATCAAGCTGGCCCTGGAAAAAGGCGCGGCCGTGATGGTTTGTTCGCACCTTGGCCGTCCGACCGAAGGCGAGTTCTCGGCCGAGAACAGCCTCAAGCCAGTCGCCGACTACCTGAGCAAGGCCCTGGGCCGTGAAGTGCCGCTGGTGGCTGACTACCTGGGCGGCGTCGACGTCAAGGCCGGCGACATCGTGCTGTTCGAAAACGTGCGCTTCAACAAGGGCGAGAAAAAGAACGCTGACGAACTGGCCCAGCAATACGCCGCCCTGTGCGACGTGTTCGTGATGGACGCCTTCGGCACCGCTCACCGTGCCGAGGGTTCGACCCACGGCGTGGCCAAGTTCGCCAAAGTCGCTGCGGCAGGTCCCCTGCTGGCCGCCGAGCTGGATGCACTGGGCAAAGCCCTCGGCGCTCCGGCCAAGCCAATGGCCGCCATCGTCGCTGGCTCCAAGGTGTCGACCAAACTCGACGTACTGAACAGCTTGAGCCAGATCTGCGACCAGTTGATCGTCGGCGGCGGCATCGCCAACACCTTCCTCGCGGCTGCCGGTCACCCGGTCGGCAAATCCCTGTATGAGCCGGACCTGCTCGACACCGCCCGCGCCATCGCCGCCAAGGTCAGCGTACCGCTGCCGGTGGACGTGGTGGTGGCCAAGGAGTTCGCCGAAAGCGCCGAAGCTACCGTCAAGCTGATCGCCGACGTCGTTGCCGACGACATGATCCTGGACATCGGCCCACAGACCGCAGCGAATTTCGCCGAACTGCTGAAGTCATCGAAAACCATCCTGTGGAACGGCCCGGTCGGCGTGTTCGAGTTCGATCAGTTCGGTAACGGCACCAAAGTGCTGGCCCAGGCCATCGCGGACAGTGCGGCGTTCTCGATCGCTGGCGGCGGCGACACCCTGGCGGCTATCGATAAGTATGGCGTTGCCGACCAAATCTCCTACATTTCTACCGGTGGCGGCGCGTTCCTCGAATTCGTCGAAGGCAAAGTGCTGCCAGCCGTTGAAGTCCTGGAAAGCCGGGCCAAGGCCTGAGGGTCGCCCGTTTGACCCGGCAAGGGAGTGTTCACATGGTCAAGACGCTAGCGCTGTTGATCGTCGCGGGCTCACTGGCGGCTTGCGGGAGTAACCCGAAAGCCACGCCGGACCCTGCGCCGGTTGCACCCCAGAACGGCTGCTACCAGGCCGAGTGGCAGGCGGAGACCAATCCGGTGATCAACAAGCGTTCCGGGCCTGATGGCCTGGACAAGTACGAGACACAGACGCCCGCCAAGGAACGTGGTTGCCCTTGACGGGTCTGACTGATTACTCAGGGCTGGCGGCGTGTGCTGTCAGTCGAGGAGCACGGATGAAAGGTTTTATCGCCGTTGCGGCGTTGGCGTTGTTGGCGGGTTGCGCTCAGTTGAACCTGTTCCAGTCCTCCGCTCCTGTGGATAACTGGACCACCTGGACCTGCGACAGCCAGGCCAAAGTGCTTTGGCGCTACACCGACGACAGCCGCAAGGAAGTCGACGTGCGCCTGGGCGGTGCCGATCAGGTTTACCGCTTGAAGCAGGAGCCGGGCGCGTCGGGTTCGCTGTATAGCGACAACATGCTGGCGTTTCACATAAAAGGTGAGGAAGGCCTGGTTTACTGGGTCGCCACCAATGATTTGATTGGCCGTGGCTGTAAGGCGCAATAAACGGACTACGCCGTACCTGTAGGAGCGAGCCTGCTCGCGATGGTCGTTAACGATGACGCTGGGCGCCTGAATGCCCGCGTTGTCTGGGCCACCATCGCGAGCAAGCTCGCTCCCACAGAGGGCCGATGTTCTGGGATTGATGCAACACCGAATTCGCAGCCCGGAATTAACCCCCGATCTGCAATAACTTGAATAGCCGCCGCCGCTACGGCAGGCTGGCACGATTAACGACCCAATCCGGGAGAGACACACACAATGGCACTTATCAGCATGCGCCAGATGCTGGACCACGCAGCCGAGTTCGGCTACGGCGTTCCAGCCTTCAACGTCAACAACCTTGAGCAGATGCGCGCCATCATGGAAGCCGCTGACAAGACTGACTCCCCGGTGATCGTCCAGGCCTCGGCCGGTGCACGCAAATACGCCGGCGCGCCGTTCCTGCGTCACCTGATCCTGGCGGCAATCGAAGAATTCCCGCACATCCCGGTGTGCATGCACCAGGACCACGGCACCAGCCCTGACGTCTGCCAGCGTTCCATCCAGCTGGGCTTCAGCTCGGTGATGATGGACGGTTCCCTGGGCGAAGACGGCAAGACCCCGACTGACTACGACTACAACGTCCGTGTGACCCAACAAACCGTGGCCATGGCTCACGCCTGCGGCGTTTCGGTAGAAGGCGAGCTGGGCTGCCTGGGTTCGCTGGAAACCGGCATGGCCGGTGAAGAAGACGGCATCGGCGCCGAAGGCGTTCTGGATCACAGCCAGATGCTGACCGACCCGGAAGAAGCCGCTGACTTCGTCAAGCGCACCCAGGTCGATGCCCTGGCCATCGCCATCGGCACCAGCCACGGCGCCTACAAGTTCACCAAGCCACCTACCGGCGACGTGCTGGCGATCGACCGTATCAAGGAAATCCACAAGCGCATCCCGAACACTCACCTGGTGATGCACGGTTCGTCTTCGGTACCGCAAGAGTGGCTGGCGATCATCAACCAGTACGGCGGCGACATTAAAGAAACCTACGGCGTACCGGTTGAAGAAATCGTCGAAGGCATCAAGCACGGCGTGCGCAAGGTCAACATCGACACCGACCTGCGTCTGGCATCCACTGGCGCAATGCGTCGCCTGATGGCCACCAACCCGAGCGAATTCGACCCGCGTAAATTCTTCGGCGCCACCGTGACGGCCATGCGCGACGTGTGCATCGCTCGCTACGAAGCCTTCGGCACCGCGGGCAACGCTTCGAAGATCAAGCCGATCTCTCTGGAAGCGATGTTCCAGCGTTACCTGAAAGGTGAGTTGAACGCCAAGGTCAACTAAGCCTTCAGCGTTTGAGTTGCATGAAAAACCCGCCGAAAGGCGGGTTTTTTTATGGGCAGGTTAAAAGTCAAAACTTGAATCTATTTATTTTATTAGTTGTAGGAAGAGTTACTCGATGAACAGGCATTTTTCCATTTGTTTTGGTTGCCTTTGACAGGGTGCAAGGGGTGAGCTAAATGAGTTTATCGATGGCTGGATCGCCATCGATTTTTTCATTCATGGAAGAGGAACTTGAGCATGTTTTCTGGAAAAAATATCAAGCAACCAGGTCTTTATGTTTTATCGATGTTGTTCCTGGGGGCCAGCTCGGCCAGCGCCCATGCAGCCGACCACTATTTTACGGCCTCTATTGATAGCAAGGGTGCAGTGATAAGGCAGTCGCCCGAATGGATCAGTAGCGTGAAACATTATCCGCGGCCGGGGTATTTTTCTGAATATGAAATATCCCTCAAGGCTGGCATATTTGAGCGAGCATCAGGGTTCTGCTCTGTATCTGTAACGGATGTTGAGTCATACGACGATTTGTTATTCGCTCAAGCCAAACTGGCCGGAACGCCGACGACACGTAAGTTGAAAGTGATCACCCAAGTATCAGGCAGTTCAGAAAAGGATGTGGGGACGTCCAAGAGTTTCATGCTGATGTGCGTTCGTTAGGATTCAGGACGAGCAAGTGATCCGGTGAGACTTCGGTCGCGCCGGATCACTCTTTGACAGCCCGTCAGGTGCTTCGGGACTTGAAAGAAAAATAGTTATTTATCGTGATCGATATCCAGCTTGCTGAACGTCACCATGCCGCCCTCGCTGGTGTATCCGGTGTTGTCCTGCACATACACCCCGGCCTTGAAGTACAGCGGTTTGTTGCGCCACGTCGCGCTGATATTGCTATCCCACTGGTAACCCGCCGCGCTGATGCCCAGTGCGCCGCCGGGACTGAGGTGGATGAGGTAGGAGAACTGCTGATTAAGTTTCACCCCGGTGGCGATGGTGATCACCCGGCCTTCGTCGTCGTCAGGGTGCATGCGCACTTTGGCGACGATGTTGCCGCTCAAGGTCTTGGTCTTGTACTGGTACTCGACCTTCACCAAGGGTTTCTGGCTTTCATAGGCATGGATCTGGCCAATCACGATCTTGCCCGAACTGGGTACCTGGTTCACCGCCAGGGTGGCGCGCAGGGAGTTGTCGGCGTCCGGGTAGCACCAGTTTTTCAGCGTGCCATTACTGTAGGTTTCCCGCAGCTCGGTGCGCGGGTAGATGGCGTTTTCAGTACGCGAGCCGGTCACCGGGGACCAGAAGAACAGTGTGCCGGTGTTGGAATGGAAGTATTGATCCTTGAAGCCGTTCACCAGTTTGGAGGTTTCTACGGTGTACGGCGGGCTGCCGACGGGAACGCTGAGGTTCCAGGTTGCGAGGTCGATCATAGTCAAAAGCTTCCACGAATTTTTACTGCACGCACGTACTAATCGCTCTAGCACGCCCATTCTGGGCGGCCTTTATAAGCGCAGAGGGCTTTTTTGTTAATGCCCGTCCGGCGCTTTGCTGGCGTCAACAACCTGTCGAAATGCCATCTATGCCGGTTTTAGCGGGCTGCAGCGCCGACCGTTAGTCGGTAAATGGACGCTTCAGTTAAATGATGGCGCTCTGATACCTTCTGGTTTCCCGGATCCGGGTCTAGAGTGAAGCTTCAGTATTTGTCCGGTTTTCACAAGAACCCGGCCTGACGTCCCGAATATAGAGAAGCAGCATGGAATGCGCCCACCTCAAGCCAGCCGAAGGCAGCTCAACCTTATTAATCGTCGACGATTACCCTGAAAACCTGATCAGCATGCGCGCGTTGTTGCAGCGCCAGGACTGGCAAGTCATCACAGCTGCATCGGGTTTCGAGGCCCTCGGCCTGTTGCTTGAACACGAAGTCGACCTGGTACTGCTGGATGTGCAGATGCCGGGCATGGATGGATTTGAAGTCGCGCGCCTGATGCGCGGCAGCCAACGAACCCGACTGACACCGATTATTTTTCTCACCGCCAACGAGCAGTCCCAGGATGCTGTGATCAAGGGCTATGCCAGTGGCGCGGTGGATTACCTGTTCAAGCCATTCGATCCGCAGATTCTCAAGCCCAAGGTTCAGGCGTTGCTGGAGCACCAGCGCAATCGCCGGGAGTTGCAGCGCCTGAGCCATGACCTGGAGGTCGCTCGCGCCTTCAATGCCTCGATATTGGATAACGCCGCCGAGGGCATTCTGGTGGTCGGCGACGACGGCCGGATCGGCTTTGCCAACCCGGCGATCTCGCGGCTGCTCAATGCACCGGTGCGAGAGCTGCAAGGCAGGGAGTTCCTGGATTTCCTGCAAAAACCGCATGTCCCGGTCTGGGCCGATTCGGATCTGTTGGCCGGGTACAAGCGCGGCGACACGGTACGCCTGCACGATGCGCTGTTGCGTACCGCGCCGGGACAGCAGGTGTCAGTGGCGCTGTCCTGTGCGCCGTTGCCCGCCGAACAGCGGGCGATGGTGGTGACGATTCAGGATATGTCGGTGGTGCGTCACCTGCATCAGCAACTGGAATCCCAGGCGGTCACCGACCCGTTGACCGGGCTGCTCAATCGGCGCGGTTTTTACCAGACCGTGGAAACCCTGCTGTTGCGCGGCGAACGCTCCGACAGTGCCTGGGTGCTGTTGTACCTGGACCTCGATGGCTTCAAGCGGGTCAACGATTTCCTCGGTCACGATGCCGGCGACCGGGTGCTGCGCTGGGTGTCCGAGCAACTGAAGGCCTGTCTGCGGCCCTTCGATATCCTGGCGCGCATGGGCGGCGACGAATTCACCGCCTTTCTGGACCTGGAGTTCCCGGAGCAAGCGGCCAAGATTGCGGAAAAACTGATTGAGCGGGTTTCGATTTGCCAGCAAATCGATGGCCTGGATATCGCCCTGGGCGCGAGCATTGGTATCGCGACGTTCCCGGATTGCGGCGCCAATCTCGACGGTTTGTTGCGGGCTTCCGACATCGCCATGTACGAAGCCAAGCGCGCCGGGCGTCAGCAGTATCGTTTTTACGATCATGAAATGAACGGCCGGGCACGCTCGCGGTTGATGCTCGAAGAAAGTGTGCGCACGGCCATCGAGAATCGCGATTTCAACCTGGTGTATCAACCCCAAGTGTCCATCGCCGACGGGCAGATTCGTGGCTTCGAGGCGTTGCTGCGCTGGCAGCACCCCAGCGTGGGCGATGTGCCGCCTGGACTGTTTTTGCCGTTGCTGGAAGAGGCGCGATTGATCAGCCGCCTGGGCAGCTGGATTTACCATCGCGGTGCCGGGCAGCGCAAAGCCTGGGAAGCGCTGTTTGCCGAGGATCTGGTGCTGGGCGTCAGTTTGAGCAGCACGCAATTCGCCATGCCTAACCTGGTCACCGAGCTGCGCCAAGTGCTGGATCGTCATGGCTTGCAGGCGCGTCATCTGGAAGTCGAGGTGACGGAAGCGGCCTTGATGCATCATCCCGATGAGACCCGCAAACAGCTGCGGTTGCTGCGCAATCTTGGCGTCCGGGTCGCGCTGGATGATTTCGGTTCCGGCCCGTGTTCGCTGGCTCATTTGCGCGATCTGGAACTGGATACGCTCAAACTTGACCGCCATTTGATCGCGCGGCTACCGGACTCTTCGCGGGATGCGGCGCTGGTGCGCAGTGTCATCGAGCTGTGCAAGCAGTACGGGATGCTGGTGATTGCCGAAGGGGTGGAAACCATTGCGCAGTACAACTGGCTGCAAGCCAATGGTTGCGAGTATGTGCAGGGTTTTCTGGTGTCGCGTCCGATGATGGCCGAAGACACCGGCCACTTTGTGCAGCCGTTTGACTGGAGCGCGCTGACTCATTGAATTCGCTACACTGGCGATCTTTTCGTCACTTGTGTTG
This sequence comes from Pseudomonas mohnii, assembly GCF_900105115.1. NCBI lineage: Bacteria > Pseudomonadati > Pseudomonadota > Gammaproteobacteria > Pseudomonadales > Pseudomonadaceae > Pseudomonas > Pseudomonas mohnii. The sequence goes on from NZ_FNRV01000001.1 coordinate 3,764,915, forward strand.
CCGCACCGATGACCGCGTTGAAATACCTCCAGGCTTACCCCGCCACGCTGCAGGACCAGGTACGCCAGTTGATCGCTGACGGTCGACTGGGCGACTACCTGAGCCAGCGTTACCCGCAAAAGCATGACGTGCAGAGCGATAAGGCGCTGTACACCTACGCGCTCGACCTCAAGCAGGAATACCTGCGAAACGCCCCGGCCATCGACAAGGTGTTGTTCGACAACCGTCTGGACCTGACGCACCGCGCGCTCGGTCTGCACACCACGATTTCCCGGGTGCAGGGTGGCAAGCTCAAGGCCAAGAAAGAAATTCGCATCGCCTCGCTGTTCAAGGAAGCGCCTTCCGAATTTCTGAAAATGATCGTGGTGCATGAGTTGGCGCACTTCAAAGAGTCCGATCACAACAAGGCGTTCTACAAACTGTGCGAACACATGCTGCCGGGCTATCACCAGGTGGAGTTCGATGTGCGGGTCTACCTGACCTGGCGGGATATGCAATAAAAGAAAAGGATCGTCAGATGGATGTCAGCAAGACCAAAAGCAGCTTCTACCGTCGCCTGTACGTGGCGTACTTGATCGACAGCGGGTTGGCCAGCAGCGTTCCTGCGTTGACCGAGGTGACCGGCATGCCTCGGCGTACGGCCCAGGACACCATCGCCGCATTGGCGGATCTGGATATCGTTTGCGAGTTCGAGCAGGAAGAAGGTGCACGCAACCACGCCGGGCGCTATCGGATTCGCGAGTGGGGAGCGATTGATCGGGGATGGATCGAGCGCAATTTGCGGCAGATCAAGGCAGTGCTGGAGTATCCCTGAGATATGTGACGCCGGTGATGACGCCATCGCGGGCAAGCCACGCTCCCACAAGGTTTGTGTCGTTTGCTAAAAACCTGTGGGAGCTGGCTTGCCAGCGATGGGGCCCTTACTGACGACGCATGCCGATATGTGGAATGCCATCCTCGACGTATTCCTCACCGGCCACCACAAACCCGTACCGCCCGTAATACCCCTGCAAATGCGCCTGGGCCGAGAGGTAGATCGGGACGTCGGGCCAGTACTTTTCGGCCTGTTTCAGCGCCTGGGCCATCAGCTCATGACCCAGCCCGGTGCCTCGTGCGGCGGGGGCAATGACCACTCGCCCGATCACCACGTCGCCGCCCTGTTGCTCGGGGTCCAGCAGTCGCAGATAGGCCACCAGGCGATCGCCGTCCCACGCCATCAAATGGCAGGTGTCACCTTCCAGGTCCTGGCCATCGATATCCTGATAGACGCATTTCTGTTCGACGACAAACACCTCGTCACGCAGTTGCAGAATGGCGTACAGCTGTTCCTTGCCCAGATCGCTGTGGTGTTTGCAGACCCAATCGATTGTCATGTCCTGATTCCCTGAAAACGTCCTCGGGATACTAAGCGTCCTGACGCTGGATGTCTTTATGGCGGAGAAAACTGTGATAAAGACCAAAATGCCATCATTCATTTTTCGCGCCACTGTCATCTTTGTGTAATCTGGGTTCAAGCGATGTGCAGTGGCTTCAATGAGCTAATGTTTAGTGCCTGGGTGTGCCGGTACGGGGCTTGGAGTTTGGCTGAAAAACACGTCGGGCGGCCCGCCCGCTAAGGATTTTCTAGCATGCCGCGATTGCATCGAGCCTTTGCCTTGATTGGATTGTTGTTGCTGATTCAAAGTGCAGCAGCCGAAAAGCTGCGCTTGGTGGCAGATGTCTGGCCACCGTTTACCGACGCCACGCTGGTTAATGGTGGGTTGGCTACCGATATTGTCAGCACCGCCCTGGCGCGTGCCGGGTATGCCAGTGATTTCGAGCAGGTGCCTTGGGCACGCGCACTGCTGGGCGTGGGCGAGGGCCGCTACGACGTGCTGGTCAACGCCTGGTACAACGACGAACGCACACGGGTCGGCCAGTTCTCCGCTGGGTACCTGATCAATCGCATACGCTTTCTCAAGCGCAAGGACGCGCCAATCGAATTCAACGATCTGCAGCAACTGCACAGTTATCCGATCGCGGTCGTGCGTGGCTACGCCTATTCGGCGGCGTTCGATGAAGACGAATCACTGCAGAAGATCCCGGTACACGGCTTTGCCATGGCCGTGCGCATGGTCGCCGCCGACAGGGTCAAGCTGACCCTGGAGGACGAGTACGTCGCCCGGTATTACCTGGCCCGTGAGTCGCCCAAGGTGCGCAACGCCGTGGAGTTTCTGCCCAAGTCCCTGAGCGAGAACAGCCTGCATATTCTGGTCAGCCTGAAGAACCCGCAGCATGAACAGATCGTTGCCGGTTTCGACCGCGAGATCGCGGCGATGAAGGCGGATGGGAGTTATGAGCGGTTGATGAAGCAGCATGGGATGTAGATGGGGCTGATGGCCTCATCGCTGGCAAGCCAGCTCCCACAGTGTCCGGTGGGTTACACAGGATTTGTGTCCAACCCGATTCCCTGTGGGAGCAAGCCAGCTCCCACAGTGTCCGGTGGGTTACATAGCATTTGTGTCCAACCCGATTCCCTGTGGGAGCTGGCTTGCCAGCGATGACGCCCGTCAGGACACCGCGGCCCTCAATTCTCGCTCGTATCCTTGAGCAAATGGGCCGCCAGCGTCCGTAGTGGTCCCAGTTGCCGGCAGATCAATGCCAGTTGAGTTTGCACCAGCCGCTGGCCTTCATCGATTTCATCGGGCATTTGCTCAAGCTCATTGGCCAGCGCTTCTTCCTCATCGCTCTGAATGGCAATCGCCGATTTACTGGCAAGGCCCTGGGCGATTTCGTCGATGCTGGAGGCCAGTTTCACGCCGGCCCCTTCGATCAAGTGCTCGCGCACATCTGCTGGCAACTGCGTTTCCCGGTGCGCCCCCAGGCCTGACAGATAGCTGAGCAAGGTGTGCGACAGCACCAGAAAACGGAAACCCACATCCGCTTCTTTACGGAAATACCCCGGTTCCATCAGCATGTTCGCCAGCGTGGTCGACAGCGCAGCGTCGGCGTTGTGCGCGTTTCGCCGGGCCAGGCGATACGCCAGGTCGTCGCTTTTGCCGGCGGCGTATTGCTGCATGATCTGGCGCAGGTAAATGCTGTTGCAGGACAGGGTGTTGGCCAGCACTTTGTTCAGGCGCCGACCCTGCCAGTCCGGGAGGAACAGGAACACCGCGAGGCCGGCGATCAGGCCGCCGAGCAAGGTGTCGAACAGCCGTGGCAAAAACAATCCATAGCCATCGCCCACCTGGTTGAAGCAGAACAGCACCATCAAGGTAATCGCCGCTGTCGCCAGGGTGTAGCGGGTGGTGCGGTTGATAAAGAACACCACTCCGGCGGCAATCGCGAAGCAGGACTGGATCAACGGATTGGGGAACAGGTCGAACAACGCCCAGGCCAGGGTCAGGCCGATGGCGGTGCCGATGATCCGTTGACCGAGTTTGCGCCGGGTTGCGCCGTAGCTCGGTTGGCAGACAAAGAGCGTCGTCAGGATGATCCAGTAGCCCTGGGACGGGTGAATCAAATGCACCATCGCGTAGCCGATGCTCAAGGCCAGAGGCAAGCGCAGGGCGTGGCGGAACAGCAGGGACGTTGGGGTCAACTGCGTGCGCAGGCGTACCCAGACATCCTTGAGGTTACGTGGCGAGCGGTCGAGCAGGCTGCTGTCGGTGGCGTCGGCCAGGGCGTCGGGGTTGCTCGCATCGCTGAGCAAGCGGTCGAGGGTGCCGAGGTTGGCTGCCAGTGCCCGCAACGAGCGCAACAAACCGCGCCAGGCCGGATTGCTCTGGATGCGCAGATGTTCGAGGGAGGCATGCAGGTCGCTCAGGGCTTCGGCGAAGCTCGCGTCATAGATGAACGGCTGGCGCATCTGGATCGACTCGGCCAGCGCCCGGCAGGCCTTGCCTTGCTGGCGCAGCAGGCGTTGGCAGCGGAACAGCACGTCGCTGTGGAAGAACGCCTCGGCCAGCGCGTTATACGGGTAGTGCGAGGAGCTGGCGCGTTCGTGGATGTCCTGGGCGAGAAAGTACAGCTTCAGGTAACGGCTGACTTTCGAGCCCGGCCGGCCGTTGCCGACCCGGTGCAGGATGATTTCCTTGGCGGTATTCAGCGCGGCGACTACGCGACCGTTCTGCTGGGCCAGTTCCAGTCGTCGTGCTTCCACATCCAACTGGCGGATCGGCTCGAACAACGACGATTTCAACTTCAGGTAAAAACCCAATTCCCGGAACAGCCGCGCCAGGCTTTGCTGCACCGGCTGGTTGGAAAACATCGCCTGCCACAACACCGACAGAAAACCGTACCAGGCCGCACCGGCCACCAGCAGCACGGGCTCGTGCCAGAAATCGGTCACCGCACCGCCGCGCTGGTCGACGCCGATCATGGTGTAGACCGACAGAATCAACGTCGCCGAAGCAATGGCGCCATAGCGTTCGCCGAGGGCGCCGAGCATGGTCAGGCAGAAGGCCGCCAGGGCGAAGGCTATGCTGAACAGGATGGGGTAGGGGAAGAGCAGTTCGACCGACAGCGCGGCGACCATGAAACACACCAGCGTCACCGCCAGCGCATTGAGGCGGCCTTGCCAACTGTCGTCGGTCTCGGCCAGGGCGCTGGCGATAATCCCCAGGAACATCGGGATCAGCAGCCCCATTTCATCCTGATACCAACACAGCGCCATGGTGCCGGTCAGGGCGATGAACACCCGCACGCTGTAACTGAATTTATCCAGCGCCCAAAGGCGACGCAAAGACTGACGAAACGAGGTCGATGACATGAAGTGCGAGGGCCTTCCGAGGCGATGACGCTAAATTGAGCCAGTAATGACGCCGATGCAATGGCGGCGATCACATCTGATAGCAAAATCTGTTCCTTTGAGATCCTGTGCCGACCACGATCTTTGAGATTGATATAGAACCCTGTGGGAGCTGGCTTCCCAGCTCCCACAGGGATTGTATTGACATTGGTCAGACGTACTGCGCAGCCGCATAGCCCGACGCCCACGCCCACTGGAAGTTGAAACCGCCCAGGTGCCCGGTCACGTCGAGCACTTCGCCGATGAAGTACAGGCCAGGGCTTTTCAGCGATTCCATGGTCTTGGAGGACACCTCGTTGGTATCGACGCCACCCAGTGTCACTTCAGCGGTGCGATAGCCTTCGGTGCCGGCCGGCACGACTTTCCAGCTCGCCAGTTTCTCGGCGATGGCGGCGATTTCCCCGTGGGTGTACTGCTTCATCGGTTTGGAGACGAACCAATTGTCCGCCAACAGGTTGGCCATCTTCTTGGTGAAGATTTCACCTAGCAGGGTTTTCAGCTCGCTGTTGGGGCGTTCAGCTTGTTGCTGTTGCAGCCAGGACGGCACGTCATGGTCGGGCATCAGGTTGATCTCGACCGTGTCGCCGGATTCCCAGAACGAGGAAATCTGCAGAATCGCCGGGCCACTCAGGCCGCGGTGAGTGAACAGGATGTTCTCGCGGAAGCTCTGGTCATTGCAGCTCACCAGGCAATCGACCGAGGTGCCAGACAGCTCGGTGCACAATTCCTTGAGCTGATCGGTAATGGTGAACGGCACCAGCCCGGCGCGGGTCGGCAGCAGTTCGTGGCCGAACTGCCTGGCCACCTGATAGCCGAAACCGGTGGCACCCAGGGTCGGAATCGACAGGCCGCCAGTGGCGATTACCAGGGATTCGCACGTCACCTGGCCCAGCGTAGTGTCCAGCAGGTAGCCCTTTTCGAGCTTCTCGATGGTCTGGATCGAGGTGTCCAGGTGCAGGCTGACGCCGACCTGGTCGCACTCGTTGAGCAGCATGTCGAGGATGTCGCTGGATTTGTTATCGCAGAACAACTGGCCGAGCTTTTTCTCGTGGTACGGCACACCGTGCTTGGCGACCATGCCGATGAAATCCCACTGGGTGTAGCGGGCCAGGGCGGATTTACAGAAATGCGCGTTCTGCGAAAGGAAATTGCCGGGTTCCGTGTACATGTTGGTGAAATTACAGCGGCCACCGCCCGACATCAGGATTTTCTTGCCGGCCTTGTTCGCGTGGTCGAGCAACAACACCTTGCGCCCGCGCCCGGCGGCCGTCAGCGCGCACATCAACCCTGCGGCGCCAGCGCCAATGATCACGACTTCGGTAGAGCGCAAAACGGTGTCCTCACACAAATTTCATGTTCACCAGAAACCATTGTGGGAGCGGGCTTGCCCGCGATGGCGGACTGACAGGCAACATGAATGTTGAATGTACTGACCTCATCGCGGGCAAGCCCGCTCCCACAGGGTCGGTGGCGTTTTTTACAGGATGCGCACGCGCAGCGAACGGCCCTTGATCTTGCCGTCGTTCAGGCGCTGCAGGGCTTGCTTGGCGATGCCGCGTTCAACCGCTACATAGGCCTGGAAATCGAAGATTGCGATCTTGCCCACCTGTGCGCCCGGGATGCCGGCATCGCCGGTCAGTGCACCGAGAATGTCGCCCGGACGGACCTTGTCCTTGCGGCCGGCGCCGATGCACAGCGTGCTCATCTGCGGCAGCAGCGGACCACCGCCCTGCGAAGTCAGGTTGTCCACCTGGTCCCAGGTCAACGGCGATTTCTGCAACTGCTCGATGGCTTGGGCGCGTTGCGCTTCGGACGGTGCAACCAGGCTGATCGCCAGACCTTTCTCACCAGCGCGACCGGTACGGCCAACGCGGTGGATGTGGATTTCCGAGTCACGGGCCAGCTCGACGTTGATCACCATGTCCAGCGAGTCGATGTCCAGGCCGCGCGCGGCGACATCGGTGGCGACCAGTACCGAAGTACTGCGGTTGGCGAACATCGCCAGAACCTGGTCGCGATCACGCTGTTCCAGATCGCCGTGCAGGCCGACGGCGGAAATGCCTTTGGCGGTCAGGTGATCGACGGTTTCCTGAACCTGCTGCTTGGTGAAGCAGAAGGCCACGCAGGACGCCGGGCGGAAGTGGCCCAGCACCTTGGTCACCGCGCTCATGCGCTCTTCCGGGGAGATTTCGTAGAAGCGCTGCTCGATCTGCGTGTCGTCGTGGAACGCCTCGGCCTTCACTTGCTGCGGGTTGCGCATGAACTTGGAGGCCAACTGCTTGATGCCCACCGGATAGGTGGCGGAGAACAGCAGGGTCTGGCGACGTTCCGGGGCCTGCATGATGATTTCTTCGATGGAATCGTAGAAACCCATGTCGAGCATGCGGTCGGCTTCGTCGAGGATCAGGGTGTTCAGGCCATGAAGCACCAGCGAACCTTTGCGCAGGTGCTGCTGAATGCGCCCCGGGGTGCCGACGATGATGTGCGCGCCGTGTTCCAGCGAAGCGATCTGCGGGCCGAGGGACACGCCGCCGCACAGGGTCAGGACCTTGATGTTGTCTTCGGCACGGGCCAGGCGACGGATTTCCTTGGCGACCTGGTCAGCCAGCTCGCGGGTCGGGCACAGGATCAGTGCCTGGCAACCGAAGTAGCGCGGATTGATCGGGTTCAACAAGCCGATACCGAAGGCTGCGGTCTTGCCGCTGCCGGTCTTGGCCTGGGCGATCAGGTCCATCCCCTTGAGGATCACCGGCAAGCTTTGCGCCTGGATCGGCGTCATCTGGGCATAACCGAGGGAGTCGAGGTTAGCCAGCATGGCGGCGGACAGCGGCAAAGTATTAAAAGCGGTGGCGATGGTGGTCACGGGACTGGCCTGCAAAACAAAATGTCGCGCAGTGTACCAGCCCTGTGGCCATTCGCCCTAAGGCTCTATGTGTTGTTCCGGACGTTTGACGCGCCGTCCGTCTTCCTTTGAGAGCTGCGAGAAGATCGTCGCAGCCAGCATCGCCATGATGCCGACGGTCACAAACGTCAGTTGGAACGCGCCGAGCACGGTTTCCACGCCATCATTTCCAACCTTCGCCGTGAACCCGCCAAGCAACGCACCGGCGCAGGCCACGCCCAGGCTCAGGGACAATTGCGCGACCACCGACAGCAGGCTGTTGCCGCTGCTGGCGCTGGCGTCATCGAGGTCGATCAGGGTCACGGTGTTCATGGCAGTGAACTGCAAGGAGTTGATCGCCCCCAGGATCGCCAGCAGGCACAGCAGCAGCCAGTACGGCGTCTGTTCGCTGACCAGACCCATGCTCGCCAGCATGATGCCCAGTGCCAAGGTGTTGCCGGTCAGCACGATGCGGTAGCCCAGGCGCTCGATCAGCGGCCGCGCCACCCACTTGGCGATCATCGCGGCCGCCGCCAGCGGCAGCATGCTCATCCCGGCCAGGGACGGTGAATAGCCCAGCGCCACCTGCAGCAGCAACGGCACCAGAAACGGCAGGGCGCCGCTGCCCAAGCGGGCGAACAGGTTGCCGAGAATGCCGACCGCGAAGGTGCGGGTCTTGAACAGCGAAGGCGCGAACAGCGGGTTTTCGGTGTGTCCGGCGCGTAGCCAGTAGGCCGCCAGACAGGCCATGCCGCCGAACAGCAGCAACATCACCCGCAGGTGCGGCAGGTGCAGTTCTCCCAGACCTTCCATGGCGATGGTGATCAAAATCATCGCCGCGCCGAACAGCAGGAAACCCAGACTATCGAAACGGGTGCGCTCGGTGCCGCGCAGGTCCGGGATGAATTTCCACACGGCATAACAACCGATCAGCCCCACCGGCAGGTTGATCAGGAAGATCCAGTGCCACGTCAGGTATTCCACCATCCAGCCGCCCATGGTCGGGCCGATCAACGGGCCGAGCAGTCCGGGAATGGTGATGAAACCCATGATGCGCACCAGCTCCGAACGCGGATAGGCCCGCAGCACCACCAGCCGCCCGACCGGCAGCATCAGGGCACCGCCCAGGCCCTGGATGACCCGGGCGCCGATCAACAGGGTCAGGCTGGTCGACAGCGCGCACAGCAATGAGCCGATGCTGAACAGCAGGATCGCGCCGAAGAAGATTTTCCGGGTGCCGAAGCGATCGGCGATCCAGCCCGAAGCCGGGATCAGCAAGGCGACCGTGAGCATGTAGGCGATGATCACACCCTGCATGCGCAATGGGTCTTCCGCAAGGTCTGCGGCCATGGCCGGCAGGGCGGTGTTGAGGATCGTCCCGTCGAGGGACTGCATGAAGAAGGCAATGGCGACGACCCACGGCACCCAGCGGGCGGTGACAGCGTCGAGAGGAGGGCGGTTAGGCATGGGACCTCTTGTCAATGTGAGCTTTACACCGTTCCTGTAGGCGCGAGCCTGCTCCGGGCGGCGCTCCGACGATGAACTCAAGGACGCCGCGGGGTATCAGGTTCCCCGCGCTATCGTTCACCACCATCGCGAGCAGTCTCGCTCCTACAGGGGTTTGGGTATTTACAGGGTCAGTGTCAGTCGGCTGACCAACGCCCCCGGCAACAACGCCGACGCCGTGGCCCGCTGGCTGTAGGTACTGGCCGATAACAGCATCTCGCGTTCCTGAGTCAACGCCTCCAACTGCGAGCCGAGCAGGCTGAAGGCGCTGTCGTCGAAACGCATGGTGCTGACCGGCGCCTGAATCTCGCCGTTCTCGACCCAGAACGTCGCAAACCGGGTCATGCCGGTCAGGCGCGCCGCCGGTTGGTCCGAGTAGTTCAGGTACCACAGGTTGCTGATGTACAAGCCAGTGCCCAGTTGCTTGAGGATTTCAGCTTCGGGCAACGAACCGCCCTTCATGTTCAAGGCATTGGGCGATTCACCGCCGCTTGCGCCGTTGGCGGTCAAGCCGTATTCGGCGGCACTGCGCGATCCCACCAATTGCGCGCCCGCCTTGCCCTCGACAATCAGTTTGAGGTCACTGCGCGGATAGCCTTCGTCGGAGAACGCCGGACTCAATGAGCCGCTGACTTTTTCGTCCAGCGAGACCAGCGGACTGAACGCGTGGTCGCCCCCGTAGAGTTTCTGCAACGGGCTGCTTTTGCTGGCAATCGACTGCGCCGAAAAACCGCCCCAGGACAGCATGCTCATGATCTCTTCCAATGCCGCTGGCGCGAGGTAGGCGCGGTACTGACCGGGCGCCAAGGTGCGTAACGGTCGGCCCAGAAACTCAAGCTGCTCGCGGGCCTGCCGGAAGCGCCTGGCGAAGCCTTCGCTGCTCCAGTCGTGCCCGGCGTAGCTGGCTTTCACCGCCTGGCCGTTTTCATGGAACAGGCTGAAATCGAAGTTGAAACTGTTGGCCTGATGCCAGCCGAAGGCGCCGGCAGAGCTGGCAAAACCACGGCTGATAGGACCGGCGGCATAGAAACCGACCAGATCCAGGCCTTCGGCCGCTTGCGCGATTTCAGCGACCACTTGCTCGGTATTCGGCAGCGGATGCTCCTGCAGGTTCTTGCTCTGCCAGCCGTTGTAGTTCAGCAACAGATACGGATCCTGTGGCAGCAGCGGCAAGGTTTCGCGCAGCTGTTGCAGGCCTTCGGACAGACGCTGCAAGTCGACTTCCGGGTCGCCAGCCAGGGTGATGTGCAAATCCGCGTGGCGACCCTCGTTGATCAATTTCAAACCGATGCTCGCCTGCTGCACCTGACCGGACTGGCGCACCCGGGCGTGGTTGAAGCGCACGAAGGCCGACGACTCGGCGGCATAGCTGAGGGTGAACTGTTCCGGTTCGCGCAGGGCCTCACGCAAACCGGCGACCAATGCCTTGAACGACTCGGCCTGGGTTTTCGATGGACTCATCAGGCGTCTCCTCCGAACACATCCACATGGCTGAACACACAGGCCGGCGAGGCATGGCCGACGCGGATCACCTGATTCGGTTCGCCCTTGCCACAGTTAGGCGTGCCGAGCACTTTGAAGGTGCTGGCATCGCCGACAGCGCTGAGGCTCTTCCAGAACTGCGCGGAAATCGCCCGGTAATTCGGGTTTTTCACCACGCCCTTGAGTTCGCCGTTTTCAATCAACTGGCCCCATTCGCAGCCGAACTGGAACTTGTTGCGCGCGTCGTCGATGGACCACGAGCGGTTGGTGCTCATCAAGATGCCGTGCTCGATGTTGCCGATCAGTTGCGCAAGCGGCTGATCGCCAGGCTCGATATTGAGGTTGGCCATGCGGTCGATCGGCGGGCGGTTCCAGCCGCAGGCGCGGCTGTTGGCGACGCCTTCCAGGCCGGCACGGAATTGCGACAACGCACCACCCAATGGCCGCAGCAGCAGGCCTTCGCGGATCAGGAACTGTTTGCTGGCGGCGCTGCCGTCGTCGTCATGGCCGTAACTGGCGAGCTGTTCGGGGATGTCCGGGTCGAAGGTCACGTTGAGCAGCTTCGAGCCGTATTGCAGGCGGCCGAAGTCTTCGGCTTTGACGAAGCTGGTGCCCGCGTAATTGCGTTCGTCACCGAGGATGCGATCCAGCTCCAGCGGGTGGCCGATGGATTCGTGGATCTGCAGCATCATTTGGTCAGGCATCAGCAACAGGTCGCGCGGGCCTTGGGGAGTGTTCGGCGCCAGCAGCAATTGCAGCGCCTGGTCGGCGACGGTCGGTCCGGCACCGATCAGGCCGCAACGGCTGATGACGTCGGCGCCGCCCTGTTGGCCGAAGTTCTCGCGACCGAGGCTGCGGGTCTGACTGTCGTTGCCGTCGTAGGCCGTGACGTCGAGGCCGGGGTAGACGAAACGTTGAGCCTGACGCAATTCGGCGCCGGCGCTGTTGAGGTAGATCTGCTCGACGTGGGTGATGCCGATGCTCACCTGCCAGTTCACCAGGCGCTCGTCCTTGGGCACGGCGGCGGATTCGGCGCCGAGCAACTGGTAACAGTCACTCAGGGACGGAAAGGGCTGGTCGAGGTTCGGCGAAAAGTAATCGGCACGAGCAGTCGACACCGCCTGTTCGCTCAAGTCCAGCAAGGCGTGGGGCTTGAGTCGGCGAGCTTGCTGTTCGGCGCGTTCGAGGGCGGCTTGCAGGCCCTGTTGCGACAGGTCGTTGGTGGCGGCATAGGCTTCGACACCGTTGACCCGCACCGTCAGCATCGCCCCTTCGTCACGGCTCAGGCTCGGCGGTTCGGCGACGTTCTTGCGCACCGACAGGTACTGGCCGGACTCACGCACATAACGCAGGGAAAAGAATTCAGCGCCCGTGCGCAAGGCAGCAAAACGCTGCTTGAGCTGGGGATGGAAATCGAACATTCGGGAACCTCCTTGTATGGAGTGACGGCGAAGCGGCATTGCGAGGGGAGGGGTGAAACGATTGCGTGGCGCTAGATTAGGCCTGTGAAGGGGGGAGGATCAAGGGTGGAGCAGTGGAGGAAAGGATTGCGAAGTACGCAGGACGTGAGACGAGTTGGCTATTGATGGTGTTCGCGAACAGGCATGGCAGCTTGCTCGCGATCAACCCCACTGTCAGGCTCAGACCTGCTTTCAGCCGTTCAGATAGACGAAAGCTGCGACATATATGAACAGGCTTGCAAAAAAAGCAGGCAGGATTTTCCTTGTTTTCGCGACTGCGATGAAGGTGCCGACCAGCAAGGCCAGCTTCAGTGCATCCAGCGGTTCAAATTGCTGGAACAGGGTCAGCGCATCCTTTTTGTTGAATGCCGTGTCGTAAATGATGACGCCCAACATTGCTTGTGCGCTGTAGCTGATGAATCGATAAAAGGAACCTTGGGTATGGGTGAGCGCGGCGCTGTTTTTGAAGGCAAAAGGCAGCGCACGAAATGCAAAGGCGGTCAGGGCGGAAAATGCAATAAGAAGCCAGATTGTCATGGGGTTACGCCTTCGCGCTTTTTGTAGTTGTTTTCAATCAGCACGATCAATCCGCCGATAATAAAAGGCGTGCAGAGCAAACTGTAGTCCTTGAATAAATAGACCAATAATGGTGCACCGATAAAACCAAGCCAGTAGCTCGATACTTCCGAATAATGAGGCCAATGCTTACCGGCCAAGGCGGTGAATTGCAGCGGCAATAGCAGTGTCATCGCAGCATAGATGACCGGGGAGGTAAACTCTGCGCCGGCGATGAAACCGATGTAGGTACAGATGATGGATATGCCGAATATGGGAAGGCCCAGGCCGATCATGTAGGTAAAGGGATGATCGGCTTTGCGTTTGAATCGAGTGACGCACCCCGTGAATATCGAAGGTGTGATCAGAATCAAGGAAGCCATGGTTTTCAGGGTGGAAGTGTTTTTGATATAGGGGGCAAGTGTCGCGGAAAGTAATACAAAGCGAGCGTTGAGTGCCACGATGATAGGAAGCAATATCCACCCGTCGTTATAGCTTTGTATCAGCAGAAACTGCAGTGGCGTGGAAAATATCAACAGAGTCGTTGCCAGCGCCTGGCTTAACGATAGCGATTGCGTCGCGCTTAAAATGCCTATGGATAAGTAGAGGAAAATGAACGCGACACCAAAGGTGATTGCGTCGCGTGCTCCTTCAATAAAAACGCTGGCAGCCGAGGATCGAACGAGCGAATCCGTAGTCGCCATCAATGGGCCTCCGCTGTATAGGCTGTCGATATTCGACCCTTAAAATAACTGGGTTCTTTGGTTCGGTAGAAGCTAGGCATACTATTGATTTCCATTGAAATTTCTCCTGTCCCGTGGAGCGGGGCGCGGATAGTAATGGAAGTTTTTAAGTGGGTCTGAACGCAAGTGTTACGAGTTTTTTGTTCGGTGGCTTTAGTTTATTTTTAGTTACTTGATGTGAGGATTTTTGTGTAAGTAGATCGTGTTAGCCAAAAAAAACCGCCAACCCGGAAAGGTTGGCGGTTTTGATTGAGGCCGTTTGTGAACTGTTACTGAGTTGCCTGGCTCACTTCCCGCACCGGCTTGCCCTTCACCGGCGCATCTCCGGCCACGTAGTAGGCAGCCTTGCTGCGTGGCAGTGGCTTGCGACCACGGATCTTGTCGGCGATTTTCTCGGCGATCATGATCGTGGGCGCGTTGAGGTTGCCGGTGGTGATGATCGGCATGATCGAGGCGTCGACCACGCGCAGACCCTGCATGCCATGCACGCGACCTTCGCCATCGACCACGGCCATCTCGTCGGTGCCCATCTTGCACGAGCAGGACGGGTGGAACGCGGTTTCAGCGTGCTCGCGGATGAACTTGTCCAGTTGCTCGTCGGTTTGCACGTCGATGCCGGGGCTGATTTCGCGGCCACGGAAGGCGTCCAGTGCCGGCTGTTGCATGATTTCGCGGGTCAGGCGGATGCCGTCGCGGAACTCCTGCCAGTCCTGCTCGGTGGCCATGTAGTTGAACAGGATGCTCGGGTGCTGGCGCGGGTCCTTGGACTTGGCCTGGATACGCCCGCGGCTCGGCGAACGCATGGACCCCATGTGCGCCTGGAAGCCGTGCTCTTTCACACCGTTGCTGCCGTTGTAGTTAATCGCTACCGGCAGGAAGTGGTATTGGATGTTCGGCCACTCGAATTCCGGACGGGTGCGGATGAAACCGCCGGCTTCGAACTGGTTGCTGGCGCCGATGCCGGTGCCGTTGAACAGCCATTCGGCACCGATGGCCGGCTGGTTCCACCACAACAGCGATGGGTACAGCGAGACCGGTTGGGTGCACGCGTATTGCAGGTACAGCTCAAGGTGGTCCTGCAGGTTTTCACCGACGCCCGGCAGGTCGTGGACCACCGGAATATCGAGCTTTTTCAACAGTTCGGCCGGGCCGACACCGGAGCGTTGCAGGATCTGCGGCGAAGCGATGGCGCCGGAGCACAACAGCACTTCCTTGCGTGCCTTGACCTCGACACGCTCTTCGGCGGCGCCGACCAGGTAACGCACGCCGACCGCACGCTTGCCTTCGAACAGGATCTTGTCGGTCAGGGCGTGGGTAACGATGGTCAGGGTCGAACGCTTCTTGGCGATGTCCAGGTAGCCGCGCGCGGTACTGGAGCGACGGCCCTTGGGCGTCACGGTACGGTCCATCGGGCCGAAGCCTTCTTGCTGGTAGCCGTTCAAGTCTTCGGTACGCGGGTAACCGGCCTGCACGCCGGCCTCGACCATGGCGTGGAACAGCGGGTTGTTGCCGGCCTTGGGCGTGGTCACGCTGACCGGGCCTTCGCCACCATGGTAGTCGTTGGGGCCGATGTCGCGTGTTTCCGCTTTGCGGAAATACGGCAGGCAGTCCAGATACGACCAGTCTTCCAGGCCTGGCAGTTTGGCCCAGCCGTCGTAGTCCATGGCGTTGCCGCGGATGTAGCACATGCCGTTGATCAGCGAAGAACCGCCCAGGCCCTTGCCGCGCCCGCACTCCATGCGACGACCGTCCATGTGGGGTTCCGGATCGGTTTCGTAGGCCCAGTTGTAGCGACGCCCTTGCAGCGGGAACGCCAGGGCGGCCGGCATCTGCGTGCGGAAGTCGGAACGGTAGTCCGGGCCGCCCGCTTCGAGCAGCAGGACGGTGACGCCTTCGTCTTCAGTCAGACGGGTCGCCAGGGTGTTACCGGCCGAGCCGGCACCGATGATGATGTAATCGAATTCTTGGGACATAGGCCCTCCGGGAGTTTCAAGCTGCAAGCTTCAAGCTGCAAGAGAGAGCAGCGAGCGGTGCTGAGATTGAGCGGCAAACCAAACTGCTTTTACTTGCAGCTTGAAGCTTGCCGCTTGTAGCTGGATCAGCTAATCAAAATACCGAGACGTACTCACCCAGCTCGACCTGTACCGATTTGATGCGGGTGAAGTTGTTCAGCGAGCTGATGCCATTCTCACGACCCACACCCGACTGCTTGTAACCGCCAACCGGCATCTTGGCGTCGGATTCGCCCCAGGCGTTGATCCAGCAGATACCGGCTTCCAGTTGATGAATCACGCGGTGAGCGCGGTTCAGGTCGCGGGTGACGATACCGGCGGCCAGGCCGAAGTCGGTGTCGTTGGCGCGACGGATCACTTCTTCTTCGGTTTCGTAGGTGAGGATCGCCATCACCGGGCCAAAGATTTCTTCACGGACGATGGTCATGTCGTCAGTGCAGTCAGTGAACACGGTCGGGGCCACGAACGCGCCCTTGGCGAATTCACCGTCGGTAAGACGTTCGCCGCCGCACAGCAGGCGGGCACCTTCTTCCTTGCCCTTGGCGATGTAGCCCAGCACGCTTTCCATGTGGGCGAAGCTGACCAGCGGGCCGAAGTTGGTGTTTTCGTCTTGCGGATTGCCGACTCGGATGCGCGCAACGCGTTCAACGATCTTGGCTTCGAAAGCAGCTTTGAGGTGCTTCGGCACGAATACGCGAGTGCCGTTGGTGCAGACCTGACCGGAGCTGTAGAAGTTGGCCATCATTGCGGTGTCGGCAGCGCGATCGAGGTCGGCGTCGTCGCAGATGATCAGCGGGGATTTGCCGCCCAGTTCCATGGTCACGTCCTTGAGCGAAGAGCTCGAAGCGCTGGCCATGACTTTCTTGCCGGTGTCGGTGCCGCCGGTGAACGAAACTTTTTCGATGCGCGGGTGCTCGGTCAGCCAGGTGCCGACTTCGCGGCCGCTGCCGGTCAGAACGTTGAACACGCCAGCTGGCAGGCCAGCCTCGGTGTAGATCTCGGCCAGTTTCAGGGTCGTCAGGGAAGTGACTTCGCTTGGCTTGAAGATCATCGCGTTACCGGCCGCCAGGGCTGGCGCGGATTTCCACAGGGCGATCTGAATCGGGTAGTTCCACGCGCCGATACCGGCCACGACGCCCAGCGGCTCGCGACGGGTGTAGACGAACGAGGTGGTCCGCAGCGGGATCTGTTCGCCTTCGATGGCGGGCACCAGACCTGCGTAGTACTCCAGCACGTCAGCGCCGGTGACGATGTCGACGTAGCGGGTTTCGGAATATGCCTTGCCGGTGTCCAGGGTTTCCAGGGCGGCCAGCTCATCGTTGCGCTCACGCAGGATGTCCACGGCGCGACGCAGGATGCGCGAACGCTCCATCGCGGTCATTGCCGCCCAGATTTTCTGACCCTTTTCAGCGCTGACCACCGCGCGCTCGACGTCGTCCTTGGTTGCACGCTGTACCTTTGCGAGGACTTCACCGTTAGCCGGGTTGATGGCTTCGAAAGTGGCGTCGCTGCTGGCGTCGGAGTACGCGCCATCGATGTAGAGTTTTTGCAGTTCGAAACGGGCCATATTGTCCTCGCAAGAGCATAAGTGGTTGGCGTTAACCACCGGGCGTGCCGTGCAGCCTTGGCGTCGCGGGTCGGTGGCGGTTCAGGGGTCGAGCGGTTATGTGTGCTCTAACTCACCTGCTTGGCCAATTGGATATCCATGTATTCGTAAGCGATCTGCTGCGCCTGCCCGGTGTCGAAAGCGTCTCCCGACAACGCGCCGCGCAACCACAACCCGTCAATGAGGGCTGCCAGTCCACGGGCGGCGCTGCGCGCTTGATCGAGCGGCAACACGCGGCGGAACTGGCAGCACAGGTTGGAATACAGACGGTGATCGTTGATCCGCTGCAACCTGTGCAAAGACGGCTGGTGCATGCTGGTGGCCCAGAAGGCCAGCCAGGTTTTCATTGCCGGGCCATTGACCTGGCTGGCGTCGAAGTTGCCTTCGATGATCACCCGCAGATGCGCCCGGGGGCTGTCATCCGCCAGCGCCTGTCGGCGCAGGGTGACGCTCTCGCTCAGGACGCTCATCAGATACCGCATCGTGGCGGCGATCAGGCCGTTCTTGTCCTGAAAATAGTGACTGATGATGCCATTCGAGACACCGGCCAAACGGGCGATCAGCGCAATGCTGGCGTCCCCCATTCCGACCTGATCGACGGCCTGCAAAGTGGCTTCGATCAATTGCTGGCGACGGATGGGTTGCATACCGACCTTGGGCATCTTGCACATCTCCTTAGGCCTTCCGGCGGACGAAGAACGACCACCGGACTGAGGCCAGTCTATTTTGTTTTGATTGAACGTTCAATCAACAAAGAATAAGATCTGCGACAAATCGTCGCTGCTTACAGATTTTTCCTACATGTAAATGGCGAAAAACCGGCATCCGAAAACGCTCGAACCCTGTACGCGCTGGCGTCTGCGGGGCTTCGGGCTTTTTTCGGCGTGTCTTTATATCACCCACCGGTCGGCTGCCCACTAACCGATTGGTCGGGTACCACACTGCCTTGCGTTCTTCTCTCGCACTGCCTGGAGCATCTGTGCCATGAGTTCTGCCTCGCTAATAAAGACCCCACCAGAAAAGGTGACGGTCAACGGTTGGGTGTTCTACACCTCTACCGCGTTGATTCTGTTGTTGACCGCCATTCTGATCATCGCCCCGCAAGAGGCCGGCAGAATGCTCGGCACCGCTCAGGCCTGGTTGTCCCGCAGCTTCGGCTGGTACTACATGGTGGTGATCGCCGCCTATCTGATTTTCGTCGTCGGCCTGGCGTTTTCGTCCTACGGCAAGCTCAAGCTCGGCAGCAAGGACGACACGCCGGACTTCAGCTACGGCGCCTGGGCGGGGATGCTGTTCTCGTCGGGTATCGGCATCTCGCTGTTGTACTTCGGTGCGTCCGAGCCGCTGGACCACTATTTCAACCCGCCGGAAGGCGTGGCGGGCAGCAACCTCGCCGCGCGTCAGGCGGTTCAGCTGACATTCCTGCACTGGGGCCTGCACGGCTGGGCGATCTATGCGCTGGTCGGCCTGGCCGTGGCGTACTTTGCCTATCGGCATAACCAGCCGCTGGCGTTGCGTTCGGCGTTGTACCCGCTGGTGGGCGAACGGTGGGTCAAGGGCGCGGCGGGTCATGCGGTGGACGGCTTCGGCATGTTCGTGACCCTGTTGGGTCTGGTGACCAACCTGGGGATTGGTTCGCTGCAAGTGTCGTCGGGCCTTGAAAACCTGTTCGGCATGCAGCACAGCAACACCAACCTGCTGATCGTCATCATCGTGATGAGCACCGTGGCGACCATCGCTGCGGTGTCGGGTGTGGAAAACGGCATCCGTCGTCTGTCCAACCTGAACATCGTGCTGTTCAGCGGCCTGCTGATTTTCGTGCTGCTGTTCGGCCCGACCCTGCACCTGCTCAACGGCTTTGTGCAGAACGTCGGTGATTACCTGAACGGCGTGGTGCTGAAAACCTTCGACCTCTATGTGTACGAAGGCGACAGTGAGAAGTCCGACCGCTGGTTGGGCCTGTGGACCCTGTTCTACTGGGCCTGGTGGATTTCCTGGGCGCCATTCGTGGGCATGTTCGTCGCGCGTATCTCCCGTGGTCGCACGGTGCGTGAGATGGTGGCCGGCGTGCTGCTGATTCCGCTGGGTTTCACCCTGGCGTGGCTGTCGATCTTCGGTAACTCGGCGCTGGACCTGGTGATGAACCACGGTGCGGTGGAGCTCGGCAAGACGGCGCTGGAGCAGCCGTCCATGGCGATCTACCAATTGCTGGAGCATTACCCGGCGTCGAAGGTTGTGATCGGCGTGTCGATCTTTGTCGGTTTCGTGCTGTTCCTGACCCCGGCGGATTCCGGCGCGGTGATGATGGCCAACCTTTCGTGCAAGGGCGGCAACGTCGATGAAGACGCCCCGCACTGGCTGCGGATCTTCTGGTCGGTGGTGATCACCCTGGTGACCATTGGCCTGCTGTTCGCCGGTAACTTCGAAGCGATGCAAACCATGGTCGTGCTGGCTGGTTTGCCGTTCTCGGTGGTGCTGGTGTTCTTCATGTTCGGCTTGCACAAGGCCATGCGCCAGGACGTGCAGATCGAACAGGAACAAGCCGAGTTGGCGGCGCGCGGTCGTCGTGGTTTCAGCGAGCGCTTGACGCAACTGGACCTGCAACCGAGCCAGTCGATCGTTCAGCGTTTCATGGACAAGCATGTGAGTCCGGCGTTGCAGGATGCGACGGCGCAAATGCGTGCTCAAGGCCTGGAAGTTCAGACGCTGCTGGGCAAGTCCAAGCGTTGCATGGGCGTGCGGGTCGAGATGGAAGAGGGCAACCCGTTTGTCTACGAAGTGAGCCTGGACGGCTACCTGGCCACGCCAACCGAATCGGCTCAGTCGGATGAAACGCGCCAGCGTTACTACCGCGCCGAGGTGTACCTGCACAACGGCAGCCAGGACTACGACTTGATGGGCTTCACCCAGGATCAGATCACCCGTGACGTGCTCGATCAGTTTGAAAGCCATCGGCAGCTCCTTGGCCGGGTGTACAGCTAAACAGCAAGTGCGCGGTGTTTGGGTCTGAAGCACCGCGTCCGCTTCATCGCCAGCAGGCTGGCTCCCACATTGGAATACATGCCCCTGTGGGAGCCAGCCTGCTGGCGATGGGGGCATCAGATTCAACTCTGGATTGCCCTATATCCCGATAAACAAAAACGCCGCGATCCTCTCGCGGCGTTTTTGTGTGTGTTGCCTTACCCCAGGTTCTTGCCGAGCAGCGCGTGGTACAGCTCGCTGTCGCCGAGGATCCCGACCACGTGGTTGTTGTCGTGCAGCACCAGTTTGTTGCCGGTCTGATAACGAATCTGCAGTGCATCGCGCATGCCGATGTTCGAATCCACCAGCGTTGGCCGACGACCCAAACCTTCCACCGCCTGACCCGGTACCCAGTTCTGCAGGTCCAGTGCCGAGCCGTTCTGGCGTGCGCCCTTGATGGTGTTGCCTTCCGCCAGGTCCAGCCAGGAATCGCCGCCAGGATCGAGGCATACCGAACCGTTGATGCGCTTGCAGTTGTCCAGGGTGCGCATCAGGCTGCGACCGCACAGGACGTTCAGCGGGTTGGTGTGGGCCACGAAGGTTCGCACGTAGTCGTCCGCCGGGTTCAGCACGATCTCTTCCGGCACGCTGTACTGGATGATCCGGCCGTCTTTCATGATCGCGATACGGCTGCCGAGCTTCAGGGCTTCATCGAGGTCGTGGCTCACGAACACAATGGTTTTGCTCAGCTTGCGTTGCAGTTCCAGCAGTTCGTCCTGCAGGCCCTGGCGGATCAGCGGGTCGAGCGCCGAGAACGGTTCGTCCATCAGCAGAATGTCGGCGTCCATCGCCAGGGCGCGGGCCAGGCCCACGCGTTGTTGCATACCACCGGACAGCTCGTTGGGTTTCTTGTTGCGCCACTGGGTCAGGCCCACCAGCTCAAGCTTGTCGTCCACCAGTTTGCGCCGTTCTTTCTCGGGACGGCCCTGCATTTCGAGGCCGAAGCTGATGTTCTCGCGCACTGTCAGCCAGGGCATCAGGGCGAACTTCTGGAACACCATCGCAATGCGCTTGGTGCGCATCATTTTCAGTTCTGCGGGGGTACAGGACGCAATGTCGATCTGCTTGCCTTCGTGCTCGACGAACAGCTTGCCGCGGCTGACGGTGTTGAGGCCGTTGATGCAGCGCAACAGGCTGGATTTGCCGGAACCGGACAAGCCCATCAGTACGCAGATTTCACCTTTTTCGATATCCAGGCTGGCCTTTTCGACCCCCACGATCTGCCCGGTCTTTTTCAGGATCTCGTTACGGGTCATGCCTTGATCCAGCAGCTTGAGTGCCTCGCGTGGATCCTTGGAGAAGATAACGTCGACGTTATCGAAGCGAATAATGCTCATGCGTCACCCCCTACTTTGGCGTCGGGTTGTTTGCAGATACGGTCGAGCATGATCGCCAGCAGTACGATCGCCAGGCCGGCTTCGAAGCCCAGGGCGATATCAGCGGTATTCAGTGCGTTGACCACCGGTTTGCCCAGGCCATCGGCGCCCACCAGTGCCGCGATCACCACCATCGACAACGACAGCATGATGCACTGGGTGATGCCGGCCGCGATGCTTGGCATGGCGTGGGGCAGTTCGATTCGCGAGAGCAACTGACGGCGCGAGCAGCCAAAGGCCTTGCCGGCGTCCATCAATTCTTCCGGAACATCGCGGATACCCAGGTAGGTCAGGCGGATGGGCGCGGCAATCGCGAACACCACCGTCGAAATCAGGCCCGGGACCACACCCAGACCGAAAAGGGTCAGGGTAGGAATGAGGTACACGAACGTCGGTACGGTCTGCATCAGATCGAGTACCGGACGCATCAGCGTGTAGAACATCGGTTTGTGCGCGGCGACGATGCCCAGGGGGACACCGATGACTACGCAGACCAGGGTGGCGAACATCACCTGGGCGAGGGTTTCCATGGTTTCCTGCCAGTAACCCAGATTGAGGATCAGCAGAAAGGAGGCAATGACGAATACGGTCAGGCCCCATTTGCGTTGGATGAAGTGTGCCAGTAGCGCGATGAGGCCGATCAATGCCAGCGGGTTGAACCAGGTCAGCGCAAAAGTCACGCCGTGGATCATCGTTTCCAGTGTCACGGCGATTGCGTCGAAGGTGCTGGCGCCGTGTTGCGTCAACCATTCAACGAAGCCCGCGATGTACTGGCCTAGGGGGATTTTCTGATCAATCAGCATGGTAGTGAACGTCCGCATGCAAGGAAATAAACAGCCCGGGCGGGCTAGCCCGCCCGGCGTAAGCGATTACTGCGCGAGCTTGGCTTTCACGGCCTCCAGGCCTGGTTTACCGTCAATGGTGGTCACGCCAGCGAGCCAGGTATCGAGCACCTGTGGATTCTTTTTCAGCCAGGCCTTGGCGGCCGCGTCAGGCTTCATCTTGTCGTCCAGGATGTTGCCCATGAGGGTGCTTTCCATGTCGACAGTGAACTCCAGATTCTTCAGCAACTGACCCACGTTGCTGCATTCCTGGGCGTACCCCTTGCGGGTATTGGTCAGGACGGTTGCTGCACCGAAATCCGGGCCGAAATAATCGTCGCCGCCGGTGAGGTATTGGATTTTGAAACGCTTGTTCATCGGGTGGGGGGCCCAGCCGAGGAACACCACGGCGGTGTCGCGTTTCTGCGCGCGGTCGACCTGGGAGAGCATGCCGGCTTCACTGGATTCAACCACTTTGAAACCGGCGTCTTTGAGGCCGAAGGCGTTCTTGTCGATCATACTCTGGATCAGGCGGTTACCGTCATTGCCCGGTTCGATCCCGTAGATCTTGCCATCGAGCTCTTTCTTGAACTTGGCGATGTCGGCGAAATCGTGCAGGCCTTTGTCATACAGGGCCTGTGGGACCGCCAGGGTGTATTTGGCGCCTTTGAGGTTGGTGCGCACGGTGTCCACGGTGCCGGCATCGCGGTAGGCCTTGATGTCGTTTTCCATGGTCGGCATCCAGTTCCCCAGGAAGACATCCATGTTCTTGCCATCGGCCAGCGACTTGTAGGTCACCGGCACGGAAATCATTGTGGTCTTGGTCTTGTAGCCGAGGGCATCGAGTACGACGCTGGTGGTTGCGGTTGTCGCGGTGATGTCGGTCCAGCCGACATCGGAGAAGTTTACGGTACTGCATTGTGCCGGCTCGGCGGCTTGCGCCAGGAGCGGCAGACTAAGCATGGCGGCCAACAACAACGACGGGGAACCTTTCATGGATGGACTCCTTGGTGTTTTTTTTGGCAGTGTTCCGACTGGGACCACCGCACTTATGGGTTGCGGTTGGATGGCGTTTTGGAGACAGCTCTACCACGGCGCCTTGCAATCGAGTCGATACGATCATGTACCAGTGAAAATCTGACGCCTACAGGGTGCGTCGTAACCAGTACAGGGATGGTCGCATCCAGTGTCAGTGACGTCGTTTACAGCTTTTTTCAGCCCGATTTCCCTCTGCGCCTCGCGAAAAAACGGCGAAAACGCGACGTAAAAGACACGCGGCGTTAGTGGGCATGAGTGCGTCGGTGTGAGACGCCGAGCGACACATTAAAAGCCTGATGATGCGGCCATCCTGACGGATTGCAGCTTGAGCGTAGCAGCTCCGTCACCGGGCGCTTTTGCGCCTGGAATTGGCACATCCAGGAGTCCGGCAGTAATGGCTATCAGTGTTTTCGACCTGTTCAAAATCGGCATCGGCCCTTCCAGTTCGCACACCGTGGGGCCTATGCGGGCGGCGGCGCTGTTCGTGCAAGGCTTGCGTGAACGCGGGTTGCTGGAGCAAGTACGGCGCGTCGAAGTCCGGCTTTTCGGTTCGTTGTCGGCCACGGGCATCGGCCACGGCAGCGACAATGCGGTGATCATGGGCCTGATGGGCGAATGGCCGGATGCGATCGATCCGTCGCAAATCGGCATTCGCATCGCCACCCTGCGCGAAACCCATACGCTGTTGCTCGACGGTCGTTTGTCGGTGCCATTCATCTGGGGCCGCGACATGCGCCTGATCGACGAGAACCTGCCGTTCCATCCCAACGCCATGACCCTGATTGTCGAAGACGATCAGGGTGAGTTGCATCGCGACACCTACTATTCAGTCGGCGGTGGTTTTGTCGTCGATGAAGCCCAGGCATCCAGCGGTGTCGTCGACCTCGACAGCACCGTATTACCTTACGATTTCTCCAGCGCCGCCGAGCTGTTGGAACTGTGCAAAAAGCACGACTTGCGTGTGGCTGAATTAATGATGGCCAACGAGAAGGTCTGGCGCAGCGAAGACGAAATACGCAGCGGCCTGATGACGCTCTGGCGCGCCATGCAGGATTGCGTGGATCATGGCCTCAAGCACGAAGGCATTCTGCCCGGCGGCCTGAATGTGCGCCGGCGCGCGGCCAAGCTGCATCGCAGCCTGCAGGAGTTGAACAAACCCAACGTGATCGGCTCGACGCTCAGCGCCATGGAGTGGGTCAACCTGTTCGCCCTGGCGGTCAACGAAGAAAACGCGGCCGGCGGGCGCATGGTCACGGCACCGACCAATGGCGCGGCGGGGATCATTCCGGCGGTGTTGCACTACTTTATGAAGTTCAGCGAAGACGTGACCGACGCCAACGTCGTCGACTACTTCCTCAGCGCGGCGGCCGTCGGGATTCTGTGCAAGAAAAACGCTTCGATCTCCGGTGCCGAAGTCGGTTGCCAGGGGGAGGTCGGTTCGGCCTGCGCCATGGCCGCGGCCGGGCTGGCGCAAATCCTCGGCGCCACGCCGGAGCAACTGTGCAACGCAGCGGAAATCGGCCTCGAACATAACCTCGGCCTGACCTGCGACCCGGTGGGCGGGCTGGTGCAGGTGCCGTGCATCGAGCGCAACGCGATTGCCGCCGTCAAAGCGATCAACGCGGCACAGATGGCCTTGCGCGGCGATGGTCAGCATTTCATCTCCCTGGATCGGGTGATCCGCACCATGCGCGATACGGGTGCCGACATGCATGACAAATATAAGGAGACGTCGCGGGGTGGGTTGGCGGTCAGCGCTGTAGAGTGCTGAGACCGAGGTGGCCCCAATCGCTGGCAAGCCAGCTCCCACAGGTTCTTCGGTGTGTCTGATATCTGGATCACACCACACATCACTGTGGGAGCTGGCTGGCCAGCGATAGCGTCAGACCAGTCAAAACTGCGCGCTAAGTGAACATCCGATCTCAAACGCGCCACCTTTTGGCGCGTCGCAAACAGGTAAATCATGACCCCGAGGTCAGGGATCGCCAGGGACCCTGACCGCCTGTCACCTGTGCCTGCGGTGACACTCTTTTCCGCATCGTTTCAGCCCTGTTCCCACAAGTGCTACCGATTTGCTCACACGCAACGGGGCAGCGCACCAGTCCCGCCTGATGGCCGCCTTAACCCTACTCGCCGCGCGTCATATGCAGACTCATTCCGACGTCGTTTTTAGGAGTTATTGAACGCGCATTCAAATTTAGGCATGGCATTTGCTCTGTCATTACAAAGCCCGTCTCCCACGCGAGAACGATGGCAATAACAAGAGCCTCCGCCTGAGGCCATCACCCGCTTTGTGTGAGGAGATACCGCGATGACGTCGTTCAACTCAGGGGCCCAACCCCAGAACCGTGCGCCTCAATCCATCGGCTTTTTGCTGCTGGACAATTTCACGCTGATTTCCCTGGCTTCCGCTGTGGAGCCTCTGCGAATGGCCAACCAATTGTCCGGTCGCGAGCTGTATCGCTGGACCACCCTCACAGTCGATGGCGGTCAGGTCTGGGCCAGTGACGGTCTGCAGATCACCCCCGACGCCTCCATGCACAAAGCACCACCCCTGGACACCGTGATTGTCTGCGGCGGTATCGGTATTCAACGCACTGTTACCCGCGAACACGTGTCATGGCTGCAGAGCCAGGCGCGTCAGTCCCGTCGCCTTGGCGCGGTCTGCACCGGCAGCTGGGCGCTGGCGTGCGCCGGCCTGCTGGACGGTTTCGACTGCAGCGTGCACTGGGAATGCCTGGCCGCGATGCAGGAAGCCTTCCCGCGTGTAGCCATGAGTACGCGTCTGTTCACCCTCGACCGTAACCGCTTCACCAGTTCCGGTGGCACCGCGCCCCTGGACATGATGCTGCACCTGATCAGCCGCGATCACGGTCGTGAACTGTCGGCCGCGATTTCCGAGATGTTCGTCTACGAGCGTATCCGCAACGAACAGGATCACCAGCGCGTGCCGCTCAAGCACATGCTCGGCACCAACCAGCCGAAATTGCAGGAAATCGTCGCGCTGATGGAGGCCAACCTCGAAGAGCCGATCGACCTCGACGAACTGGCGGTGTATGTCGCCGTGTCCCGTCGTCAGCTGGAGCGGCTGTTCCAGAAGTACCTGCACTGCTCGCCGTCGCGTTACTACCTGAAACTGCGCCTGATCCGCGCACGGCAATTGCTCAAGCAAACGCCGATGTCGATCATCGAAGTGGCGTCGGTCTGTGGCTTCGTGTCCACGCCGCACTTCTCCAAGTGCTACCGCGAATACTTCGGCATTCCGCCGCGTGACGAGCGCGTAGGCTCCAATACCACCCAGCAGGTGGCGATGATGCCGCTGCCGCAAGCGCTGGTGCTGTCGCCGTTGTCCGGACCGTTGTCAGCGTTGAGTCAGGCGCGCAACGAGTCGACATTTGCCAGTGTAAGGCTCTAAACCGAGGGGACTTCATCGCGAGCCAGCTCGCTTCCACAGGTTTTTGGGTTGTTCACAGAGGGTGTGTTCAACGCCAATCCCATGTGGGAGCGAGCTGGCTCGCGATGGGATCTATCAGGCGCGGTGGCTCTGCTGATACTCCGCCAACGCCGGCAGCAATTGCCTGTCGATGGCCTGGCGCACGGCGGGCAGGATGGTCGCGCTGCTGGTGTACATCTGCTTGACCATCGTGCGCAGCACGATCGCCCGTTCGTTGTTCAAACCTCGTACCGCACATTCGCAAGCCTGCTCGGCCGTGGAGCCGTTCGGTACTTGAAAACCCAATGCCTTGAGCTGGCCCAACAGGTCTTCCTGGTCAATCAAATCGGCGTGCATCATGACGCAAATCCTTCTTCTGGGAACGGTGTCGTGGCTCGATTCTGGTAGGGGTGCGAAGTGGGGGCAAGGGCGAATTGTCGCAATGGCCGCATTGGCTATGAACAGGTCGTTTTCGGCTAACTTCCCGGTCAAGGGAGTGGGCACACTGGATTCAGCTGGCTTCACGAAGGTTTGGTCACCCTCGCGCGCAGCTCCTCAACAGTACCTTCTGCCTCGATCTTGTCACGGCTTGATCGGGGCTTTTTTTGGCCTGTCTGTAGGAGCCGGCTTGCTGGCGAATGGGGCGACGCGGTGTGACAGGTGCACCGCCATCGCTGGCAAGCCAGCTCCCACAGGGGAGGTGTGACGCGGTCTAGCGTTGCAATACCAGGATGCGCGACAACAACTCATCGCGGTCCACATAGCAACCCTGGAAATGTCGGGCACCGGTGGCAGGGTCGAAGGCGTTGCGGGCGTGCAGCGTACGGCGGTTGTCGAAGCACCAGAGTTCGCCAGGATTGAGTCGTTGCATCAAGCGGAACCGGGGTTCGCGCGTCATCGCGATAAAGCGCCGATAGGCACGATACAGCCGGGGCATCTGCTCCACCGACGCATCGAACGGGCCGCGCAGAAAGTTGGCCATGCGGATTTCCGACACCTGTCCTGAAGCGTTCAGGGCGATGATCGGCGCGAGGCAGCGGTAGTCGCTGTGACGGTCCTTGTTGCGGAACTCCACCGGGATTTCGCAGAGGCTTTGAAAGGCTTGCGGATCTTCCTGGCGCAACGCCTCGGCGATGGCAAAGCCGTCGACAAAAATGCTCTCGCCACCCTCGGCGTCGTTGACCAGGCAATGCAGGAACTGCTGCCCCGGTTGCAGCTCACGGGTCGGCAAATCGCTGTGCAACGGCAGGTTGAAAGCGGTGTAGGCGTTGCTGTCGGCATCGGCCTTGGATTGCACGTTGAACAGCACGCCGAAATTGCTTTCGCGAATGAACGAAATCCGCTGCGCGATCAACTTCAATGAGCCGGGCTCGGTGGGCACGCCACGGACCTGGGTCAGGCCGACATCGCGAACCGCCAGCAGCCATTGCAGCAAAGCGTCGTTGTCCTGCATCAGCGCCGCGTAGTCGAAAACCGGCAGTTGCAGATCGCTGTGCCAGAGCCTGGCCTTCGGTTTGCCAGCCTGGCGCTCGGCACGGGATTCGTCGTCATACGCGTGGGCGCGCAGCCAGCCCGGATCGAAGCGGCTGAGGTGGCCGTCCTGCCACTGGACGCGCAGGCAACCTTCAGCATCGACGCTGGCCTCTGCGGGCATCAGGTGTTCCGGAACGTCGACGATCTCCAGGACCTGCTCGCGGGTGACGGTGTAGACGCATTGCGGGCATGGGCAGTTGTCCCGTAGCCACTGATGATGAAACGGGCTGACGCGGTTGTCGGCCCACTCCACCAGAACATGATCGTCCATGACCTGCACGCCCTTCAGCGCGCTGATCAACGGGTAAGTACGGAAGTCGGCAAAAGCGGCGGCGGTGTTCATGGCGATCTCCTTGTTATTTTTTTGGGGGTAACGCGATCACTCGGCCAATGTACTCGGGGGTTGGCAGGTCGGTTTGTTCGGCGACCATGGCTTGCAGTCGGCCCAGGGTGTCTTCGCTGAAGGGCGCGGAACGCGGCCCGGCGAGGTCGACATGCAGCAGCATTTGCTCGTTGCCCGCCAGCGCCTTGTCATCGCCCACAAGATGCAGGCTGTGATAGAGGTACAGGCGTTTGCTGTCGTGACCGATGATCTGCGTGTGCACTTCAACGTCAGCGTCGAGTTTCACTTCATGCAGGTAGTTGAGGTGCAACTCCAGGGTAAACAACGAGTGGCCGCTGGCTTCGCGGTTGTTGCTGTCCATGCCTAGCCGGTCCATCAGCGCATCGGTGGCATAGCTGAAAATCAGCAGATAAAACGCGTCGCGCAGGTGGCCGTTGTAGT
The DNA here is from genome assembly GCF_900105115.1 of Pseudomonas mohnii. Lineage (NCBI taxonomy): Bacteria > Pseudomonadati > Pseudomonadota > Gammaproteobacteria > Pseudomonadales > Pseudomonadaceae > Pseudomonas > Pseudomonas mohnii. Next base: position 3,793,955 of record NZ_FNRV01000001.1, read on the forward strand.
CGACCCAATCGGGGATGATTGTGGTGCTGTAAGTGGTGAGGGTGGGCATGAGGACTTATCCAATAGGTGTAGTGACTGCGCCGCCCTCATCGCGGGCAAGCCCGCTCCCACAGTTCTTGCGCTGTTCACAAAACCTGTGGGAGCGGGCTTGCCCGCGATGGGGCCAGACCTGTTATTCGCTAAAGCTCATCCCATGCTTCTCTTTGGTGGTCTTCACCGCCTCCAGCACCGCCAGCAGGCAGTCATCACGATAGCGCTCCAGCGCCGAAATGCTGTGTTTGCCCAATTGCTCGCGGGTGCCATCGACCACGTCATCGATCAACTTGTCGGTCAGCTCCGGCGCCGGCAGGTAGGTCCACGGCAACTGCAGCGCCGGGCCGAACTGTGCCATGAAGTGGCGCATGCCGGCATCGCCGCCGGCCAGGGTGTAGGTCAGGAAGGTGCCCATGAACGACCAGCGCAGGCCCGCGCCGAAACGAATCGCGTCGTCGATTTCACCGGTGGTCGCCACGCCGTCGTTGACCAGGTGCAGCGCCTCGCGCCACAACGCTTCGAGCAAGCGGTCGGCGATGAAGCCCGGTACTTCCTTGCGTACATGCAACGGGCGCATGCCGAGGGATTCATAGACGTTCATCGCCGCTTGTACCGCTTCAGGTGCGGTGTTTTTGCCACCGACCACTTCGACCAATGGCAGCAGGTAAACCGGGTTGAACGGATGGCCGACCACGCAGCGTTCCGGGTGTGTGGCGCTCTCGTAGAATTCGCTCGGCAACAGGCCGGAAGTGCTGGAGCCGATCAACGCGTCGGGCTTGGCGGCGGCGCTGATTTTGCTGTGCAGTTCCAGTTTCAGTTCCAGGCGTTCCGGGGCACTTTCCTGGATGAAATCGGCGTCGCGAACGCATTCTTCGATGGTCGCGACAAAGCGCAGGCGATCCTGTGAGGCGCCAGGGGCCAGGCCTTGTTTTTCCAGGGCTCCCCAGGCGTTGGCAACGCGTTTGCGCAAGGCTGCCTCGGCACCGGGCGCCGGGTCCCAGGCCACAACGTCGAGACCGTGGGCGAGGGCGCGGGACACCCAACCGCTGCCGATGACTCCACTGCCCAGGGCGGCGAAGGTTTTGATTTCGGTGATAAAGCTCATGGCAACTTCCTGAATAGTTCGGTGATCCTTGTAGGAGCGAGCCTGCTCGCGATTGTATTCCAGGCGCTGAGTGGCGTCGGCTGTACCTTTTTCGCGAGCAAGCTCGCTCCTACAGGGGAAAAGGAGGGGTTAACCGCGCTGGGTCAGGCCCATTTTCTTGCGGCCTTCAGCCGGGGTGAGCACGCGGGCACCGAGGCGGCTGAGGATTTCCGAGGCCCGTTCGACCAGTTGGCCGTTGGTCGCCAGCACGCCTTTGTCCAGCCACAGGTTGTCTTCCAGGCCGACTCGCACGTTGCCGCCGAGCAGCACCGCTTGCGCAGCCATCGGCATTTGCATGCGACCGATGCCGAAACCGGCCCAGACCGCGTCGGCCGGCAGATTGTCGACCATGGCTTTCATGGTGGTGGTGTCAGCCGGCGCGCCCCATGGGATGCCCAGGCACAGCTGGAACAGCGGGTTGTCGAGCAGGCCTTCCTTGATCATCTGTTTGGCGAACCACAGGTGGCCGGTGTCGAAAATTTCCAGCTCGGCCTTCACGCCCAGCTCTTGAATGCGTTTGGCGCCAGCGCGCAGTTGCGCCGGGGTGGAGACGTAAATGGTGTCGCCGTCGCCGAAGTTCAGGGTGCCGCAATCGAGGGTGCAGATTTCCGGCAGCAGTTCTTCTACGTGAGCCAGGCGGGTCAGCGGGCCGACCAGGTCAGTGTTCGGGCCGAACTCCATCGGGTTCTCGCCAGCGCCGATTTCCAGGTCGCCGCCCATGCCGGCGGTCAGGTTGACGATGATGTCGACGTCGGCTTCGCGAATGCGCTCCATCACCTCACGGTACAGCGCGACATCTCGGCTGAACTTGCCGGTTTCAGGGTCGCGAACGTGGCAGTGAACCACAGTGGCGCCGGCCTTCGCGGCTTCCACGGCGGCAGCGGCGATTTGTTTCGGGGTGACCGGCACATGTGGGCTCTTGGCGGTCGTGTCGCCAGCACCGGTGAGTGCGCAGGTGATGATGACGTCGTGGTTCATGAGGTGGTTCCTTGCAGGCGTGAGTAGTCTGTTCGCAGCCCTTTCGGGCTGCGAATCGGTGGTTCGATCCGGGTCGTGTTACGGGTGCGTCATTTGCTGGTCAGTTGCAGGTTTTGAGCAGCCGGTTTGCCATCGAAGGTGGTGACGCCTTCGAGCCAGCGTTGTTTGTCCTGCGGGTGATCCTTGAGCCATTGCCTGGCGGATTCGAAGGCGTCCTTGTGATCGAGCAGCGGCTGCATCATCCGGCTCTCGTCTTCGGCGGTGAACGTCAGGTTGCTCAGCAGGCGGCCGATGTTCGGGCATTGCTCGGCGTATTTCGGCGCGGTCACGGTCCACACGGTGGCGCTGCCTTCGTTCGGGCCGAGGGCGTCGTCGCTGCCGGTGAGGTAGGTCATCTTGACGTTGACGTTCATCGGGTGCGGCGCCCAGCCGAAGAACACCACGGCTTCGTTGCGGCGCACGGCGCGATCCACCGCGGCGAGCATGCCGGCCTCGCTGGACTCGACCAACTGGAACTTGCCGAGGCCAAACTGGTTCTTGGCGATCATCGCCTTGATCTGGGTGTTGGCGCCCGAGCCCGGTTCGATGCCGTAGATTTTGCCGCCCAGTTCTTTTTCGAACTTGGCGATGTCGGCGAAGGTTTTCAGGCCCTTGTCCGCCAGGTAAGTCGGCACGGCGAGGGTGGCGCGTGCATCCTTGAGGCTCGGCGCTTGCAGCACCTTGACCTGGTTGGCGTCGACGAACGGGGTGATGGTCTGGGTCATCAGCGGGTTCCAGTAACCCAGGAACAGGTCGAGGCGCTGATCACGGATCCCGGCGAAAATGATCTGCTGGGAGGCGCTGGTTTGTTTGGTGTTGTAGCCGAGGCCATCGAGCAATACCTGGGTCATGGCGCTGGTGGCGATCACGTCGGTCCAGTTCACTACACCCATGCGCACGTTCTGGCACGCGGCGGGTTCGGCGGCCATGACACTGGCGCTCAGGAAAGCGGTACCGCTGAGTGCAAGAACACAGCTGCTGATCAGTCGTTTCATCTCAGGTTTCCTCGGCAGTTCGTTATTGTGAGTTCCGGCGTCTGGCGCGCCGGTGATGCCAAGTTACGCAGCTAAGGCGCCATGAAAGCGCACTGCGGCGACCAGCTCTTGCACTGCGGCGACCTGTGCTCTTGAATGCCGCTGGTAAGTGGCGTATCAACATCAACACGCTACCCGCCCTCTCGTTACCGCCAGCCGAGTGCGCTCCATGTCCCAGGATTTCTATTTCTTGTTGATGCCGGGTTTCTCGGCCATTGGATTTATCTCGGCCATCGAGCCCTTGCGGGTCGCCAATCGCTTTCGCGGCGAGCTGTATCGCTGGCATGTATTGAGCGCCGATGGCGGGGCAGTGCTGGCCAGCAACGGCATGTCGGTTAACGCCGACGCGGCGCTGGAGCCGCTGAAAAAAGGCGCGACTTTGTTAGTGGTCGCCGGTTTCGAACCGCTGAAGTTCGCCACCCCGACGCTGGAGCACTGGCTACGACGGCTGGACAACGAAGGCGTGACCCTCGGCGCCATCGACACCGGCAGTTTCATCCTCGCGGAAGCGGGCCTGCTCGACGGTCATCGCCTGACCCTGCACTGGGAAGCCATCGATGCCTTCAAGGAGTCCTACCCGCAGCTCAGCGTCACCCAGGAGTTGTTCGAAATCGACCGTCGGCGCATCACGTCGGCGGGCGGCACGGCCTCCATCGACCTGATGCTCGATCTGATCGCTCAAGCCCACGGCCCGGAGCTGGCGATCCAGGTCAGCGAACAGTTCGTACTCGGCCGCATCCGCCCGCGCAAAGACCACCAGCGCATGGAAGTCGCCACGCGTTATGGCATCAGCAACAAGAAACTGGTGCAGGTGATCGGTGAAATGGAGCAGCACAGCGAGCCACCGCTGAGCACGCTGGAACTGGCGGAATCGATCAAGGTCACCCGGCGTCAGCTGGAGCGCCTGTTTCGCCTGCACCTGAACGACACGCCGAGCAATTTCTATCTGCGACTGAGGCTGGAGAAGGCCCGGCAATTGCTGCGTCAGACCGACATGAGCGTGCTGGAAGTCAGCATTGCCTGCGGATTTGAGTCGCCGTCGTATTTCACTCGCAGTTATCGGGCGAGGTTTGAGCGGTGTCCGCGGGAGGACCGGCGTACTGCCAAAGCGTGATCCTGAAAACACCGAAAAAACTGTGGGAGCCAGCCTGCTGGCGATAGCGGTCTGTCAGACACTCAAATATCGACTGATGCACCGCCATCGCCAGCAGGCTGGCTCCCACCGTTAATTTGTTCTGTCAGGAATACCGGTTACTTCTTCATCAGCGCCGAACACGCCGCCTTGTAGGCCTCATGCTGATACTTGTTCAGCGTCCCCGGCAGTTCAAAGTCGTGTTTCTTGCTCTGCGCATTGATGGTCTGCGGCGACAGCAGCGTCACCTCGCAACTTTCCAGCAACTGGAACACACCCTCGATCTTGAACGTGGTCGGTCCACCGGCGAACTCGCCTTTCTTGCTGCGCTTCTTGATCGCGATGCGATCAATGGCATTTTCGCGAACAAAGGACGCCACCTGAGCCGCAAACACCTTGACGTTGGCGGCTTCGTCGTCATCGTCGAGGGCGATTTTCTTGGTGGCGAGGGCAACATGGCCCAGCGCCTGACCCTCCAGCATGGCCACGGCGATAATCGCTTCGCTGCCCTTGATTTCGATGCCGCAGACTTTCATGTTGAATCCCTTTACTGGCTGAAGGCGTGCAGCTTACAGCTCTAGTTGACTGGCGTTGATGCCAAAAGCCGCAGCGATTTTTTCGCGGGTGGCCTTGCGCGGCTTGGCGACTGTTTCTTGCTGGGCGAAAGCCGGTTGGGAAATCCCCATCCGTTTGGCCACTTCATCCTGAGTAAGGTTCAAGTGTTCGCGCCAGGCGCGGATGGGTGTGGCGCCATCGACCACGCGACTGACTACATCGTGGGGGATCAGGTTGGGCTCGATTTTTTGCGCCAGATACTGCGCATAGGGGATGACCACGAATGCGGGGTTGCCGTATTCATCGTTGATGATTTGAACATCAGTAGGTGCGTTCATCGCGTTTTTTGACCTCTTGAATACTGACCACTTTGATCGCGCCATCCCAGTCGAACATGACCCGATAATTACCGACGCGTAGCCGGTAAGAGTGGTTATGACCAACCAGTGCTTTGACTTGACCCACATTGGGCATGTCAGCCAGCGCCGTGATGGCATCACGAACCTGAATCTGGTGAACGGAATGCAATCTCAAGAGTTGCTTAACGGCCTTTCGAGTCCAGTGAATGCTGTTCATGAAGAATATAAGTCTTTTATAAGATTTGCGAATCTTTGCTTATATTTTTCAGATGGCCAACAAGCGAAACTTATCGAGATATTGCTGGAAACGAATGCCAAAAATGCTCGTTCCGCCAGGAAGAGTCGGGAGAGTCAGAATGGTTTGTAGGAAGAGGGATTTTTGGGGCTGAAAGCTGGAGTTGGTTCCAGCTTTCGACGGCTAACCAGGGATTACTCCTGCCCAATCGACTCCAAAAACTCCGACCGCTCGTCACTCATCCGCGCCACGCAATCATTTTGCGCAATGGTGAAGGCCTTGCTGCCGGCGGTGGCCGGGAAGGCTTCGACGGCGCAGTCGGCGTCGCGGGTCTTCGTCCACTGCTGCTGGGCGGCCTTGATCCTGGCGGTGATGTCGGTCAGTTGCGACGGGTTCTTGCCGTAGAGCGACTGCATGCGCTCGTTCAGGCTTTTGAGGTTTTCGCTCAATAGCTCTTCGGCGGTGGATTTGCTGTAAGCCGAGCATTCCAGGGTCTGGACGTCGTTTTCGACTTTGTCGCAAGGGTTGTCGTCGGATTCCTCCGCCGCGTGTACGCCGGTCGCAATCAGCGCCAAAGCCAGGATGATGGATTTCATTACGTTGCCGCCCCTTATTCCAGTAAAGCTTCCAGTAAAGCCTCAAGAGATGCGGCGAATTCTGGCCCAAGCGGAAGGCCTTGAACAGGTAGCAGATTGCGCCCGTCGACGACCCTTTGTCGCGGATTGACGCTTTCGGCAATTCCCCTGTCGTTTTTGCACCCGGCTGCCAAGGCACCGAGGCATATGCTGGCCCCAAAGCGCCGGCAGACGATTCGGCGCATGAATCGCCAACAAGGGGACAGCCTGATGAGCCCAGCCGAATTGCACGCCGACAGTATCGTTATCGACGGGCTGATTATTGCCAAGTGGAACCGTGAGCTGTTCGAAGACATGCGCAAGGGCGGCCTGACCGCGGCCAACTGCACCGTTTCGGTGTGGGAGGGCTTCCAGGCCACCGTCAACAACATTGCCGCCAGCCAGAAACTGATCCGCGAGAACAGCGACCTGGTGATTCCGGTGCGTACCACCGCCGATATCCGCAAGGCCAAGGAGCAGGGCAAGACCGGCATCCTCTTCGGTTTCCAGAACGCCCACGCCTTTGAAGACCAGATCGGCTATGTCGAGGTGTTCAAGCAGCTCGGCGTCGGTATCGTGCAGATGTGCTACAACACCCAGAATCTGGTGGGCACCGGTTGCTACGAGCGTGACGGCGGCCTGTCGGGCTTCGGTCGTGAAATCGTCGCCGAGATGAACCGCGTTGGCGTCATGTGCGACCTGTCCCACGTCGGCTCCAAGACTTCCGAAGAAGTCATCCTCGAATCGAAGAAACCGGTCTGCTATTCCCACTGCCTGCCGTCGGGCCTGAAGATTCACCCGCGCAACAAGTCCGATGAAGAACTGAAGTTCATCGCCGATCACGGTGGTTTCGTCGGCGTGACCATGTTCGCGCCGTTCCTGGCCAAGGGCATCGATTCGACCATCGACGACTACGCCGAAGCCATCGAATACACCATGAACATCGTCGGCGAAGACGCCATCGGCATCGGCACCGACTTTACCCAGGGCCATGGCCAGGACTTCTTCGAGTACCTGACCCACGACAAGGGCTACGCCCGCCGCCTGACCAGCTTCGGCAAGATCATCAACCCGCTAGGCATCCGTACCGTGGGCGAGTTCCCGAACCTGACCGAGACCCTGCTCAAGCGCGGCCACTCCGAGCGTGTGGTGCGCAAGATCATGGGCGAGAACTGGGTGAACGTCCTGAAAGATGTTTGGGGCGAATAAGCCGCCGCACTTCTGAATCCTTACCTGCGGCCATCCGCGCCGCAGGCAACACCAAAATTCTTCTGGAGTTAAGTTTCCATGGCCAAGATCGCCCCGCAATTGCCTATCGAAGTCGACAGCGAGACCGGTGTCTGGACGTCCGACGCCCTGCCGATGCTGTACGTGCCGCGCCATTTCTTCGTCAACAACCACATGGGCATCGAGGAAGTGCTGGGCGCCGAAGCCTACGCCGAGATCCTCTACAAGGCCGGCTACAAGTCCGCCTGGCACTGGTGCGAGAAAGAAGCTGAATGCCACGGCCTGGAAGGCGTCGCGGTGTTCGAGCACTACATGAAGCGTCTGTCGCAGCGCGGCTGGGGCCTGTTCAAGATCCAGGACATTGACCTCGACAAAGGCACCGCCAGCGTCAAGCTCGAACACTCGGCGTTCGTCTACGTCTACGGCAAGGTCGGGCGCAAGGTCGACTACATGTTCACCGGCTGGTTTGCCGGTGCGATGGATCAGATCCTCGCCGCTCGCGGCAGCCAGATCCGCACCGTGGCCGAGCAAGTCTACGGTGGCTCCGAAGAGGGCCACGAAGACGGCTTGTTCATCGTCAAGCCGTTGTAAGTCGAGGAACCCGCCATGGCTTTCGAAGCAATGTTCCAGCCGATCCAGATCGGCAAACTGACCATCCGCAACCGCGTGCTCAGCACCGCGCACGCCGAGGTCTATGCCACCGACGGCGGCATGACCACCGACCGGTACGTCAAGTATTACGAAGAGAAGGCCAAGGGCGGGATCGGCCTGGCGATCTGCGGCGGTTCGTCCGTGGTGGCCATCGACAGCCCGCAGGAATGGTGGAGCTCGGTGAACCTGTCCACCGACCGCATCATTCCGCACTTCCAGAATCTGGCCGACGCCATGCACAAGCACGGCGCCAAGATCATGATCCAGATTACCCACATGGGCCGTCGTTCCCGTTGGGACGGCTTCAACTGGCCGACGCTGATGTCGCCGTCGGGCATACGCGAGCCGGTACACCGTGCCACCTGCAAAACCATCGAGCCGGAAGAGATCTGGCGGGTAATCGGTAACTACGCTCAAGCCGCGCGCCGCGCCAAGGCCGGTGGCCTGGACGGTGTCGAGCTGTCGGCGGTGCACCAGCACATGATCGACCAGTTCTGGAGCCCACGGGTCAACAAGCGTACCGACGAATGGGGCGGCACCTTCGAAGGCCGCATGAAGTTCGGCCTTGAAGTGTTGAAAGCGGTGCGTGCCGAGGTTGGCGACGATTTCTGCGTGGGCATGCGTATCTGCGGTGACGAGTTCCACCCGGACGGCCTGTCCCACGAGGACATGAAGCAGATCGCCAAATACTACGACGACACCGGCATGCTGGATTTCATCGGTGTCGTGGGTTCGGGTTGTGACACTCACAACACCCTGGCCAACGTGATTCCGAACATGAGTTATCCACCGGAGCCGTTCCTGCACCTGGCCGCCGGCATCAAGGAAGTGGTCAAGGTTCCGGTGCTGCACGCGCAGAACATCAAGGACCCGAACCAGGCCACCCGCATTCTGGAAGGCGGTTACGTGGACATGGTCGGCATGACCCGCGCCCACATCGCTGACCCGCACCTGATCGCCAAGATCAAGATGGGCCAGATCGACCAGATCAAACAATGCGTCGGCGCCAACTACTGCATCGACCGTCAGTACCAAGGCCTGGATGTGCTGTGCATCCAGAACGCGGCCACTTCCCGTGAATACATGGGCGTGCCGCACATCATCGAGAAAACCACCGGCGTGAAACGCAAAGTGGTGGTGGTCGGTGCCGGTCCTGCGGGGATGGAAGCGGCACGTGTGGCCGCTGAACGTGGCCACGACGTGACCTTGTTCGAGAAGAAAGAATTCATCGGCGGGCAAATCACCACGGCCTCGAAAGCGCCGCAACGGGACCAGATCGCCGGTATCACCCGCTGGTATCAACTGGAACTTGCACGCCTGAAAGTCGACCTGCGCCTGGGCACGGCGGCGGATGCGCCGACCATCATGGACTTGCGTCCGGACGTGGTGGTGCTGGCGGTCGGCGGTCATCCGTTCCTGGAGCAGAACGAGCATTGGGGCGCGGCCGAAGGCCTGGTGGTCAGCAGCTGGGACGTCCTCGATGGCAAGGTGGCACCGGGCAAGAACGTGCTGGTCTACGACACCATCTGTGAATTCACCGGCATGTCCACGGCGGACTTCCTCGCCGACAAGGGCAGCCAGGTCGAGATCGTCACCGACGACATCAAGCCGGGCGTGGCAATTGGCGGTACGTCGTTCCCGACTTACTACCGCAGCATGTACCCGAAAGAAGTGATCATGACCGGCGACATGATGCTCGAGAAGGTCTACCGCGAAGGCGACAAGCTGGTGGCGGTACTGGAAAACGAATACACCGGCGCCAAAGAGGAGCGGGTGGTGGACCAGGTGGTCGTGGAAAACGGCGTGCGCCCGGACGAAGAAATCTACTACGCGCTGAAGGAAGGCTCGCGCAACAAAGGCCAGATCGACGTCGAAGCCTTGTTCGCGATCAAGCCACAACCTTGCCTGGAGCAGAGTGGCGACGGCTATTTGCTGTTCCGCATCGGCGACTGCGTGGCCCAGCGTAACGTGCACGCGGCGATCTACGACGCGTTGCGGTTGTGCAAGGATTTCTAACGGCTTGTGGATAACCTTGTAGGAGCGAGCCTGCTCGCGATGAATTTGAAGGCGCCGCGTTCTTTCAGACCGCGCGCGTCATCGTTAACGACCATCGCGAGCAAGCTCGCTCCTACAGGGGGTCGAGCAAAGCATCCAGGTAGTTAAGCCCGAGGTCTTTGGGAGCTTCACCATGTTGAACACCCTTCTTCCAATCCTGTTGTTCGCTGCCCTGGGCCTTGCGGTTCTGGGCGCGCTGCGGCGGGTGTCCATGTGGCGCCGGGGCCGGGCCTCGAAGGTCGACCTGATCGGCGGCCTGTTCGCCATGCCCAAGCGTTACATGGTCGACCTGCACCACGTGGTGGCGCGGGACAAATACATTGCCAACACCCACGTGGCCACGGCCGGCGGTGCGGTGGCGTCCATCGTGCTGGCGATTCTGGTGCACGGTTTCGGCCTGCATAACCGCATCCTCGGGTACGCACTGCTGCTGATGTCGGCGGTGATGTTCGTCGGTGCGATCTTCGTTTACCTGCGTCGACGCAACCCGCCGAGCCGTTTGTCCAAAGGCCCGTGGATGCGCCTGCCGAAAAGCCTGCTGGCGTTCTCGGCGTCGTTTTTCCTGGTGACCCTGCCCGTGGCGGGCATTCTTCCGGAGCACTTCGGCGGCTGGCTGTTGGCGACGATTCTCGGCATCGGCGTGCTGTGGGGCGTATCGGAGCTGTTCTTCGGCATGACCTGGGGCGGGCCGATGAAGCACGCTTTCGCCGGTGCCCTGCACCTGGCCTGGCACCGTCGCGCCGAGCGCTTTGGTGGCGGTCGCTCCACGGGCTTGAAACCGCTGGACCTGACCGACCTGTCGGCACCGCTGGGCGTGGAAAAACCCAAGGATTTCACCTGGAACCAATTGCTCGGTTTCGACGCCTGCGTGCAGTGTGGTAAATGCGAAGCAGCATGCCCGGCGTTCGCCGCCGGTCAGCCGTTGAACCCGAAAAAACTGATTCAGGACATGGTCGTCGGCCTGGCGGGCGGCACCGATGCCAACTTCGCCGGCAGCCCTTATCCGGGCAAAGCCATCGGCGAACACGCCGGCAATCCCCATCAGCCGATCGTCAATGGTCTGGTGGATGCCGAGACCCTTTGGTCATGCACCACTTGCCGCGCCTGCGTCGAGGAGTGCCCGATGATGATCGAGCACGTCGATGCCATCGTCGACATGCGCCGTCACCTGACCCTGGAAAAAGGCGCGACCCCGAACAAGGGCGCCGAAGTCCTGGAAAACCTGATCGCCACCGACAACCCCGGCGGCTTTGCACCGGGCGGACGGATGAACTGGGCGGCGGACTTGAACCTCACTCTGCTCAGCGAAAAGAACTCCACCGACGTGCTGTTCTGGGTTGGCGACGGTGCCTTCGACATGCGCAACCAGCGCACCCTGCGCGCGTTCGTCAAAGTGCTGAAAGCGGCCAAGGTCGACTTCGCCGTGCTGGGCCTCGAAGAACGCGACAGCGGCGACGTGGCCCGACGCCTGGGCGATGAAGCGACCTTCCAGTTGCTGGCCAAACGCAACATCCAGACCCTGGCCAAATACCGCTTCAACCGCATCGTCACCTGCGACCCGCACAGCTTCCATGTGTTGAAAAACGAGTACGGCGCCTTCGACGGCAATTACCTGGTGCAGCACCACAGCACCTACATGGCGGAAATCATCCAGGCCGGTGCGCTGAACCTCGGTCAGCACAAGGGCGACAGCGTGACCTATCACGACCCGTGCTACCTCGGCCGCTACAACGGCGAGTACGAGGCGCCGCGCGAGGTACTGCGTGCGCTCGGGATCGAAGTCAAGGAAATGCAACGTTCCGGTTTCCGCTCGCGCTGCTGCGGCGGTGGCGGCGGGGCACCGATCACCGACATTCCGGGCAAGCAACGAATTCCCGACATGCGCATGGAAGACATCCGCGAGACCGGCGCCGAACTGGTGGCCGTGGGTTGTCCACAGTGCACGGCGATGCTCGAAGGCGTGGTCGAACCCCGGCCGTTGATCAAGGACATTGCCGAACTGGTGGCCGATGCGCTGCTCGAAGACCAGGCACCGAGCAAGCCGTCCACGCCAGCCAAACGTGAACCTGCGGAGGCCCACTGATGAGCGACATTATCCGCCGCGACCCTCGGGCCGAATGGATCGCCCGTAACCGTCTGCATCCGCTGCACGCCGCCATGCAGCCGGCGCAACACAGCTGGATGGGGCCCAATGGCGTCATCCGCAAGAACCCCCATGGCATTGGTTTTATCGGCCCGAACGGCATCAAGCGTATCGACCGCAGTGGCGCGCAACAGGGCGGCGCGACCAAGCGCTCGGCCGCCGTTGAAGTGCAATTGCCGCTGCATCAAGTGCCTGCCCCGGCGTTCTACATCAGCGTCGTTCCGGACATGGTCGGGGGCCGCTTGAGCAGTCACGACCGCGATCTCCTGGGACTGGCCCATCAACTGGCGGGCAAGGATGGCGCGGTGTTGGCCGTGGTCTTTGGCGAACATAAAGAGAGCGCCTTTGCCAGTGCCGGCGTCGATCGCCTGCTGGTGCTCGAGGGCGAGGAATTCAGCGGTTATGCACCGGAACAACGGGTACAGGGCCTGCGGGCTGTGGATAACCAGTTCAGTCCGCGTCACTGGTTACTGCCGGACAGTCGTACCGGTGGTGGCGAGCTCGGTCGCCGTTTTGCCGCGGCATTGGGCGAACGCCCGGCCACGCGGGTCTGGCAGGTCAAGGATCAGGCGTGCATCGGCCGCGCCGGTGCGGGGTTGCAAGACCTTGCGCGTCCGCTCGCACGGCTGATTCTGGCCGCTGCCGAATGCGCCGAACCGGTCAGCGAAACCCGCCACGAAGCCCTGCCGGTGGAGTTATCCACAGCGGTTGCGCGCAGCTTGTCGCGGATCGAGGATCTGGGTGCGGTGGCGGTAGATCCGGCGGCGATTCCGATGGCCGAAGCGGAGTTCATTTTCTCCGGCGGCAACGGCGTCAAGGATTGGGGCCTTTTCCACAGGACCGCCGAAGCATTGGGTGCCACCGAAGGCGCGTCCCGGGTTGCCGTGGACGACGGTTTCATGGCCCGCGACCGTCAGGTCGGCGCGTCGGGTACCTGGGTCACTGCACGGGTCTATGTGGCGGTGGGGATTTCCGGGGCGATCCAGCACCTGCAGGGTATTGGTGCCTGCGACAAGGTGGTGGCGATCAACCTCGATCCTGGCTGCGACATGATCAAACGGGCCGATCTGTCGGTGATCGGCGAAAGTGCCGAGATTCTTCAAGCCTTGATCGCGGCGGTAGAGGCCTACCGCAACGACGCCAAGCGCGATGCGGCTTAAGGGAAGGAAAGGGTTATGAGCACGAAAATCATCAGCCTGGTGTCCATCGGAGCCCACCCGACGTCCGGCCGCCCACGTCGCGCCGAACAGGATGCGCGTGCCGTGGAACTGGGCCTGCAGTTGGCTGGGGATAACTTGCAGGTGCTGCATGCCGGCGATGTCGCCGAGCCTGCGTTGCGCGCTTATCTGGGCATGGGGCTGGAGCAATTGCATGTCCTGGAACAACCCGAGGGCGCGGATGCGCTACCGGCGCTGACCGCGTATTTGCGCGATGCCGGCGCTCAGGTGGTGCTGACTGGCAGTCAGGCTGAAACCGGCGAAGGCTCGGGCATGTTGCCGTTCCTGCTGGCTGAAAGCCTGGGCTGGCCGCTGGTGGTAGGGCTGGCGCAGGTCGAGTCCATCGATGGCAGCTCGGCGCTGGTGCTGCAAGCCTTGCCTCGTGGCCAGCGCCGTCGCCTGAAGGTTCGCCTGCCGTTCCTGGCCACTGTGGATAACGCTGCGCCCAAGCCACGGCAAAGCGCCTACGGCCCGGCCCGGCGTGGGGTGTTGCAGGCCGATGAAGTGGAAGTCGTCGACGATGAACTGTTGGCGGTGGCGACCCTGCAACCGGCCAAGCCACGACCCAAGCGCCTGAAAGTCATCAAGGCCAAAAGCGGTGCCGACCGCATGAAAGCCGCAACGGCCAAGGCCAGCGGCGGCGGTGGGCAAGTGCTCAAGGGCGTCACGGCGCAGGCGGGGGCTGAAGCGATTCTCAAGCTGCTGATCGAAGAGGGCGTGGTGCGCTGACCGATCACCCGCACAGATTTAAAGGTGGGAGCGAGCCTGCTCGCTCCCACAGGGGGAAACATCATGACCGTTGAATTTCGTTCGGCAGTACGCGCGGATGCGCGCGAGATTGCGCGTCTGTTCCAGATTTCCTCGGAAGGTGCTTCGGATTACATCTGGAGCCAGATAGCAGAGCCCGGGCAGGATCTGTTGGACGTTGGAGCCATCCGTTATGCCCGTGAAGATGTAGATTTTTCCTACCAGAATTGCCTGATCGCCGAGGCCGGCGGGAAGATCATCGGCATGCTGCACAGCTACGTGATGCGTTACGACCCGTTCGCGGCGCCAGTGACCGATCCGGTGCTGGCGCCGTATGCCACGATGGAAATCCCCGACACCCTTTACATTTCCAGCCTGGCGCTGCACGAGGGCTGGCGAAACCAGGGCTTGGGCAAGCAATTTCTCGCTTACGCCTACGACCGTGCCAATCGTCTCGGGCTTAACGGCCTGAGCCTGATCGACTACGCCGCGAACACCGGCGCCCGGCGCTTCTATGAGCGCCACGGCTTCCGCATCGTCGATACCTGCCAGATCACGCCGCATCCGATGATCCGGGTCACGGGCGAAGCCTATTTGATGTACCGGCCTTAGCGGGCCATCGCGACTTCGCACCGCCCCTGGGAGAGCTGCCAGGGGCGGCACGAAGTGGTCATTACCTGAAAAGAATACCCCGCCCGGAAGACACCACCGAACATGATCAGGGCACTTGTGTGGATAAAACCTGCCTGGTTCTCCACAAACTCTGTTAGCGCTTCTGTGGATAACATGTTCGCCCCTCGCTGCAGCCCCTGAAAATAAAGCCGTTCAGCCCGTAGATCAAAAAACAATCAGCCTAAGCCATGGTTTTCTCGAGAGTTTTCTGAGGATAAGTGTGAGCGCGAAGCAATACTTGTCCCCGATCTCTGTTGGCGCTTCTGTGGATAAGATGTTCGCTTAGCGCTACAGGCCTTATAAAACGAGCCTTTCAGGTGTCTGATCAAAAATTGATCGAATTGCCGTTTTTATCCATTCCGCCTCCCTCAAATGCAGAAACTACAAGGCTTTCAGCGGTTTTCCACAGAGGCTCGGAAGTTGCCCCCAAAGTCTGTTGGCGCTTCTGTGGATAAGGTGTTTGCCATCCGCTGAAGGCCATGTAGTACGTGGCTTTCAAGGGTTTGGTTAAAAAGTGATCAAGCTCATCGGGAAACCGTGATTCCGGATAAGTCACGGATTTTCTTTGGTTTCTGTGGAGAAAGTTATGCGCCTGTCCACAGTTGTCCCCATTTGCTGTGGGTGGAGATGTGGATAACTTGTTCGCGAAAGGCTGAGAGGCGCGCACCGTATAGCGCCGAACGAAATAGATCATATTTCGTACAGTTCTATATAGAAGAGGGTAATGGCGGTCGTAAAACGTCGCGAACAGGCCCCTGTAGGAGCGAGCCTGCTCGCGATGGTCGTGAACGGTAATGCGTTAAGCCAGATGCCCCGCGGCGTGCTCGGGTTCTTCGCGAGCAGGCTCGCTCCTACAGTGGGCGATGGCGTTAGCCTTGGACAGGGACGCCTTTGAGGTACGGCGCAGGCTCGGCCCCCAGATTGTTCAGCATCCGCTCGCTGTACCAATCCACGAAGTTCACCACGCCAAACTCATAAGTCTTGGAGTACGGCCCAGGCTGATAAGCGGTGGAGTTGATGCCGCGCTGGTTCTCTTCGGCCAGGCGACGGTCCTGGTCATTGGTGGCGTCCCAGACCTTGCGCATGCGCTCCACGTCGTAGTCCACGCCTTCGACGGCATCCTTGTGCACGATCCACTTGGTGGTGACCATGGTTTCCTGGGCGCTGATCGGCCACACGGTGAACACGATGATGTGGTCGCCCATGCAGTGGTTCCACGAGTGCGGCAGGTGCAGGATGCGCATCGAGCCCAGGTCCGGGTTCTTGATGCGGCCCATGAGCTTGGCGCAGCCTTGCTTGCCGTCCATGGTCATCGACACGGTGCCCTTGAGCAGCGGCATGCGTACGATGCGGTTACGCAGGCCGAAGCTGGCGTGGGCGTAAGGGATCTTCTCGGCTTCCCAAGCGGCGGCGGAGGCGGCGACGTGGTCCTTGAAGGCCTGGTCGGCGCGCGGGTCGGTGACGTCGTCCCATTCCAGCAGGGTTTTCAGCAGTTCCGGGTGCGACGCATTGCAGTGGTAGCACTCGCGGTTGTTTTCCAGCACCAGTTTCCAGTTGGCTTTTTCCATCAAGGTGGTTTGCACCGCCACCTTGGTGTTTTCCATGTCGTACGGTTCCATGTAATGGCTGAGCGTCGACAGGAAGTCATCGATGGCCGGCGGGTTATCCGACAGGCTGATGAAGATGTAGCCGCCCGCGGTTTTCACGTTCACCGGCTTGAGGCCGTACTGATTCATGTCGAAATCGGCGCCCATCTCGGTGCCGGCGAACAGCAGGCGACCGTCGAGTTCGTAGGTCCACTGGTGGTAATGGCAAACCAGTTTGGCGACCTTGCCCTTGTCGCTGGTGCACAGGCGCGAGCCACGGTGACGGCAGACGTTATGGAACGCGTGCACGACGCCTTCTGCGCCACGGATCACGATGATCGGATTCTTGCCGACTTGCAGCGTCAGGTAGTTGCCCTTGGTGGGGATCTCGCAGGTCATGCCGGCGATCAGCCACTCTTTCTGAAAGATTTCCTGCATGTCGATATCAAACAGGCGATCGTCAGAGTAAAACGGCTGCGGCAGCGAGAACGTGCGCTCACGCTCTTGCAGCATCTGGGCAGTGGCCTTGCGTGCGGGTTCCAGCGGATCGCCCAGGCTCAGGGTAGTAGTGACGTCCATCGTTTAATCCTCAAGGCCATCTGCGTGGCCGGCGAAAGTGGCTAATCAGGTGTGCTGCTCAGGGTTGCTACGCAAGGTGTAAAGGTTGTGTCTTGGTATGGGGCGAGTGTGGGGCCGGCGCTGGCCAGAACCTTATCCATGGGCGACATGGTGCAATCTGTTCCCGACGCGCAAGCCCCGGTAGTTGGGGGCTGGTCGCGATAAGCATGTGAATGTCGCAGATAGGTAAATGGGTGGTTCGCGCTATACGCAGAATCGCCAACATGAAGGCCGACAGTCGGCCGTGGAGATCAGCATGTCCAACAACTTCCTGAACCCGGTAACCACCCAGACCTGGGCCAATGGTCGGCACATCGTCCGTTGCGTCAAAGTCATCCAGGAAACCTGGGATGTGCGCACCTTTTGCTTCATGGCCGACCAGCCGATCCTGTTCTTCTTCAAACCGGGGCAATTTGTCACCCTGGAGCTGGAAATCGAAGGCCAGCCGATCATGCGTTCGTACACCATTTCCAGCTCGCCTTCGGTGCCTTACAGCTTTTCGGTGACCATCAAGCGCGTGCCGGGCGGCAAGGTCTCGAACTGGCTGCACGACACCCTGCACGAAGGCCAGGAACTGGCGGTGCACGGGCCGGTCGGGCTGTTCAACGCCATGGACTTCACCGCGCCGAAGGTACTCTACCTTAGCGGCGGCGTGGGTATCACGCCGGTCATGTCCATGGCGCGCTGGTTCTATGACACTAACGGCAATGTCGACATGGTGTTTATCCACAGCGCCCGTTCGCCTAAAGACATCATTTACCACCGTGAGCTGGAACACATGGCGTCGCGGATCGACAACTTCAGCCTGCACCTGATCTGCGAGAAGCACGGTATGGGTGAGCCCTGGGCCGGTTATCGCGGTTACCTGAACCACCGAATGCTTGAATTGATGGCGCCTGACTTCCTCGAGCGCGAAGTGTTCTGCTGCGGCCCGACACCGTACATGAACGCGGTCAAACGCTTGCTGGAAGCCGCTGGCTTCGACATGTCGCGTTATCACGAAGAGTCCTTCGGAGCGACACCGCCAGAGGCGCGCGCTGACGCCGTGGAACACGCCGAACAAGCGGCCGAGGCACCAGAAGTCGATGCGGCAGACCTGCATCAGGTTGAGTTCACGGCTTCCGGCAAAAGCATTCGCGTGGCACCAGGCGAGACCGTTCACGCTGCTGCCGCGAAAGTCGGCCTGATGATCCCGAAAGCCTGCGGCATGGGCATCTGCGGGACATGCAAAGTGCTGAAGCTGGGCGGTGAAGTGGAGATGGAGCACAACGGCGGGATCACCGAGGAAGACGAAGCCGAGGGGTTCATTTTGTCTTGCTGCAGCGTGCCGAAGGGCGACGTGCGCATCGAGTTCTAAGCCGTTATCCCTGTAGGAGCGAGCCTGCTCGCGATGGATGTCAACGATAACGCTGGCGACCTGACACCCCGCGGCATTCTCAGGTTCATCGCGAGCAGGCTCGCTCCTACAGGTTTTCAGTCGATAAAGAGGTCCGGCATCAGCTTGTCGTTGCTGTCGGGTGCGAACCGATAGTGTTCGAACTCGGTCACGCCGTTCTCCCGCAGTATTTCCTCATCAATCAACAAGCGCCCGGTCAGGCTGCGATTCGCGCTGCTCAGAATCACGTGGGCGGCATCGGCCATGATCGCCGGCGTCCTGGCGTGCTTGAACGACTCCCGTGAGCCCAGTTGAAACTCGATGGCGGCGGTGGCAATCATCGTCTGTGGCCACAGCGAGTTGACGCTGATGCCGTAGTTCTTGAATTCCTCGCTCATGCCCAGCGTCAGCATGCTCATGCCGTACTTGGTCAAGGTATACGGGCTGTATTGGGCGAACCATTGGGTCGCCAGGTTCAGGGGTGGCGACAGGTTGAGGATGTGCCCGGCGGATTTCTTCAGGTAGGGCAGGGCGGCCTGGCTGCACAGCAGCACGGCGCGGGTGTTGATCTGATGCATGAGGTCGAAGCGCTTGAGTTCGATGTGCTGCACCCCGGTCAACTTGATCGCCCCGGCGTTGTTGACCAATGCATCGATGCCGCCAAAATGTTGGTTGGCCTGGGCCAGGGCTTGATGCACGGCGACTTCATCGCGCACATCCACTTGCAAGGCCAGTGCCTTGCCACCCGCGGCTTCGACTTCCTCGGCCACGCTGTAGATGGTGCCGGGCAGCTTGGGGTGCGGTTCGGCGCTTTTGGCGGCAATCACAATGTTTGCGCCATCGCGTGCGGCCCGAAGTGCGATCTCCCGGCCAATCCCGCGACTGGCACCGGTAATGAACAGGGTTTTGCCTTGAAGGGACATGCGTACGCTCCTGATTATTGTTATGAGAGCGGATGGGCTCGACAAACAATGTAGACGAAGTCTTCAGGTGCGAATGAGGAGGGCGATCGGGTGCGGCTTTTGTGGGAGCGAGCTTGCTCAAGATGGCGGTGGGTCAGCTGACATCATTGTTGGATGGGCTGGCCTCATCGCGAGCGAGCTCGCTCCCACAGGGGGGCAGTGCAAACCAAGGTTTTTAGTGCGACATCACTTCACGGATGTCCCTGGCCAATTCCCGCACGCGTTCTTCTTCGGTGTCCCACGAGCACATGAAGCGTGCGCCGCCGTTGCCGATGAAGGTGTAGAAGCGCCAGCCCTTGGCGGTCAACGCGGCGATGGCCGGTTCCGAGAGTTGCAGGAACACGCCGTTGGCCTGCACCGGGAACATCAGTTCCACGCCTGGAATGTCGCTGACCAGCTCGGCCAGCAATTGCGCGCAGCGGTTGGCGTGGTTGGCGTATTTGAGCCAGGCGTCGTTTTCCAGGATCCCGACCCAGGGGGCGGAGAGGAAGCGCATCTTCGACGCCAGTTGCCCGGCCTGTTTGCAGCGGTAGTCGAAGTCTTCGGCCAACTTGTGATTGAAGAACAGAATCGCTTCGCCCACGGCCATGCCGTTTTTCGTGCCGCCGAAGCACAGCACGTCGACACCGGCCTTCCAGGTCAGGTCCGCTGGCGAGCAGCCAAGGAATGCGCAGGCATTTGAGAACCGCGCGCCGTCCATGTGCAGGTTCAGGCCCAGTTCCTTGCAGGTGGCGCTGATGGCGCGGATTTCGTCCGGGGTGTAGACGCTGCCGACTTCGGTGGCCTGGGTGAGGGTCACGACGCGGGGTTTCGGGTAGTGGATGTCCTGGCGCTTGAGGGCGACTTCGCGGATCGATTCCGGGGTCAGCTTGCCGTTTTCGGTGCGGGCGATCAGCAGTTTGGAGCCGTTGGAAAAGAATTCCGGCGCGCCGCATTCGTCGGTTTCGACGTGGGCGGTTTCCGAGCAGATCACGCTGTGGTAACTCTGGCACAGCGACGACAAGGCCAGGGAGTTGGCCGCGGTGCCGTTGAAGGCGAAGAACACTTCGCAGTCGGTTTCGAACAATTTACGGAAATCGTCGGACGCGCGGGCGGTCCATTCGTCGTCGCCGTATGCGCGCTGGTGGCCATGGTTGGCCTGCTCCATGGCAGCCCAGGCTTCAGGGCAAATGCCGGAGTAGTTGTCGCTGGCGAATTGTTGGCTCTTGTCGGTCATGGCCTGCTTCCGTGGTCGAGACGCCTATGGTGAAGTGTCTCGTGGTCAATGAGGGTGCGCACTTTACCGAAGATCGTCCGGGGAGCACACGGGATGTCACTGTCAGAAAAATACAAGGATGCCGGCCAATTATGCACGCGGCGATGCACTTGACACAGCAGCACTTAAAGCCGCGCGACGGTGCACTGGATCTGCTCAAGTGGCTGGCGCTTTTGAGCATGGTGCTCGATCACCTGCGCTATGTCGGTTATTCCGTCGATCTGCTGTATGTACCGGGGCGTCTGGCGTTTCCGTGGTTTTGTCTGGCGATGGCGGCCAACCTGGCGCGCGCGCCCGCCGTGAAGTCAGAGGGGCAATGGCGCTATCTGGGCTGGTTGTTGCTGTTCAGTGCGGTGAGCGAAGTGCCTTACCGGATGTACATTCCGGATCCCGACACCTTGAACGTCTTGCCGACCCTGGCCTTGGGCCTGCTGGTGGCACGGGGCTGGCAAGCGCAGGGGCGTCAGGCGCGACTGTTGGCGCTCGTCGCCCTGGTGCTGGCGGCGGTTTTCTGGTCGCGACTGATGTTCGGTTTCTTTGGCGTGCTGTTGCCGCTGGCGCTGTTGCTGGTGATCCGTCGTCCCTGGTATTTCGCGTTGTTACCGGGGTTAGTTTGTCTGGCGGCCAATCAATGGCAAGTGCTGTACCACGCCGCGCGGCTGGGCAACCCGGCGGCCATTCCGGCCATCGCCAAATGCCTGATTGCGCCCTGGCTGGGACTGTTCTTGTTGCGACATGCCAAGGGCGTAAAACCACCCCCCATGCGGCGTTGGGCTTATGCGCTGTATCCGGTGCATTTCCTTGTGCTGCTACTCGTCCGCCAGATCGCCGTATAACCCGGTGGGAGCTGGCTTGCCAGCGATAGCGGTGGACCAGTCGCCGTCAATGCTGGATGTGACGCCATCATCGCTGGCAAGCCAGCTCCCACAGGGTTTCTCACGGATTTGAGAAGAGTGCCCGACCAGTCATTTCCCGCCATGTCGTAAACGCACCTTTACGTGGCGTCCGTAGGCATTTGGCCTGTCTGCGCCGGTCATACCATCGCTATCAAAGGGCACTGCCGAAACACCAGTGCCTTACCGAGACGAATGGCGCATAGATGCCGCTGGGAGAGACGCGATGTTCAGCAAGCAAGACCAGATCCAGGGTTACGACGATGCACTGCTGGCGGCGATGAATGCCGAGGAGCAACGTCAGGAAGATCACATCGAGCTGATCGCGTCAGAGAACTACACCAGCAAACGCGTCATGCAAGCCCAGGGCAGCGGCCTGACCAACAAATACGCCGAAGGTTATCCGGGCAAGCGCTACTACGGTGGCTGCGAGCACGTGGACAAGGTTGAAGCCCTGGCCATCGAGCGCGCCAAGCAACTGTTCGGCGCGGACTATGCCAACGTCCAGCCGCACTCCGGCTCTTCGGCCAACAGCGCCGTTTACCTGGCGCTGATTCAGCCAGGCGATACCATTCTCGGCATGAGCCTGGCCCACGGCGGTCACCTGACCCACGGCGCCAAAGTGTCGTCCTCGGGCAAGCTGTACAACGCCGTGCAGTACGGCATCGACACCAAGACCGGGCTGATCGATTACGACGAAGTGGAGCGTCTGGCCGTCGAGTGCAAGCCGAAGATGATCGTCGCCGGCTTCTCCGCCTACTCCAAGACCCTGGACTTCCCGCGTTTCCGTCAGATCGCCGACAAGGTCGGTGCGCTCCTGTTCGTCGACATGGCGCACGTGGCCGGTCTGGTCGCCGCCGGTCTGTACCCGAACCCGCTGCCGTACGCTGATGTGGTCACCACCACCACCCACAAGACCCTGCGCGGTCCACGTGGCGGCCTGATCCTGGCCAAGGCCAACGAAGAGATCGAGAAGAAGCTCAACGCCGCCGTATTCCCCGGCGCCCAGGGCGGCCCGCTGATGCACGTGATCGCCGGTAAGGCGGTGTGCTTCAAGGAAGCGCTGGAGCCAGGCTTCAAGGCCTACCAGCAACAAGTCATCGACAACGCCCAGGCCATGGCCGGCGTATTTATCAAACGCGGCTACGATGTAGTGTCCGGCGGCACCGATAACCACCTGTTCCTGGTCAGCCTGATCCGTCAGGGCCTCACCGGCAAGGACGCGGATGCAGCACTCGGTCGCGCCCACATCACCGTGAACAAGAACGCTGTCCCGAACGACCCGCAGTCGCCGTTCGTGACCTCCGGCCTGCGCATCGGCACCCCGGCGGTAACGACCCGTGGCTTCAAGGTCGCTCAATGCACCGAACTGGCCGGCTGGATCTGCGACATCCTCGACAACCTCGGCGATGCCGATGTCGAGGCCAACGTCGCCAAGCATGTGGCAGCCCTGTGCGCGGACTTCCCGGTTTATCGCTGAGTGCGGTTTTGGAGTAAATGACTATGCAACGCTACTCGGGCTTCGGCCTCTTCAAACACTCTCTCAGCCACCACGAAAACTGGCAGCGGATGTGGCGCACGCCGACCCCTAAAAAGGTCTACGACGTGGTCATCGTCGGCGGTGGCGGGCACGGTCTGGCGACCGCCTACTACCTGGCCAAGGAGCACGGCATCACCAACGTGGCCGTGGTCGAAAAAGGCTGGCTGGGCGGCGGTAACACCGCGCGCAACACCACCATCGTTCGCTCCAACTACCTGTGGGACGAGTCGGCGCACCTGTACGAACACGCGATGAAACTGTGGGAAGGCCTGTCCCAGGACCTGAACTACAACGTGATGTTCTCCCAGCGCGGCGTCTACAACCTGTGCCACACCCTGCAGGACATCCGTGATTCCGAGCGTCGGGTCAGCGCCAACCGCCTCAACGGCGTTGACGGCGAACTGCTCGATGCCAAGCAAGTGGCCGACGAGATTCCGTACCTCGACTGCTCGAAGAACACCCGCTACCCGGTGATGGGCGCTACCGTCCAGCGTCGCGGCGGCGTGGCCCGTCATGATGCCGTGGCCTGGGGCTTTGCCCGTGCCGCCGATGCACTGGGCGTGGACCTGATCCAGCAGACCGAAGTGATCGGTTTCCGCAAGGAAAACGGCGTGTGCATCGGTGTCGAAACCAACAAGGGCTTCATCGGCGCCAAGCGCGTCGGCGTGGTCACCGCCGGTAACTCCGGGCACATGGCCAAGCTGGCCGGTTTCCGCCTGCCGATCGAATCCCACCCGTTGCAAGCGCTGGTGTCCGAGCCGATCAAGCCGATTATCGACAGCGTGATCATGTCCAACGCCGTACACGGTTACATCAGCCAGTCCGACAAGGGCGACCTGGTGATCGGCGCCGGTATCGACGGCTACAACGGCTACGGCCAGCGTGGTTCGTACCCGGTGATCGAGCACACCATCCAGGCCATCGTGGAAATGTTCCCGGTGCTGTCGCGCGTACGCATGAACCGTCAGTGGGGCGGCATCGTCGACACCACGCCGGATGCCTGCCCGATCATCTCGAAAACCCCGGTACCGAACATGTTCTTCAACTGCGGTTGGGGCACCGGTGGCTTCAAGGCAACACCTGGCTCAGGCAACGTGTTTGCCGCGAGTCTGGCCAAGGGTGAAATGCACCCGTTGGCCGCACCTTTCTCCATCGACCGTTTCCACAACGGTGCGTTGATCGATGAACACGGCGCTGCTGCGGTTGCCCACTAACAGGAGAAATCCCCATGTTGCATATCTTCTGTCCTCACTGCGGCGAACTGCGCTCCGAAGAGGAATTCCACGCATCCGGCCAGGCGCACATCCCGCGTCCACTGGATCCGAACAGCTGCACCGACGAGGAGTGGGGCGACTACATGTTCTTCCGCGATAACCCTCGCGGCCTGCACCATGAACTGTGGATTCACGCCGCCGGTTGCCGTCAGTACTTCAACGCCACCCGCGACACCGTGACCTACGAGATTCTCGAAACCTACAAGATCGGCACCAAGCCACAATTCACCGACAAGACCGATAGCCCGAAAGCGGCCAGCACGGCTCTGGGAGAGAAGGTATGAGCCAGACCAATCGCCTGTCCAACGGCGGACGGATCGACCGCAACAAAGTCCTGACGTTCACCTTCAACGGCCAGAGCTACAAAGGCTACGAAGGCGACTCCCTGGCCGCTGCACTGCTGGCCAACGGCGTCGACATCATCGGTCGCAGCTTCAAATATTCCCGTCCGCGCGGCATCTTCGCCGCCGGTGCCGAAGAGCCGAACGCGGTGCTGCAGATCGGTGCCACCGAAGCCACGCAGATCCCGAACGTACGCGCCACGCAACAAGCGCTGTATCAAGGCCTGGTCGCCACCAGCACCAACGGCTGGCCAAGCGTGAATAACGACATGATGGGGATTCTCGGCAAGGTCGGCGGCAAGCTGATGCCACCGGGTTTCTACTACAAAACCTTCATGTACCCGCAATCGTTCTGGATGACTTACGAGAAGTACATTCGTAAGGCCGCCGGTCTTGGCCGTTCGCCGACCGAGAACGATCCGGACACCTACGACTATATGAACCAGCACTGCGACGTGCTGATCGTCGGCGCCGGCCCTGCGGGTCTGGCCGCTGCACTGGCGGCTGCACGCAGTGGCGCCCGGGTAATCCTCGCCGACGAGCAGGAAGAGTTCGGCGGCAGCCTGCTCGACTCCCGCGAAAGCCTCGACGGCAAGCCTGCCGTGGAATGGGTCGCCAGCGTCATCGCCGAGCTGAAGGACACCCCGGACGTGCTGCTGTTGCCACGCGCCACGGTCAACGGCTACCACGACCACAACTTCCTGACCATTCACGAGCGCCTCACCGATCACCTCGGCGACCGCGCCCCGATTGGCCAGGTGCGTCAGCGCATCCACCGCGTTCGTGCCAAGCGTGTCGTGCTGGCCACCGGTGCTCACGAGCGTCCGCTGGTTTATGGCAACAACGATGTGCCGGGCAACATGCTGGCCGGTGCTGTCTCGACTTATGTGCGCCGTTACGGCGTGGCACCGGGCAAGAAGCTTGTCCTGAGCACCAACAACGACCATGCCTATCGCGTGGCCCTGGATTGGCTCGACGCCGGCCTGCAAGTCGTGGCCGTCGCCGATGCTCGCAGCAACCCGCGTGGGGCGCTGGTGGAAGAAGCTCGCGCCAAAGGCATTCGCATCCTCACCGGCAGCGCCGTGATCGAGGCCCGTGGCAGCAAGCACGTGACCGCTGCCCGCGTGGCCGCGATCGATGTCAAAGGACACAAGGTCACCAGCCCTGGCGAATGGCTCGAGTGCGACCTGGTCGCCAGTTCCGGCGGCTACAGCCCGGTGGTTCACCTGGCTTCGCACCTGGGCGGCAAACCGATCTGGCGTGAAGACATCCTCGGTTTCGTGCCGGGTGAAGCACCGCAGAAACGCGTGTGCGTCGGTGGTATCAACGGCGTCTACGGCCTGGGTGATTCCCTGGCCGATGGTTTTGAAGGCGGCGTGCGCGCGGCCAGCGAAGCCGGTTTCGGTCCGGTCGAAGCGACGCTGCCCAAAGCCCTGACACGTCTGGAAGAGCCGACCCTGGCGCTGTTCCAGGTGCCCCATGAAAAGAACACCGCACGGGCGCCGAAGCAATTCGTCGACCTGCAAAACGACGTCACTGCGGCCGCCATCGAACTGGCGACCCGCGAAGGCTTCGAGTCGGTCGAGCACGTCAAGCGCTACACCGCGCTGGGCTTCGGCACCGATCAGGGCAAACTCGGTAACGTCAACGGCCTGGCGATTGCCGCCCGTTCGCTGAACGTGACCATCCCGCAGATGGGCACCACCATGTTCCGCCCGAACTACACGCCGGTGACCTTCGGCGCCGTGGCCGGTCGTCACTGTGGGCACATCTTCGAGCCGGTGCGTTTCACCGCGCTGCATCACTGGCACCTGAAAAACGGCGCCGAGTTCGAAGACGTCGGTCAGTGGAAACGTCCTTGGTACTTCCCGAAATCCGGCGAAGACATGCACGCCGCGGTCAAGCGTGAATGCAAAGCCGTGCGCGACAGCGTCGGCCTGCTGGACGCGTCGACCCTGGGCAAGATCGACATCCAGGGCCCGGACGCGCGTGAGTTCCTCAACCGCATCTACACCAACGCCTGGACCAAGCTCGACGTGGGCAAGGCGCGTTACGGCCTGATGTGCAAAGAAGACGGCATGGTGTTCGACGACGGCGTGACTGCCTGCCTGGCCGACAACCATTTCGTCATGACCACCACCACGGGCGGCGCCGCTCGCGTGCTGCAATGGCTGGAGATCTATCAGCAGACCGAATGGCCAGACCTGAAGGTGTACTTCACGTCCGTGACCGACCACTGGGCGACCATGACCCTGTCCGGGCCGAACAGCCGCAAGCTGCTCAGCGAAGTCACCGACATCGACCTGAGCAACGAAGCCTTCCCGTTCATGACCTGGAAAGAAGGTCTGGTCGGCGGCGTGCCAGCGCGGGTGTTCCGGATTTCGTTTACCGGTGAGCTGTCGTACGAAGTCAACGTGCAGGCCGACTATGCGATGGGTGTGCTGGAAAAGATTGTCGATGCCGGCAAGAAGTACAACCTGACGCCATATGGCACCGAAACCATGCACGTGCTGCGGGCCGAGAAGGGCTTCATCATCGTCGGCCAGGACACTGACGGCTCGATGACTCCGGACGACCTGAACATGGGCTGGTGCGTGGGTCGCACCAAACCGTTCTCGTGGATCGGCTGGCGTGGCATGAACCGCGAAGACTGCGTGCGTGATCAACGCAAGCAACTGGTTGGCCTCAAACCGATCGATCCGACCAAATGGCTGCCGGAAGGTGCGCAACTGGTGTTCAACACCAAGCAGGCGATCCCGATGACCATGGTCGGTCACGTGACCTCCAGCTACGCGCACAACTCCCTGGGCTATTCGTTTGCCATGGGCGTGGTCAAGGGCGGCCTGAACCGCATGGGTGAGCGTGTGTTCGCGCCACTGGCGGACGGCAGCGTGATCGAAGCGGAAATCGTTTCTTCGGTGTTCTTCGATCCGAAAGGCGAGCGCCAGAACGTTTAACGGCCTCGGGCCCTGTGGTGAGTGTGCCGCCGCTATCGCGAGCAGGCTCGCTCCCACAGGGGAACGCGGCCGAATGTGGGAGCTAGCCCTGCTGGCGATGACGGCAGTGCAGCCACCACAAGAACCAACAGAATTCAGGAAAGGTGCTTTATGACCGCAGCCAATGTTTACCAACAACGCCCAACCTCCGGGGCCAAGGCCGAGTCGTCGCTGCATCACGCCGACCTCGCCAGCCTGGTGGGCAAGGGTCGCAAGAACGCCGGCGTGACCGTGCGCGAGAAAAAACTCCTCGGTCACCTGACCATTCGTGGCGATGGCCATGACGCAGCGTTCGCTGCCGGCGTGCACAAGGCCCTGGGCATCGAATTGCCGTCCGCGCTGACCGTCATCGTCAAAGGTGAAACCAGCCTGCAATGGATGGGGCCGGATGAATGGCTGCTGATCGTGCCGACCGGTGAAGAATTCGCCGCCGAGAAAAAACTGCGTGAAGTGCTGGGTGACCTGCACATCCAGATCGTCAACGTCAGCGGCGGGCAGCAGATCCTCGAACTGAGCGGCCCGAACGTGCGCCAGGTGCTGATGAAATCCACCAGCTACGACGTGCACCCCAACAACTTCCCGGTGGGCAAGGCGGTTGGCACGGTGTTCGCCAAGTCGCAACTAGTGATCCGTCACACCGCTGAAGACACCTGGGAACTGCTGATTCGTCGCAGCTTCTCGGATTACTGGTGGTTGTGGTTGCAGGATGCGTCTGCCGAATACGGCCTCAGCGTCCAGGCCTGATCAGCACCTGACCCTGTAGGAGCGAGCCTGCTCGCGATGGACTTGAGAGCGACGCGATAAATCAGGAAATACGCGTCATCGTTGACGTCCATCGCGAGCAGGCTCGCTCCTACAGGTAGGGTGATTTGTTTGCCGATTTCTCAGGAGTCACCGCACTATGAGCCGCGCCCCAGACACATGGATTCTGACCGCCGACTGCCCCAGCGTCCTCGGCACGGTGGACGCGGTGACGCGCTTTCTGTTCGAGCAGGGCTGCTATGTCACCGAACACCATTCCTTCGATGACCGGCTTTCGGGCCGTTTCTTCATTCGCGTGGAATTCCGTCAGCCCGACGGTTTCGACGAACAGTCGTTTCGCGCGGGTTTGCAGGCGCGCGGTGAAGCCTTCGGCATGGCCTTCGAGCTGACCCCGCCGCACTACCGGCCGAAAGTGGTGATCATGGTGTCCAAGGCCGATCACTGCCTCAACGACTTGCTCTACCGCCAGCGCATCGGCCAGTTGTCGATGGACGTGGTTGCCGTGGTCTCGAACCACCCGGACCTCAAACCGTTGGCGGACTGGCACCAGATTCCGTACTACCACTTCCCGCTGGACCCGAACGACAAGCCGTCCCAGGAGCGTCAGGTCTGGCAGGTGATCGAAGAATCCGGCGCCGAACTGGTGATCCTTGCCCGCTACATGCAAGTACTGTCACCGGAGCTGTGCCGCAAACTCGACGGCAAGGCGATCAACATTCATCACTCGCTGCTGCCGGGTTTCAAGGGCGCCAAGCCGTACCACCAGGCCTACAACAAGGGCGTGAAACTGGTTGGCGCCACGGCGCACTACATCAACAACGACCTCGACGAAGGGCCGATCATCGCCCAGGGCGTCGAGGTGGTGGATCACAGTCATTACCCCGAAGACTTGATCGCCAAGGGACGGGATATCGAAGGCCTGACCCTGGCGCGGGCCGTGGGTTATCACATTGAGCGACGGGTGTTCCTAAACGCCAATCGCACCGTCGTTCTTTAGATTGCTATCGCTGGCAAGCCAGCTCCCACAGGGTTTTATGTCGTTCGCAGATTTGTGTACACCCCGTCCACTGTGGGAGCTGGCTTGCCAGCGATGAGGCCCTTACAAGCAACACAAGAAACAGCATCTGTACCCGAGCACTTAACGCGCTGCCTGCCTGGGCAACGCGGTTCCATAAAAACAACAGCGAGGTGAAAGCATGTCTGGCAATCGTGGTGTGGTGTATCTCGGCGCTGGCAAGGTCGAAGTACAGAAAATCGACTATCCGAAAATGCAGGACCCGCGCGGCAGGAAGATTAATCACGCCGTCATCCTGCGTGTGGTTTCCACCAACATTTGTGGTTCCGACCAGCACATGGTGCGCGGTCGCACCACGGCACAAACCGGCCTGGTGCTGGGCCACGAGATCACCGGTGAAGTGATCGAGAAGGGCAGCGACGTCGAGAACCTGCAAATCGGCGACTTGGTGTCCGTGCCGTTCAACGTGGCTTGCGGGCGCTGCCGTTCCTGTAAGGAAATGCACACCGGCGTGTGCCTGAGCGTCAATCCGGCGCGTCCGGGCGGTGCTTATGGCTACGTCGACATGGGCGACTGGACCGGTGGCCAGGCCGAGTACGCGATGGTGCCGTACGCCGACTTCAACTTGCTGAAACTGCCGGACCGCGACCGGGCCATGGAGAAAATCCGTGACCTGACCTGCCTCTCCGACATCCTGCCAACCGGTTACCACGGCGCCGTGACGGCGGGCGTTGGCCCGGGCAGCACGGTGTACATCGCCGGTGCCGGTCCGGTCGGGCTGGCGGCTGCCGCTTCGGCTCGCCTGCTGGGTGCGGCGGTGGTGATCATCGGTGACGTCAACACCGTGCGCCTGGCCCACGCCAAGGCCCAGGGTTTCGAAATCGCCGACCTGTCCCTGGACACCCCACTGCACGAACAAATCGCCGCGCTGCTGGGCGAGCCGGAAGTGGATTGCGCCATTGACGCCGTCGGCTTCGAAGCCCGCGGCCACGGCCATGACGGCGTGAAACACGAAGCCCCGGCCACCGTACTCAACTCGCTGATGGGCGTGGTGCGTGTGGCTGGCAAGATCGGTATCCCCGGCCTTTACGTCACCGAAGATCCGGGTGCCGTCGACGCCGCCGCGAAAATGGGCAGCCTGAGCATTCGCTTCGGCCTGGGCTGGGCCAAATCCCACAGCTTCCACACCGGCCAGACCCCGGTGATGAAGTACAACCGCCAGTTGATGCAGGCGATCATGTGGGACCGCATCAACATCGCCGAAGTGGTGGGCGTGCAGGTGATCAGCCTGGATCAGGCGCCGCAGGGTTATGGCGAGTTCGATGCCGGCGTGCCGAAGAAGTTTGTGATTGATCCGCATAAGATGTTTAGTGCGGCGTAAGGTTGGTAAAAGAAAGGGCGACTTGATGTCGCCCTTTTTGATATGAGTTTGTCCGGTTCTGACGTCGTCTTACTATTTTTGGTATCTGGGCAAGGCTATCGGGGCGTCAGGGTCGCTGCGTAGTTGCCTTATAAAGGTTTCTAACTCGTCCATTCTAAGCCGTTGAGACGGTGATGGAGTGTCTTGAATCGAGTCCAAAATGGATTGAAATTCACGTGTAAGGTTATTGGCTCTGTTCTGAATTCTAGATGCTGGTGGTACTCGGGCAGTAGCCGGGGAAAACTCTGGTGGATAGTTAGTAACAAACTCTCCCGTGAAGTGAGTATCTGCATCCAGGGAGTTATAGGTTGGGGGGCGCGCGCGTAAGTCTCGTTGTAATCTAAAAGGGTTTGCAGAGGTTAAGGCTTTATAACGAGGAGGTGGTCCAGCAGGAGCACCGTTTGCTTGGAAAAGGGGAATGCCGGCGGGTGCTTTGTTAGTCATCGAAGCAATTTTGGCTGTTGAGGATGTGTTGTTTTCTATTTGCTTGGCCATGCGATTTTTAAATATTGGTCGCATAAATTTTAATGTTGCCTTGAGCGCCGTAAAGAAACTATGTCCTGTCGGGTCTACCTGATTCACCGGATCCCCCACACAATACCCATACGCATTCAACCCACCCTCCCCAAACGGACTCCAACTGTCCGGACTGTTAAACCGCATCAACACCGGGTTAAACGCCCGATAACCATTGCCTAACAAATAAGACCCCGACACCGGATCCCGCCGTTCGCCATTGAACCCGAGCAGGCTGAGCAAGCCGTTCTGCCGATGGCCGTAAGGCGTGTAGGCGAGTGGATGCCGCACACTGGCGTCGAGCAGGTTCAACACCGAGCGCTGTTGATCCGTGGCCAGGAGGTGGGTTTGCACGGCGGTGGTTTGGCGTTCTCGCTGCGCCAGCAGTTGATCTTCGTGCTGCATGATCGAACGCTGCACGGCGCCCTGGATCTCGGTGCTCAGGCGATCTTTCAGATAGAAGCGCTGAACGCTTGCCTGCGCCGAGGGCGCGCTGGCGGTCACTCGATTCAGTGCATCGTAGTGGTAGCGGCACAGCACGGTAGCGCGATTGGACGGCATGGTGAGGGCTCCCTGAAATATCCGGTCATTCAGGATTTCACTGTGGCGCAATCGAACTGAACTGCCTACTAACAGAACTGATAGTGGCGCCGTATTTGCGCAGTGTTCACAGCCCCCTCGCCACAAGGGCAATTACAACGCCGCCAATGCCCCTTGATACAACGCCGGCCCGGTCGGTTGCCCGGTCGGCGAACCGCCCTTCGGTTCCAGGGTGACCGCCAGCGCAATCGGCTTGCCGATCAGTGCTTTCTGCGCGTCGCTCAGTACTACCTTGCCTTTGCCGCCCGCCGGGATTACCCCGAGGGAAACCGGTTTGCCGTCGGCCGGTATCGCCCACAGTTCCAGGCTTTGCTGCGGTGTGATCGCCGCCAATGCCAGCGGTTCGACTTGCAGGTAATCGGCGTGCGCCTGGACGCGCAATGCCGGCTGTGCGTCGGCGCTGGCCAGGGTTGCGCTGTAGCGTACGTCGTCGCGGGTGTAGATCACGCCAATGGTCACGGCGATCACGAGGGTGGCAATCGCCGCCGTTGCCCGTAGCCAGTTCCAGAACGGGCGCTTCTGCGGCATGTGCAGGACCTGCGGTTCGATGCGCGCGGTAATGCCTTTCCACACGCGGTCTGGCACCGGTTGTTCTGGCAGGGTATCGGTGAGGCTGGCGAGGCTTTCCTGCCATAGCGCCAACTCCACACGAAGCGCCGCGTCTTCCAGCAGCAGTTGTTCGAAACGTCGACGCGCGGCCAAGGGCATCAAGCCAATGGCGTAGTCGGCGGCGAGGGCGCGGCGCAGGGACGGCGTTTGATAGTTCATGATTCAAGGCACCTGCGCAGGCGTTCCATGCCACGGCGGATCCAGGATTTCACCGATCCCAGCGGCGCGGCCAGGTGTTCGGCCAGCTCGGCGCCGGACATTCCCTGAAAGTAAGCAATGGTGATCGATTGACGCTGCATGCCCTCGAGGCTGTCCAGGCAACGGTTCAGGGCGCTGGCCTCGCGGGCACTGTTCAGCTGTTCGTGGGCGGATGGGGTTTCGTCCACCAGTGATTGTTCTTCGAGATCGCTCAACGGCCGGTCGCGGTGTTTGCGCAACTGGTCGATCGCCTGGTTGCGGGTGATGTTGATCATCCAGGTCAGCGGTGCCGACAGATGCGGTTCGTAGCGCGAGGCGTTGTTCCAGATCCGCACGAAGCTTTCCTGCAGCACTTCTTCGGCCAGGTCGGGGCGCCCCATGAACCGCAAGGCCACGCCATGCAAGCGCGGGCCGACGCTGCGGTAAAGCGTCTCGAACGCACGGCGGTCACCCAGTGAGCACTGGGCCAGCAAGTGCCTGAGCTGATCGGCGTCGGCGATGGAAATAGCGGTGCTCCAAATAGACGAGGTGCGCAGCGTAGGGTGTCGATTGCAGGCAGAGGTTAGTTCACGGCGCGCGGTTGTTCCATTCACGGGTGGACACCTCGGAAAAACCGCCAGCCCCACTGCGCAGGGCCGGCGACTGTGCTCAACTTTTCGGCATCAGGACTTTGTCGATGACCTGAATCACGCCATTGGACTGGTACACGTCATAGGTGGTGATGTCGGCGATGTCGCCTTTTTCATCCTTGATCGTGATGTTGTGCGGGCCGTTCATCATTGCCCATAGCTTGCCGCCGGCGACTGTGGTGAGTTCGGTCTTGCCGCCGCCGGCCTTGATCTTCTCGGCCAGGGTCATCATGTCGAGTTTGCCGGCGACCACGTGGTAAGTGAGGATCTTGGTCAGGGTGGCTTTGTTTTCCGGTTTCAGCAGGGTGTCGACGGTGCCGGCGGGCAGGGCGGTAAACGCCGAATTGACCGGGGCGAAAACGGTGAACGGGCCTTTGCCCTTGAGGGTGTCGACCAGGCCTGCGGCCTTCACGGCGGCGACCAGGGTGGTGTGGTCGGAGGAGTTGACCGCGTTATCGACGATGTCTTTGCTCGGCAGCATGCTTTGGCCGCCGACCATCACGCTGTCGTGACTCATGGTAGCGGCTTGCACGGTGGTGTTCAGGGCGACGCCGCCAAGGGCCAGGGTCAGCAGGCTGGCAATCAAGGGTGTTTTGAGCGAGGTGCGTATCATGGTGATGATCCTTTTGGGGAGAATCGGCCAGGAATGTCTGTCCGTGCCTTGATATACGGGCGTAGGGCGGGACTGGATGCAGCATCGGGAAAATATTGTGATGAACCTGATCCCTGTAGGAGCGAGCCTGCTCGCGATGGACGCCAACGATAACGCGTGCTATCTGAATGACCGCGTTGTCCCTGCGTTTTTCGCGAGCAGGCTCGCTCCTACAGGGGCGGGAACAATGTCGGGGGAAACCAGTCCAACGCGCAGCTGTTCACCGCCCACTGTCGGGCGGTTTTTCATAGAGGATGTCTGGATGAAGATTTCACGCGGTATTGCACTGGCTTCGCTGATGACCCTGGCGGCCAGCCCGGTCTTCGCCCAGTTCAGCCTGGGCGATGCGGCCAACGCCATTTCGGGGATGCAGGGCGGTAACGCGGCCACCAATGCCGCCCCAACCCCGCAGACGGCAGATCTGCTGGGCGCACTCAGCCAATTGAACGTAACTCCGCAACAGGCCGTCGGTGGTGCCGGGGCAATGCTGGGGCTGGCGAAGAATCAATTGAGTTCGGCCGACTATTCGGAGCTGGCCAAAAACGTACCGGGCATCGACATACTTTCGGGTGGCGGCGAATTGGGCGCGCTCGCCGGTTTGCTCGGTTCAAGCGGCAAGGCGGCAGGGCTGGATAACGCCTTGGGCAACGTCAAGGACACCAACGACTTGAACAACGCCTTCAGCGCCCTGGGCATGGACAGCGGCATGGTTGGCATGTTTGCCCCGGTGATCCTGCAATACCTCGGTCAACAGGGCGTTGCCGGTTCGCTGTTGCAAAGTCTGGGCGGCATCTGGGGCACCGGTATCGGCACCGGCAGTTGATCAGCCGCTTTCGCCGCGCAACGCGTCGATGCGCCGGTCCTTCTCGATCCAGAGCTGGTTGACCCAGTTCTGGATTTTCTCGCGAAACAGCGGATCGTTTTCGTAATCACCCTGCCACAGCGCAGGGTCGAGTTCCCGGGTCTTGATGTCGATGATGACCCTTGGCACGTTGCCGCTGATCAGATCCCAGAACCCCGGAATCCCCTGCTGCGGATACACCACCGTCACGTCGAGAATCGCATCCAGCTGTTCGCCCATTGCCGCCAGCACAAACGCCACGCCACCGGCCTTGGGTTTGAGCAGGTGAGTGAACGGAGATTGTTGCTGGGCGCTTTTGGCTGCGGTGTAGCGAGTGCCTTCCAGATAATTGACCACCGTCACCGGCTGGCGCTTGAACAATTCGCAGGCCTGCCGGGTGATCTCCAGATCCTTGCCGGCCAGTTCCGGGTGCCTGGCCAGAAACGCCTTGGTGTAGCGTTTCATGAACGGGTAATCCAGCGCCCACCAGGCCAAGCCCAGGAACGGCACCCAGATCAGCTCTTTCTTGAGGAAGAATTTGAAAAATGGCGTGCGTCGGTTCAGCGTCTGGATCAGCGCCGGAATATCGACCCAGGATTGGTGATTGCTGATGACCAGGTAGGAGGTGTCGCGACGCAGGTCATCACCGCCGCGTATATCCCATTGGGTAGGGATGCACAGACGGAAGATCAGCTTGTCGATTTCCGACCAGGTTTCGGCGATCCACATCACCGACCAGGAGGCGTAATCGCGAAAGCGACCGGGCAGGACCAGTTTGAGCAGGGCAAACACCATCAAGGGCCCGATCAGGGTCAAGGTGTTGAGCAACAGCAGCAGGGTGACGAAACAGCCGGTGAGCAGGCGGCGCATAAGTAACTCTTGAAAGCCTTTGGGCGCGCCATGATAAGCAGCTTCGGTCGGCAGGCCAAATCGGCTGATGACGAATGTTTCACCATTGGATGGGTAGGCTGGGCAGGAAAATCAGGTCACATCACGATGTTGATTGCACCGGCCCCTTCGCGGGTGAGCCCGTTCCCACGGTGGATTACGGTGTTTTTGAGTCAGACAAAACCCGGTGGGAACGCGGCTTGCCCGCGAAGCGATTTCAAGAACGAATTGCCCGCTGACGGTCTAAAATTTCGCTGCCCATTCACCCAGGATGCCCATCACGTGAAATCCCTTCTCGCACTGCTGTCCCTGTTAGCCCTGCCGGTGCTGGCCGCCGAGCCCACCCTGTACGGGCGTTACGAATACATCGCCCTGCCGGAAATCGGCGGTGAAGTGCTCAAGGCGAAAATGGACACCGGCGCCCTGACGGCATCGCTGTCGGCCAAGGACATCGAAACCTTTACCCGTGATGGCGAGAACTGGGTGCGTTTCCGCCTCGCCACCAAGGGGGCGAGCGACAAAGTCTACGAACACAAGGTCGCGCGGATCAGCAAGATCAAGACCCGCTCAGAAGAGGACGATGACGAAGAAACCGCCGCGCCTTCCAAGCGCCCGGTGGTCGATCTGGAATTGTGCCTGGGCAACGTCAAGCGCACGGTCGAGGTCAACCTGACGGACCGCAGCAGCTTTAACTATCCGCTGCTGATTGGCGCCAAGGCCTTGCGCGAGTTTGGCGCGGCGGTAAATCCGGCTCGACGGTTTACGGCGGACAAGCCGGATTGTTGATTGAACCTCTCGATTTTGTCCTTGATCAAAGGGTCGCAGCCTGCGGCAGCTCCAGAAGCGCATGTTTGATGCAAGAGCTGCAGTAGGCTGCGAACTTTTGTATTTGTTTAAGGTAAGTTGGACCTTTTGAACATTAGTTCATGTTTAAATTCTATCAATTCGTTGTTTGTTAATTGGTCTAGGTTTTCGGACCAATAATGATAATGCTGTTTTTCTTCTTCTCTGCTTCTTATTTTTTCTGAGATGCGCGCAACGTCGTTTTCATTGTGTGAATGTCGCGCATTTTTTATTTCTTTAGTGCGCTTGTATTCCAGCTTGCTTATTGATCTATCTAAAGTCTCGATGCGTGATTGAATCAAGTCGTTCAGCTTTTTTTTAATTTTTATATTAAAGCCTGATGCTGGATTGTTAGTTGATATATTTGGTTTTTTTTCAATGCCTGCATTAGCTTCTGCGCCTTTGGTGGAAGCGCTGTGTTTGGGGTCTGTTAAACTTTGGGCGCCAGCAGGTTGATTGATTGTGGATATGAGCTTTTTACTATTGTGAGCTAGCTGTGGTCTGGGTATATGAAAGGTCTTATTGTCCTGATTGAGTCTTGTAAAAAAACGGACCCAAAAAGGCGCATGTCCGTTTCGATCCACCAGATTTATCGGATCCCCCTCACAATACCCATACGCATTCAACCCCCCCTCCCCAAACGGACTCCAGCTGTCCGGACTGTTAAACCGCATCAACACCGGGTTGAACTGCCGATACCCATTGCCCAAATGATAGTGCCCGGTCAACGGGTCAGGCTGTTCGCCATTGAAGCCGCGCAGGCTCAGCAGTCTATCGACCGCCGGATGATGGCCATAAGGGGAATAAGCAAGGGGATGAGGTCCCGTGGCGTCGAGGGTGTTGAGCACGGAACGTTGCTGATCGGTTGCCAGTAACGTGGCGGTCACGCTTGCTTCGCGATGATTTCGTTGCGCCAGCAACTGGTCGCCGTGCTGGAGGATGCTCCAGCGCGTACCGCCCTGGATTTCAGTGGTCAATCGGCCGTCACAATGAAAACGCTGGATGACCGGTTGTTGAGGCACCGTGCAGCCACTCTGGCGGTCCAGCGGATCGTAGTGGTAGCGGCACAGCAGGGTTTCATGGGGTGAATTGGGCATGGCTTGAGCTCCGTGCAAGGTCCGGTTGGCCGGACCTTTAGCATCGGAGTTTTTACAGCGGTTGCCTACTAGCAGATCTGATAGGGGGGGCGTCGCTCATCCTGGGTCCATTGAGAAGATGTGAGCTTCGAAGAAACCCGACGCTGTGTCGCGGACTTGCTGTGCTGCGCCTCGGTCGGTTGCTACACACCCTGCCTGATTACCTCGGCATAGGTTGGGAGAGTAGCCGCTTCATAAGAGGGTGGAGGTTGTTTGGCCAAGTCGTAGAGTGGTGATAGAGCTGCTCTCTCTCTTGCCATATCTTCCAGTCGCCTGAACAAGTTCGCGCTGTCGTGGCGATTAAGCGTGGGCAGTCCATAAAGTATATCGGCACTGACTCTTTCGTGAGTGGTTAGAAGCTCAAATCTGGTTATTACGTTTTGTGCGTGCTCCGTGTCAACTATAAAGTTGATAGTCATGTCGATGTCTGAAGGGGGGAGGGGTTTAACTTCAGGCGTATTGTTGATTAGGTAGTGTTTTGGCTTTTTGTAGTTTTGGTATGCAATTTTTTTAAATTCTTTTGGTCCGCCCAATAGTTCAATTGAATGTAAA
Source organism: Pseudomonas mohnii (assembly GCF_900105115.1). Lineage (NCBI taxonomy): Bacteria > Pseudomonadati > Pseudomonadota > Gammaproteobacteria > Pseudomonadales > Pseudomonadaceae > Pseudomonas > Pseudomonas mohnii. Next base: position 3,832,291 of record NZ_FNRV01000001.1, read on the forward strand.
AACGAATCGGTGGTCTCTTTTGAGATTTTTTTCGTCGGGTGGAGTGGGTTGCTGCTGATGTTTTTACTCAGTTTCTTGATGAAGCTCTTATACCAGTGCCCATTTGGATCAACTCTATTTGCCGGGTCTCCCCCGCAGTATGCATAAGCATTAATTCCTCCCTTGCCAAACGGACTCCAACTGTCCGGGCTGTTAAACCGCATCAACACCGGGTTGAACTGCCGATACCCATTGCCCAAATGATAGTGCCCGGTCAACGGGTCAGGCTGTTCGCCATTGAAGCCGCGCACGCTCAGCAGTCTATCGACCGCCGGATGATGGCCATAAGGGGAATATGCGAGGGGATGAGGTCCCGTGGCGTCGAGGGTGTTGAGCACCGAACGTTGCTGATCGGTTGCCAGTAACGTGGCGGTCACGCTTGCTTCGCGATGATTTCGTTGCGCCAGCAACTGGTCGCCGTGCTGAAGGATGCTCCAGCGCGTACCGCCCTGGATTTCAGTGGTCAATCGGCCGTCACAATGAAAACGCTGGATGGCCGGTTGTTGAGGTAGCGTGCAGCCACTTTGACGGTCCAGCGGATCGTAGTGGTAGCGGCACAGCAGGGTTTCATGGGGTGAATTGGGCATGGCTTGAGCTCCGTGCAAGGTCCGGTTGGCCGAACCTTGAGCATCGGAGTTTTTGTAGTTTTTGCCCACTATCAGAACTGCTAGTGCGTTGGCGTCGCCAGGTCAGCCCTTCGGCATGGTCGCAATCATCGAAGGCCGCTGGCTCACCTCGAAATACCACGCTGCCAACTGCGGGTTCGAATCACGCCAGGCCAGGTCCGGATGGCGCAAGTCCAGGTAACCCAGCGCACAAGCCACGCTGATCGCCGCCACGTCGAAATGGCTGGTCAGTTCGGCAATCGCATCCTTTTCCAGCAGCGCCAGGGCGCGGCGGATCTTGTCGCGTTGGCCGTCGAGCCATTCGTCCCAGTGTTTTTCCGGGGCACGCAGGGCCACTTCGTAACGGACCAGCACGGCGGCGTCCATGATGCCGTCCGCCATGGAGGCCAGGGTCAGGCGCCGCCAGCGTGCGGAGCCGTCGCGGGGAATCAGCGGGTTGCCGACGTGCTGGTGGTCGAGATAGTCGAGGATCACCCGGCTGTCGTGGATGACGTTGCCGTCGGGCAGGCGCAAGGCGGGGATTTTGCTCAGTGGGTTGTCGTCGATCAGGACCTGGTCCGGGGCGACGGGTGTGAGCACGCAGTTTTGCAGGGCCACGCGGTCCTGTTGACCGGTTTCGTGCAGCAGCACCATGACTTTGCGGACGAAGGGCGAAAGAGGGTTGTGGTACAGGGTCATGCTCGGGGCGGACATGGCAGTGACTCGGTCGGTGGCGGTGTCACGCAGCATAACGTGTGGATGCGATAGCTCAAGATCACCGTCACCTTTAGGAGCGAGCCTGCTCGCGAAAAACCTGAGAGCGCCGCGCGGTGTCAGGTGCGCGGCGTCATCGTTAACGCCCCTCGCGACGGTGCGACGATTCGACAGGCTCGCTCCTACAGGGTTTGCGTATTAACGGGCGGGTTGCAGCGTCTGCCCGGCTTCAGGGCCTGTAGTCGCCCGGGGCTTGAGTTCACGAGCCACGGTCCAGACGATGAACGCCGCGACGATGTCGAAAATTGCCAGCACCACGAACAGCGGGCTGTAGCCGATTTTGGTCACCATCACGCCAAACACCAGGGTGAAGGCGGCCGCACCCAGATAGCCGAACATGCCGCCCATGCCGGTGGCGGTGGCCACTTCGTTTTTGCCGAACGAGTCGGAGGTAATCGCATACAACGCACCGGACAAGGTCTGGTGGGCAAAGCCACCGATGCACAGCAACGCAATGGCGGTGTAGGGGCTGGCGACCAGGCCGATGCACGCCGGGCCGATCATGCACGAAGCACCGAACAGCAGGACCATTTTGCGCGAGGTGAACAACGACACGTTGCAGTACTTGTGGAAGAACGGGCTCAGGTAACCACCGAGCACGCAGCCCAGGTCAGCGGCGAGGAACGGCAGCCAGGCGAACATCGCGATTTCCTTGATGTTCATGTGCCGCTCGGTCATCAGGTACAGCGGGATCCACGCGTTGAAGGTCTGCCAGGCCGGCTCGGAGAGCATCCGGGCACTGGCGATGGCGTAGAAGTTGCGGCTGCCGATGATCTTCTTCCAGCTGCCCTTTTTGTTGGATGGGTCTTTGAAGTGATCTTCCTGACCGCTGAGGATGTAATCGCGTTCTTCATCGCTCAGGCGTTTTTGATCGCGCGGATGCTTGTAGAGAATCATCCACAGGAACGTCCAGGCGACGCCCAGGCCACCGACGATCAGGAACGCCAGCTCCCAACCGCTGTGCAGGATTGCCCAGACCACCAGAGGCGGCGCCAGCACGGCACCGATCGACGAGCCGATGTTGAACCAGCCGATGGCCACCGAGCGCTCTTTGGCCGGGAACCATTCGGTGGAGGTCTTGACCGCCGCCGGCAAACCGGCCGCTTCGGTCAGGCCGAGCAGGCCGCGGACAAACGCCAGTCCCTGCCAACCCGTCGCCAGTGCCGCCAGCGCACAGGCGATCGACCAGGCGAAAGCAAAAATGGCGAAGCCCATTTTGGTACCGATGGCATCGATGATGTAGCCGGCAACCGGTTGCATCAGCGCATAGCACACCTGCCAGGCGACAACGATGTGCGAGTACTGCTCGGTGGAGATGTTCATTTCGCTCATCAGGGTCGGAGCGGCCACTGAGAGGGTATTGCGAGCCAGGTAGTTGACCATCAGGCCGGCAGTCACCAGACCGACCATCCACCAACGGATGCCTTTGACTTTCATCACTTCACCATTCTTTATTTTTGGATTTTTTGGTGCTGCAGTTGTTGTAGGTTGTCGTACAACATGCGTCTTTATAGAAGCACACAGGTTAAAGTGTCAACAAATATGTCAGGGGATTTGCGGAAGAAGGCGACGGGCGGGGAAGAGTGGTTGTCGTATGACCTGTAGGAGCGAGCCTGTCGAATCGTCGCACCGTCGCGATGGTTGTCAACGATGACGAGGGGAGCCTGATGCCCCGCGGCGGTCTCAGATACATCGCGAGCAAGCTCGCTCCTACAGGGGGCGGGAGGTAAGCCTGGACATTAGCGCCGTTGCAGCAGACCGCGCAGGGCGAAACCTGTAGGAGCGAGCCTGTCGAATCGTCGCACCGTCGCGATGGTCGTCAACGATGACGCGGTACGCCTGATGCCCCGCGCCGTATTCGAATGCATCGCGAGCAGGGCTCGCTCCTGCAGGGTATGTCGCGTCAATTGCGTTGCATCAATCCTCGCAGGCCAAGCACAGCGGGAATCCCCAAGCCCAGCCAGCTCAAGGCATCCCAAATGCCATCGCCCAGGAGTGCGGCAAACAACCCGGCGGCACTGAACAGGGCGATGACGGTGGGGGTGGCGAAGACCTTCCAGAAGTTCGACTGGCGGGGCCTCATGCCACGCTCTCCGCTTTTTCCAGCAGCGGTTTCGCGGCTTTGCGCCGTACGACCCAAAGGTAAACCCCGCTGCCGAGCACGATGATCGTCAGCACATCCAGGGTCGCCCAGAGGATTTTCATCGGCATGCCGCCGTAGTCACCGAAGTGCAGTGGCTGCGACATGCCCATGGCGTCCATGTACCACGGGCGTTCGGCCACGGCTGTGACCAGCAGGGTGCTGGCGTCGATCAGTACCGGCGTCAGCAGGTGCGAGGTCAGGTGCGTGCTGCCTTTCATGAACACCGCGTAATGGTGCTCGCTGGAGAAGCGGGTGCCGGGGAAGGCGATGAAGTCTGGCTGCATGTCTGGCGCGACTTCGTTGGCGATGTCCAGCAATCGGGTCGCGGGCGCCCGTTGTGTCAGCGGCGGTGCGTCACGGTACGGTGCGATCATCGCGCTGAGGCTGTCGTTGCGCCAGGCGGCGATCAGCAAGTCGGCGCAGGCACTGATGACCCCGGTCACGCCCACCACCAGGGCCCAGGTCAGGGTCACGACACCGATCAGGTTGTGCAGGTCGAGCCAGCGCAGGCGGGTGGATTTGTCCTGGCGCACGGTGGCGAATTTCAAGCGCCGCATGAACGGCAGATACAGCACGGTGCCGGAAATGATCGCCACCACGAACAGGATGCCCATGGATGCCAGCAGCAACTTGCCCGGCAGCCCGGCGAACAGGTCCACATGCAGGCGCAGCATGACCATCATCAAACCTCCATTGGCCGACGGCATCTCCAGCGCCTCGCCGGTGCGGGCGTCGAGCATGAAGGTGTGAGACGAGTTCGGTTCGGTTCCGGCGGTGGGTGCCATGATCGCGACCACGGCGTTGGGCTCATCGTCCTCGAAACCGAAGTACTGCATGACGTCGCCGGGGCGATGCTGCTCGGCGGCCTGCACCAGCTGCTGCAAATTCAGGTGCGGGGTGTCCGCAGGCATTGGCTTCAGTTCGGCGGCATCGCCCAGCCAATGGTCGATCTCGTGATGGAAAATCAGCGGCAGGCCGGTCAGGGCCAGCATCAGCAGGAACACCGTGCAGATCAGGCTGGACCAGGTGTGCACGGCGGACCAGCGGCGAATTGTTTTGCTTTTCATTTCATGGCCTTCAGGAATACCCAGGCCGTCCATGGAGGACGGCCTGGTTGTGGGGCATGTCAGGTCACGCCCTTACCACTTGTAGTTAATGCTGGCCATGACGTTGCGACGGTCGCCGTAGTAGCAATAGAAACCGTCACAGGTAGAGATGTATTCCTTGTCGAATACGTTGTTCGCATTGACGGCCACACTGACGCCCTTGAGCGTATTGTTCAGACGGCCCAGGTCGTAATGAACAGCGGCGTCATAGACGGTGTAGGAATCGGTATGGCCGTCTGATTTATCGCGCACGAAGTCCATGCTGCCGATGGCAATGTTGTCGGTCTCGCCGATGTAGCGCACGCCGAATCCAAGTCCAAAACCATCCAGCACACCCGTATGCCAGGTGTAGTCAGCCCAGGCAGAGACCTGGTTTTCCGGCGTCAGTGGCAGTGGGCGATTTTGGTCCAGGGGGCTGGTGACTTTGGTCATCTTGGTGTTGGCGTAGGTATAGGCTGCGGTCAATTTGAGGTTTTCGTTGACGTCACCGGTTGCTTCCAGCTCGAAGCCGCGCACCTTGGCTTCACCCAGCGGGCGCGATACGCCAAGGGTGTCACTGAGCACGATGTCTTTTCGCGTCAGGTCATAGGCGGCTGCGGTGAACAGCATGTCGCTGCCTGGCGGTTGGTACTTGAGCCCCACTTCGTATTGCTGGCCGGTCCCCGGGCGAAACGCCTGGCCATTGGCCCCACCCGCTTCGGCCTGAAAGGACTCGGCGTAGGAGACGTAAGGTGTGAAGCCGGAATCGAACACATAGCTGAGGGCGGCATTGCCGGTAAAGGCGGTGTCGTTACGGGTGTCCCTGGCGTCGTTCAGGTTGTAGAAGGTCGAGTCGGTGTGCAGCCAGTCCTGCCGACCGCCCAGAGTCAGGCGCCAGTTATCGAGGGCCATCTGGTCCTGAACATAGAGGCCTGTGTCATGGGTCTTCTGGTTGTAATCATTGAACGCGGTGTAGCTGACGTTGCTGAAGTCCTTGCCGTAAATCGGGTTGATGATGTTGCTGGTCGGTGCGCTGCCATACAGCCATTGGTAGTTGGTGTTGACACGCTGATGGTCAAGTCCCAGCAACACGGTGTGCTTGAGCGGGCCCGTTTCAAAATCGGCCTGGAAGTTGTTATCCACGGCGAACTGGCTGATGTCTTCATTGACGATGTTGGCGCCCCGGGCCACGGTGCCGTCGTCACTGACCGAACCATAAAACCCGCCTGCGGTGATGCCCTGGAAGGACAGGTCGCTCTTGGTATAGCGCAGGTTCTGACGGAACTGCCAAACGTCGTCCATCCGGTGCTCAAAGGCATAACCCAGGGCGTAGTAAGTCTTGTCGTAGAACTCCCATTGCGGATCGCCGAGGTTCTTGTGGAATTTCACCTCGCCGGCAGGCGATGAAAGCTTGGTGCCTTGCAACGGCAGGAACTGACTGGTGTTGCCGGTATCGTCACGGTTGAACTGGCTGAGGAAGGTCAGTCGGGTATCGGGATCAATGTTCCAGGTAAGGCTGGGAGCGATGTTGTAGCGTTTATCGTCGTCGTGCTCGATGGTGGTGTTGCTGTCCCGTACCACGCCGCTGACGCGGTAAAGCAAACGCCCTTCATCGTCGACGGGGCCGGTGCTGTCGAAGCTGATCTGCTTGCGCTGATAGCTGCCGATCTGCAGTTGCACTTCGTGACTGGTAAAGGCGTCGGGGCGGCGGCTGACCATATCGATCAACCCGCCGGGCGGCGTCTGGCCGTACACCGAGGAAGCCGGGCCGCGCAGCAGGGCCACGCGTTCAAGATCCCAGGTTTCCATTTTCGGCATGGTGTAGGCGCCCTTGGGGAGCGGCAAGCCATCGAGAAACTGGGTCGGTTCAAATCCGCGCACCTTCAGCCACTCGGCGCGGCTGTCGCTGCCGTAGCTGCTCGCGACGACGCCCGGCATGTAACGCACGGCGTCATCCAGATTCTGCACGGCGCGATCTTGCATCTGCTCGCGAGTGGCAACCGAAATCGAGCGCGGCACTTCGGCCAGAGCGGTGTCGGTCTTGGTCCCGGCGGCCGTGCGCTTGGCCAGGTAGCCTTGCACCGGTCCCCAGGCGCTTTCAGTGTCTTGCACGCCGATCACGCTGGTCGCCGGCAGGGCCAACGCACCCTCGGGCACGGCCGCCAGGCTGTAGGTGCCGCTGCCGCTCTGCTCCAGTTGCAGGCCGCTGCCGCGCAAGGCTTCACGCAGGGCGCCAGGGGCGTCGAACTGGCCTTTGACCGGTGCCGAGGTCTTGCCCGCCGCCAGTGACGGATTGAGTGACAAGGCCAGACCGGCCTGGCTGGCGATCTGGTTCAACGTGCTGGCCAGGGGGGCGGCCGGCAGGTTGTAGGCGCGAACGCTGGAGGCTAGTTCAGCGGCAATCAGTTGGCTACTGGCCAGGGGGGCGTAAAGCGCAATGGCAACCGCCAGCAAACGGGGGCGCAACAAGGTGTCTGGTGAACGGGACATACGGCGGCTCCTGAAAGGGAATACTTCTCAATTGCCTAGGTGCCGAGCGAAAAGTAAAAAGTGATAGGGCGGGATGAAAATAATTTCGATTCAGTTATTTCGAGGTCATCGCGGACCAGCAGGAGCCGGTTTGCCCAGCTATGCCCTTTAAGGCTCCGCGTTTATCCAATGAGCATGGCGTTATCGTTAACGACCATCGCTGGCAGGCCAGCTCCTACAGGGGATTGCGCTTGGCCTCAGTCTTCGCCGCCACCGTCACCCACCACTGTGTGTGCTGCTCAATCTGCACCGGCAGGGTTGGCAGCAGGGCGTCCAGCGCCAGATTGGTGTCCTTGAGCGGGAAGCTGCCGGTGATCCGCAGGTCGGCCACCTCCGGCGCCACACCCAGATGCCCACGGCGATAGCGGCCGAGTTCGTGCACCAGGTCTCCCAGCCGCGCGTTGTCCACCACCAGCATGCCGCGGGTCCAGGCATCGGCGCCGAGGCCGAGCGCAGCCACCGGGCCCAGGCCGTCGTTGCGTATCAGCACTTGCTGGCCTTCGCGCAGGATTTGCTCTTGCGGGCTCGATTCAGGGTGTGCGGCCACCGCCGACTGCAGCACGCTCAGGCGCGTCCCTTCTGCTTCGCGCTTGACCAGAAAACGCGTGCCCAGGGCGCGCATGCTGCCTTCGCGGGTTTCGACGATAAACGGTCGGGCATCGCCATGGGCGGTTTCGACCAGGATCTCGCCTTCCTGAAGAATGACCCGGCGCTGCTTCTCGTCGAAGCGAACGTCCACGGCGCTGTGGGTGTTGAGGTTGATCAGCGTGCCGTCGGCCAGGCGCAGGGTGCGTTGTTCGCCAGTGGCGGTGCGCTGGTCCGCCAGCCAATAGTCGAGCGGCAGGTAACGATCTGCGGTGAACAGCGCCAGGCCCATCACGGCGACGACGCTGGCCATGCCGCTGCCAAGCTTGCGCATGCGTCGGCGAAGGCTTTCGCGCGATTGCAGCAGGGCGGTGCGGGCCGGGCCGCTGGCGACGCTGAAACGCTGGTCGAGCATGCCCAACTGGCGCCAGGCGCGAGCGTGTTCTTCGTGGGCGGCATGCCATTTGGAGAACGCTTCGCGCTCGACCGGGTTGCCGGAATCCAGCGACAGCTGCCAGGCAATCGCCGCGTCCAGCACCTGTGCCGACACCGGCCTGGAACTGATCGGGTTCATGTCGGCTCACCGTACAGCGCGATGTAGCACTGCCGAATGCCCTGGGCCAGGTACTGACGCACCCGTGGTACCGATACGCCCAGGCGTTCGGCGATTTGCGCGTGATTGAGGCCGTCGAGACGGTTGTAGAGAAACGCCGCCCGCGCCTTGCTCGACAGTTTGCCGAGCAGGCGATCGATGTTTTTCAGGTCTTCAAGGATCATTTGCTGTTCTTCCACCGACGGTTGCTCGGCTTCGGGTATCAGCATCAGTTCGGTCAGGTAAGCCTGTTCCAGTGCGGCTCTACGGAAGTGGTCAAACAGCAGGCCTTTGGCAATGGCCACCAGAAAGGCCCGAGGCTCGCGCGGTTCCTTCAATTGCTCACGGCCGAGCAAACGCACGAACGTGTCCTGACTCAGGTCTTCGGCCCGTTGCGGGCAGGCAACGTTGCGCCGAAGCCAGGCCAACAGCCAACCGCGATGGTCGCGATATAACGCACCGACGAGCTCATTCTGGGGGCTTGGGACTGACGTCACGTAGCATTACCGATTGGGAAGCGTTAACTAACGAGAATAGTTCGCGATTGTGTCAGAGGCGGGGGAGGTAAAGCAATTGGCGTTGGTCGGGAGACCGCGTCATCGTTTATCGCGGGCAAGCCACAAGGTTATGCACAATTCCTGTGGGAGTGCGGCTTGCCCGCGATGAGGCCGGAACAGAGGTTGAAGATCAGAAGGACGGTGTGCGCTGCCGTCGCTTCCACTGATTCAAGCGCTGCTGCAAATTCAACGGGCTATGAATCTGCTGCTGCCGTGCCCGGCTGAACAGGATCAGCGCCAATTCGGCGGTCGCCAGGGCATCGGCGCTGGCGTTGTGGCGCTCGAAGACTTCGAGCTTGAACCAGTCGATCCACTCGTCCAGCCCGGCTTCGCGGATGTTGGCTTGCGGGCACAGCAGCGGGGCGATGTCCGCCACATCCAGAAAGGGATGCTGCAACTTGTAGCCCAGATGATCTTTCAAGGCGCGGCCGAGCATGTGTTGATCGAAAGGCGCATGGAAGGCCAGGATCGGGCTGTCACCGACGTACTCCATGAATTCGACCAATGCCAGCGCCGGGTCACTGCCGGCGGCAATCGCGCTGGGGCCGATGCCGTGGATCAATACGCTGGGACCGAGTTTGACTTCGGTGCACTGCAGGGTGCGTTCGAATTGCTGGCTGAAATCAATCGCGCCGTCCTCGATCACCACTGCGCCGATGGACAGCACGCGGTCCTTGTTCAGGTTCAGCCCGGTGGTTTCCAGGTCCAGTACGACCCAGCGCTGTTCGCGCAGGCTGCATTCACTCAGCCCAGTCGGTGTTGGCAAGCGTTGCAGGCGAAGTTGCAGCTCCCCGGACAGTATCGGGCCGGCCGGGCGCAGCCATGAAAACAGGCTCATAGCTGATACCGCAGGGTCAGGCTGCTTTGCAGGCGTTGGGCCTGGCGCAGCGATTCACGCAGGATGCGTCGGTCCAGATGATTGAGGCTGTCCGGGTCCACGCGGTTGGAGTAGGGCAGGTTTTCCCGGGTCTGGCGTTGATGTTGCTGCATGCGGGTTTGCTGAATGAAGTGATACGCCTCTTCATACGCTGCACCGTCCAGGGCGTCGATGACCTCCTTGTCGACCAACTGGCGAAACCGCTCCAGCGTATTGTTCGCTTCGACGCCGTTGGCCAGGGCCAGTAAACGTGCAGCATCGACGAACGGGGTCAGGCCCTGGACCTTCAGGTCGAGGGTGGCCTTCTCGCCATTTTTCCGGGCCAGCACAAACTCACGGAAACGGCCCACGGGTGGACGATTGCGTAAGGCGTTCTCGGCCATCATGCGCTGGAACAAGCGGTTGTCGCCGACTTGATCGAGAATTCCGCGCCGCAACTGTTCGCAGCCTTGCTCGCTGCCCCAGACCACGCGCAAATCGAAATAGATACTCGAACCGAGCAGGTTCTCCGGCGTTGCCTCGCGGATAAATGCTGCAAAACGCCGAGCCCATTCGCTTCGGGACAAACACAGCTCGGGGTTGCCGGCCATGATGTTGCCCTTGCACAGGGTGAAGCCGCACAGGGCCAGGCTCTGGTTGATCTGCTGGGCGATGGGCAGCAACTTGCCGCGAATTTCAGCGGCGTGGGCGGCGTCCCGCGCTTCAAAGATGATGCCGTTGTCCTGATCCGTGTGCAGGGTTTGCTCGCGGCGGCCTTCGCTGCCGAAACACAGCCAACTGAACGGCACGCCGGGGTCGCCTTTCTCGGCCAGGGTCAACTCGATCACCCGGCACACGGTGTGGTCGTTGAGCAGGGTGATGATGTGGGTGATTTGGGTCGAAGACGCGCCGTGGGCCAGCATGCGTTCCACCAGTTGACCGATCTCGCCGCGCAGGGTGACCAGGTTTTCCACACGCTGGGCGCTGCGAATGGTGCGCGCCAGGTGCACCAGGTCGACCCGTTGCAGGGAAAACAGGTCACGTTCCGAGACCACACCGCACAGGCGCTGGTTCTTGACCAGGCAGACGTGGGCGATGTGGCGCTCGGTCATGGCAATGGCGGCGTCAAAGGCGCTGTGATCCGGCGACAGGAAAAACGGCGCATGGGTCATGTGCCGTTCGATGGTTTCGTTGAAGTCATTCGTGCCGTTGGCCACGACCTGACGCAAGTCACGCAGGGTGAAAATCCCCAGCGGCGCCTTTTGCGCATCGACCACCACAATGCTGCCCACCTGCTGTTCATGCATCAGGGTCACGGCTTCGCGCAGGGGTGTCTCCGGGCTGCAGGTCACCGGATGGCGCATGGCCAATTCGCCGAGGCGGGTGTTGAGCGAGTATTGGGTGCCGAGGGTTTCCACGGCCTTTTGCTGGACCTGCTGGTTGACCTGATCCAACAGACTACTGACGCCGCGTAGGGCAAAGTCGCGGAAGGTGCTGGAAATGGCGAACAGTTTGATGAACGCGAGCTTGTTCAGCTGTAGGCAAAAAGTGTCTTCGGCGGCGAGATGCTCGGTGCGGGTCGCCCGCTCGCCCAGCAACGCGGCGAGGGGAAAACACTCGCCGGTGGTGATTTCGAAGGTCGTTTCAGTGCCGCCCTTGGCCGTGTGCGGACGTTCGCCCACGACCCGGCCCTGCTTGACGATGTAAAAGTGTTCAACCGGGCCATCGGCAGGCTTGATGATGCTTTCGCCGGGCGCATAAAAACGCAGCTGACACTGCTCAACCAGGTACGCCAGGTGCGCGTGTTCCATTTGATTGAAGGGCGGGAAGCGCTGAAGGAATTGCAAGGTGCCCTGGATGTTCTGCAACACCGCGGTTTTCCCTGCCTGTGTGAAGGCGTCCGCTTTACTCATAACCATAACCGCAGTCTTGTTGGATTTTTTGTCGTCGGATGACTCGGCCATGGTCGGCCCCTGCGGTCCGGGTGCCCATTGGACGTAAGTCTAGGTAGGTGATGTGTGTGAGGGAATGTCGGAATAGCCTTACGCAATTGTGCGAAAAACCTCGCAGCCTCCCTATTGGAAAAATATCCGACGAAGTGCACATTGAAGGTCTGCTTAGCGATGTCTGACCACTGTGCTAGGGAATTGAACTGAATATGTAGAGAAAGCCATGTCCGACCACGATATTTTGAGTGACGCCGAGCGCGAGGCGCTCAGTGCCATCATGCTGGAACCTGACTTGCCGCCGCAGCGCGTGCTGATCGTCGATGACGATAAAGACGCCCGGGAATTGTTGTCAGAGATTCTGGCGCTGGACGGGATTCGCTGCCTGACCGCCGCCAGTGGCGAGACCGCACTCAAAATGCTGGCAGAGAAACCGGCGATTGGCCTGGTGATCACCGATCTGCGAATGGGCCACATAGACGGCCTGGATCTGATCCGCCGGGTGCGTGAGTCGGAGCGGGCGGCGATGCCGATCATCATCGTCTCGGGGGATGCCGACGTGAAAGACGCCATTGCGGCGATGCATTTGAGTGTGGTGGATTTCCTGCTCAAGCCGATTGATAGCGGTCAGTTGCTGGCGCTGGTGAAGCATGAGTTGGGGATGGAGTCTTAGGCCAGACCTGTCAGCGCCGCTCGCTCCCACAGGGAATCGCATTTGCAAAAGAAAAAGCCCTGATCGTTCGATCAGGGCTTTTTCATGTCCGGCGCAAACGCTCAGTTACAGGCCATTGGCAGCCTTGAACTCGCGACGACGACGGTGCAGGACCGGCTCGGTGTAGCCGTTTGGCTGCTGGGTACCTTCGATCACCAGTTCGACGGCTGCCTGGAAGGCGATGTTGCTGTCGAAGTTCGGTGCCAGCGGACGGTACAGCGCATCACCCGCGTTCTGACGGTCCACCACTGGCGCCATGCGCTTGAGGCTTTCCATCACTTGCTCTTGAGTGACGATATCGTGACGCAGCCAGTTGGCGATGTGCTGGCTGGAAATACGCAGCGTCGCACGGTCTTCCATCAGGCCGATGTCGTTGATGTCCGGCACTTTCGAACAGCCGACGCCCTGGTCGATCCAGCGCACCACGTAACCGAGAATGCCCTGGGCGTTGTTGTCCAGTTCGTTCTTGATCTGCTCGGCGGTCCACTGCGGATTGACCGCCAGCGGGATGGTCAGGATGTCGTCCACCGAGGCGTGAGCACGTTTGGCCAGTTCGGCCTGACGCGCGAACACGTCAACCTTGTGGTAGTGCAGCGCGTGCAAGGCAGCGGCGGTCGGCGAAGGGACCCAGGCGGTGTTGGCGCCGGCCAGTGGATGAGCGATTTTCTGTTCGAGCATCGCGGCCATCAGGTCCGGCATGGCCCACATGCCTTTACCGATTTGTGCGCGACCTTGCAGGCCGGTGCTCAAGCCGATATCGACGTTGGAGTTCTCGTAGGCGCCAATCCATTTTTCCGCCTTCATGTCGGCCTTGCGCACCATCGGGCCGGCTTCCATGGAGGTGTGGATTTCGTCGCCGGTACGGTCGAGGAAGCCGGTGTTGATGAACACCACGCGCTCACTGGCAGCCTTGATGCAGGCCTTGAGGTTGATCGTGGTACGACGCTCCTCGTCCATGATCCCGACTTTGAGGGTGTTGCGTGGCAGGGCCAGCACGTCTTCGATGCGACCGAACAGCTCGTTGGTGAACGCCGCTTCTTCCGGGCCGTGCATTTTCGGTTTGACAATGTAGATCGAACCGGTGCGGGTGTTTTTACGCGACGTGTTGCCGTTCAGGTTGTGCAGTGCGGCCAGGCAAGTGACCAGGCCATCGAGGATGCCTTCCGGCACTTCGTTGCCGTCTTTATCGAGGATCGCGTCGATGGTCATCAGGTGACCGACGTTGCGCACGAACAGCAACGAACGGCCATGCAGGCTCAGTTCACTGCCATCGACGGCGGTGTAGGTGCGGTCGGCGTTCATGGTGCGGGTAAACGTCTGACCGCCCTTGGCGACTTCTTCCGACAGATCGCCCTTCATCAGGCCGAGCCAGTTGCGGTAGATCACCACTTTGTCATCGGCATCGACTGCAGCGACCGAGTCTTCGCAGTCCATGATGGTGGTCAGCGCCGCTTCCATCAGGATGTCTTTGACACCGGCGGCATCGGTCTGGCCGACCGGGGTGCTGGCATCGACCTGGATTTCGAAATGCAGGCCGTTGTTTTTCAGCAGGATCGCGGTGGGTGCCGAGGCAGCGCCCTGGAAGCCGATCAGTTGGGCATCGTTGCGCAGGCCGGTGTTGCTGCCGCCTTTGAGGGCGACCACCAGTTTGCCGTCAACAATGGTGTAGCGGGTGGAGTCGACATGGGAGCCGGCCGCCAATGGCGCCGCTTCGTCGAGGAAGGCGCGGGCGAAGGCGATGACCTTGTCGCCGCGAACCTTGTTGTAGCCTTTACCTTTTTCCGCGCCGTCAGCTTCGCTGATCGCGTCGGTGCCGTAGAGCGCGTCATACAGCGAACCCCAGCGGGCGTTCGAAGCATTGAGTGCGAAACGGGCGTTCATGACCGGCACCACGAGTTGCGGGCCGGCCATACGGGCGATTTCATCATCGACGTTTTGCGTCGTTGCCTGGAAATCGGCCGCTTCTGGCAGCAGATAACCGATGTCTTGCAGGAAGGCTTTATAGGCCACGGCATCGTGTGGTTGACCGGCACGGGATTGGTGCCAGCCATCGATACGAGCCTGGAAATCATCGCGTTTGGCGAGTAGGGCTTTGTTCTTCGGCGCCAGGTCATGAATGACCTTGTCGGCACCGGCCCAGAACGTGTCGGCGGTGAGGCCGGAACCGGGAATGGCTTCGTTGTTCACGAAGTCGAACAGGACTTTGGCGACCTGCAGGCCACCGACTTGAACGTGTTCAGTCATTGCTTGCCTCACTCTGCTCAGCTATTTCGCTTTTCAGCTCTTCAAATTAACAATGAAGCCTTTGGCATTTAAACCACAAACCCTGGTACCAGTACATGCCATTTCTGACGGCTGGGTGGGGGACCCATCAACGGCGTGGAGGCCTTGTCGACGGGACTTTCAGGGATGCGACTGCGCCTGAGGCAGACATCGATCCAACGTTATGTAGTGCGCGCTGCGGCATACTACATGATGAATTGCGGTTGTGAAAATTAGACTAATTACGTCGTTCTGCGACCCCATGACGCATTGCAGTCACGTCGAGGATCGTGATGTTCTCAAAAAAGCATGAGATTGTTCCAGTTAAATATAAAAAGTTGTACACATAATCTTTGGTGGCCCCGCGATGGGGCTTTGTTTTTTGTGGCGAGAGAGCTTGCTCCCTCGCCACAGAACAGCAGTGCCAAGCCGATTCCGGCGCCTTGCCTATACTTGGTTTTCTATAACAAAAGTCATGACCAGAGGGCTGCGCCATGGACCACCTCGTACTCACTGTTTTCGCTCCAGACAAGCCAGGGCAGGTCGAGCGCATCGCCCAATGCATTGCCGAGCACGGCGGCAACTGGCTGGAAAGCCGCATGTCGCGCATGGCCGGGCAATTTGCCGGGATCCTTCGGGTCGGCGTACCGGCAGAGGCCTACGATGAACTGGTCGATGCCCTGCAAGGTTTGTCCACCCAAGGCATTCGCGTCTTGATCGCCGAAAGCGGCATTGAGCAATCGTGCACCTGGAAACCCATCGCCATGGAGTTGGTCGGCAATGACCGGCCGGGAATCGTGCGTGATATCACTCGACTGTTGAGTGAGCAGGGCGTGAACCTGGAACGGCTGGTGACTGAAGTGCGGCCGGCGCCGATGAGCAGTGAGCCGCTGTTCCACGCCGAAGCGATTCTCGCGGTCCCCTTGACCTTGTCCCTGGATGTACTGCAATCGCGCCTGGAAACCCTGGCCGACGATCTGATGGTGGAATTGGTGCTGCGCAGTGACCCTTGATCGGGTTATCCAAGTTAAACGTGCACCTGCCTGTGGATAACCTGTAGAGACAGCCCGCCAGGCCATGCTGGCCGGGGCTCTTCAGGAATTGATCAAAAAACCAGCAGTTTCAGCGACTTGCGCACATTCGCCGGGGATCAGGTTGTGGATAACCTTGGGAAGAAACGATGCAGGCCACGGTAGACGTGGCCTGCAGAGACTTGTGCGTTTTTTGATCAGCTTCGGCGGCGCAGGCTGACCCAGGCATCGACGCTGTAAACGGCCAGGCCGGCCCAGATAAAGATGAATGCCAGTAAGGTGCTCGACGACAGGTGTTCGCCAAACAGCAGCACGGCTTGCAACAACACCAATGTCGGCGCCAGGTACTGGAGGAATCCCAACGTGGTGTAGGGCAAATGCCTTGCAGCGGCGTTGAAGCAGACCAGCGGCACCAGCGTCACCGGGCCGGCAGCGACCAGCCACCAGGCTTCGGACGTCGTCCAGAACTCAGGTTGAGCACTCACAGCCGTCGGATTGAACAGCAACCAGGCGACGGCAATCGGCACCAGCATCCAGGTTTCCACCACCAGCCCCGGCAAGGCCTTGACCGGTGCCTGTTTGCGGATCAACCCGTAGCAACCGAAGGTCAGGGCCAGCACCAGCGACACCCACGGCAGGCTCCCGACCTGCCACACCTGCTGCGCCACGCCGACCGCCGCCAGACCCACGGCGATCCACTGCATGCGCCGCAATCGTTCGCCGAGGATCAGCATGCCCAGCAGCACGTTCACCAGTGGGTTGATGTAGTAACCCAGGCTGGCTTCAAGCATGCGTCCGTTGTTCACCGACCAGACGTAGGTCAGCCAGTTGGCGGCGATCAGCGTGCCGCTCAGGGCCAGGATAGCCAGTCGTTTCGGGTTCTCCCGCAGCTCGCGCCACCAGCCCGGATGTTTCCAGACCATCAGCAGCAAAGAGCCGAACAGCGCCGACCACAACACGCGGTGGATGATGATCTCCGCGGCTGGCACGTTGGCGATAGCTTTGAAATAGAGCGGGAAAATTCCCCAGATGATGTAGGCGCTCAGGCCCAGGATGTACCCCCGACGGAGGTTGGCAGCTTGCATGCAGAGTCCTTGCTTAGGCAGCTAACAAAAAGGGGATTGTAAGGAGATTTTTCCTGGTGTGCTGATCCTTGTAGGCGCGAGCCTGCTCGCGATGAACTCAAAGTCGCCGCGGGGTATCAGGTTCCCCGCGTTATCGTTCACGACCATCGCGAGCAGGCTCGCTCCTACAGGAGGCGCTGCTGTTTAGAAGAGTTTCAGCGGCTCTTCGTTGAGGGCCGCCAATTGTTCACGCAACGCCAACACCTGATCGCCCCAATACCTTTCCGTCCCGAACCACGGAAAGCTGCGCGGGAAGGCCGGGTCGTCCCAGCGGCGGGCGAGCCAGGCGCTGTAGTGCATCAGGCGCAAGGCGCGCAGCGGTTCGATCAAGGCCAGTTCGCGCGGGTTGAAATCGTGGAACTCGTTGTAACCGTCCATCAATTCCGACAACTGCCCCAGGCAATCCTGGCGATCACCCGCCAGCATCATCCAGATGTCCTGCACCGCAGGGCCCATGCGGCAGTCATCGAGGTCGACGATGTGGAACATCTCGTCGCGGCACATCATGTTGCCGGGGTGGCAGTCGCCGTGCATACGGATGTTCTGGTGCGGGGTGGCGTCGTAGACCTCTTCCACGCGCTTGAGCAGATCGCGGGCCACTGACTCGTAAGCGGGCAACAGGCTGCGGGGGACGAAGTTGCCTTCGAGCAAGGTTGTCAGCGAGTCGTAACCGAAGTTCTTCACACCCAGGGCTTCACGGTGCTGGAACGGTTTGGTCGCGCCCACCGCGTGCAGGCGCCCGAGCAATTGCCCCAGGCGATACAACTGATCGAGGTTGCCCGGCTCCGGCGCACGGCCACCCCGGCGGGGGAACAGGGTGAAACGAAAGCCTTTGTGTTCGTGCAGGGTTTCACCGTTGTGGATCAACGGCGCGACGACCGGCACCTCGACGTCAGCGAGTTCGAAAGTGAACTGGTGTTCTTCGAGAATCGCTTCGTTGGTCCAGCGCTGCGGACGGTAGAACTTGGCGATCAGCGGCTCGGAGTCTTCGATGCCGACTTGATAGACGCGGTTCTCATAGCTGTTGAGCGCCAGAATGCGCGCGTCGCTGAGAAAGCCGATGCTTTCGACGGCATCGAGCACGAGGTCTGGGGTGAGGGTTTCAAACGGATGGGCCATGCTGACTCCTGCGCGCAGCAGGCTGCCGCGTCCGGCCAAGCATGGTAGCGCAGACGGGGCTTCTTTAGTGACTGGGCTTGAGATGTGTGTGGTTTGGGCTGACGTCATCGCGAGCAGGTTCTCTCCCACAGGTTCGATGTTGGCCATGTGGGAGCGAGCCTGCTCGCGATGACGCCGGATCAGGCGCCGACGATTCCGCCATCCTCGCGGGTAATCGCCATCACCGAAGAGCGCGGCTTGCCGTTCGGCAAATGCTCGGGGAAGGTCGATCCACCGTTTTCGCCAGGATGCTGAATCCCGACGAACAGCGTCTTCTGATCCGGCGAGAAGCTGATCCCTGTTACCTCGCACCCAATCGGCCCGACCATGAAGCGGCGAATCTCACCCGTCTTCGGGTCGGCGCAGAGCATCTGGTTGTTGCCCATGCCGGCAAAGTCGCCGGCATTGCTCATGTCGCCGTCGGTCAGAATCCACAAGCGCCCGGCCTTGTCGAAACCCAATCCGTCCGGGCTGTTGAACATGTTCTGGGCGGTGATGTTCGACGATCCGCCTTTTGGCGTCCCGGCGTGCACCTGCGGGTTGCCCGCGACCACGAACAAGTCCCAGGCGAACGTGTTCGCGCCATGGTCGTCGTGGTCGGTGCGCCAGCGCAGGATTTGCCCGTAGACGTTCTTCTCTCGCGGGTTCGGACCGCCTACCGGCTGGCCGTCTTCACCGCGTTTGGCGTTGTTGGTCAACGTGCAGTAAACCTGGCCATCCATGGGGCTGACGACGATCCATTCCGGGCGATCCATGCGCGTGGCTTTGACCACGCTGGCGGCCAGGCGCGCATGAATCAGCACCTCAGCCTGATCGGCAAAACCGCTGCTGGCGTCGATGCCGTTCTTGCCGTGGGTCAGTTCGATCCATTCACCCTGGCCCTTGGGGTGATCAGCATGACCGTCGCCGGCGTCGAAACGCGCCACGTACAAGGTGCCGTGGTCCAGCAGATCGCGGTTGGCCTTGGGGTTCTTGTGGTTGATTTTGTCGCGGCTGACGAATTTGTAGATGAACTCGCCGCGTTCGTCGTCGCCCATGTACACCACGGCGCGACCGTCACCGGTTTCCGCCAGGGCCGCGTTTTCATGTTTGAAACGGCCCAGCGCGGTGCGTTTGACCGGGGTCGATTTCGGGTCGAACGGGTCGATCTCCACCACCCAGCCGTGACGGTTGAGTTCGTTGGGGTTCTTGGCCAGGTCGAAGCGCTCGTTGTGCGGGTGCCAGTTGATTTCTTTACTGGTCGCCACCGCGCCGTAGCGTTTCTGTGCAGCATCGAATGTCTGTTCGGCATTGCTGCTGCCGAAGCAGTCGGTGAAGTTCTCTTCGCAGGTCAGGTACGTGCCCCACGGCGTCTTGCCGTTGGCGCAGTTCTGGAATGTCCCGAGGACGTTTTTGCCGTGTGGATCGGCGCTGGTTTTCAACAGGTCGTGGCCAGCGGCCGGGCCGCTCAGGCTGATCGGCGAATTGCCGTGGATGCGTCGGTTGTAGTGCGAGCCCTGGACGAACTGCCAGTGACCGTTCTTGCGCTGCACTTCGATCACCGACACGCCTTCGCAGGCCAGCGCCTTGCGCACGTCTTGCGCCGACTGCGGCATGCCGCCGTGGGGATAGAGGTAGCGGTAGTTGGTGTATTCGTTGTTGATCGCCATCAGCGCCCGGTCTTTTTCACCGGGGAATTCGAACAGGCTCATGCCGTCGTTGTTGTCGCCGAACTGCACTTCCTGATGTTCGGCCGTGCCATTGCCGCTCGGGTCGAAGGCCGGGCCGTTTTTCTGCAGCGGTTGGCCCCAGCTGATCAGTACCGATGATTTGTAGCCTGGCGGCAGGGTGATCGCGTCGCTGGTGGCGGCGGGGATGCTGTCGAAACCCAATAACTGGCTGGTGCCGGCGCTGACGCTGGCGGCCAGTACGCTGCGGCTCAGCAGGTTGCCACCCAGAAACATCGCAGCACCGCACAGGGCGCCTGCGCTGATGAAACCGCGACGGCTGAGGCCGACCATTTGTTCGAGGTCGGTGGGTTGGTTGTCTTTTAATAGGCTCACATCAGGCTCCCTGCGAATTTTGCAGTCACCTTAATGATGGGCGATGAAGCTTTTGTTGCAGTTGTCCTTACAGCGGTGTGCCGAGCAGGACGTTGGATGGCGAGAACTGCACGCGTACCGGTTTTCCGGTGCTCAATTGGCGTGATTGCAAATGCCGGGACCCGGCCAGTGCGCAGAGTGTCAGGCCGTTGGGCAGACCGATGCGCACTTCGCAAGGGCCGTCCTCGGCGTCGAGAATTTCCTCGATAACGCCTTCCAGGCAATTGTTTCCGGCTGTTGCCTCGTCGTCGCCGCCCAGCACCTCGAGCCAACCGGCCTTGATCAGGGCCACGACTTCGGTCCCGGTTTGCAGGTCCAGGCGCAGGGTGCTGTCGTGGGTGATTTGCGCATCGAGGCTCAAGCCAGCGGCCAATTCGAGGCGAATCCGGTCGTTGTAGCCCTGGGTTTCAATGGCCGCGACCTTACCGTGCAACTGATTGCGTGCGCTGGTCCGGAGCATCAGCCGGCCAAGCAGGTCGAGGTCGCTGGCGTCCTCGGCGGCCTCCAGTACCTGCGCCTGCAGCGCCTGCAGCTTCTGATAGAGGCGCAACACGCGCTCGCCTTCGGCGGACAGTTTGGCGCCGCCACCCCCCTTGCCGCCGACACTGCGTTCCACCAACGGTTTCTGCGCGAGGTTGTTCAGCTCGTCGATGGCATCCCAAGCGGCTTTGTAGCTCAGCCCCGCGCTCTTCGCCGCGCGAGTGATCGAACCTTGCTCGGCGATGTGTTGCAGCAAGGCGATGCGTTGCGGGCGGCGGACAATGTGCTGGGACAACAACGTAGGCAAGGACATGGCAAGACGCTTTGGGCTGTGACGAGGGTGAGGACGTTGGCGGCTCGGGGCCCGGGAGTCAAGTCACGGCGACTCGCCAGGCTTGGGCGTGCGCGCCAGGCAATAAACGTCGACGCGGGTGGCCCCGGCATCCATCAGCAGGCGGGCCAGTGCGTGCGCCGTGGCGCCGGTGGTCAGTACGTCATCCACCAGCGCCAGATGGCGTCCCTTCGGTGACGCGTCGGGTGCCAGGGCAAAGGCGTGGCGCAGGTTCTTCTTGCGCGCCTGGGCATTCAAGTCTTGTTGGGCGCTGGTGTCTTGAGTCCTCAACAGCAACTGCTCATCGGAAGGTATATCGAGATGGGCAGCGAGCCAGCGCGCCAGCATGGCGGCCTGATTGAACCCCCGTTGGCGCAGGCGCCGGACGGCCAGGGGCACCGCTACCAGCGTGTCGGGTCGCGGCAGGTCATTGTCGAAGCGATGTTGCAGCGATTGGGCGAGAAGTTCGCCGAGCAGGTGGCCAAATGGCCATTTGGCGCTGTGCTTGAAACGGGTAATCAGGCTGTCGATCGGGAAGCTGTAAGTCCAGGGCGCGATCACCTGTTCGAAGGCCGGCGGCTGGTTCAGGCATTGGCCGCATGTCAGGCCGGCAGCGGGCAAGGGCAGGGCGCAGGTCTGGCAATGATCGCCGAGCCAGGGCAGCTCGGTTTCGCAGGCCATGCAGATCGGCGTGACGCCATCAGTCCGCTCATCACACAGCAAACAGGATTGTTTGTTTTTTAACCAGTTGTAAACCGGTCCTTTGTATCGTGGTTGACAGCGCATCGCTCTTCCTTAAATATGCCGAAACATCTGTGATGCGCCTGCGGGGTTCCGTTCCCGGCGCTTGCCAAGCATAAAACAAAGGAAACACCCATGAGCGCCAGCACCTCTGCAACCCTGCGTCATGACTGGTCTTTGGCCGAAGTCAAAGCACTCTTCGTTCAGCCATTCAATGACCTGTTGTTCCAGGCTCAGACGGTGCACCGCGCGCATTTCGACGCCAACCGCGTGCAGGTATCGACCCTGCTGTCGATCAAGACCGGCGCCTGCCCGGAAGATTGCAAATATTGTCCGCAGTCCGGTCACTACAACACCGGCCTGGAAAAAGAAAAACTGATGGAAGTGCAGAAGGTCCTCGAAGAGGCCGCTCGCGCCAAGGCCATCGGTTCGACCCGTTTCTGCATGGGCGCGGCGTGGAAACATCCGTCGGCCAAAGACATGCCTTACGTGCTGAAGATGGTCGAAGGCGTAAAAGCCCTGGGCCTGGAAACCTGCATGACCCTCGGTCGCCTGGATCAGGAACAGACCGAAGCCCTGGCCAAGGCTGGCCTCGACTATTACAACCACAACCTCGATACGTCGCCTGAGTTCTACGGCAGCATCATCACCACCCGCACCTATAGTGAGCGCCTGCAAACCTTGGCGTACGTACGTGATTCGGGGATGAAAATCTGCTCCGGCGGCATTCTCGGCATGGGCGAGTCCCTTGATGAC
This sequence comes from Pseudomonas mohnii, assembly GCF_900105115.1. NCBI lineage: Bacteria > Pseudomonadati > Pseudomonadota > Gammaproteobacteria > Pseudomonadales > Pseudomonadaceae > Pseudomonas > Pseudomonas mohnii. Next base: position 3,854,678 of record NZ_FNRV01000001.1, read on the forward strand.
CGCGCCAACCTGCTGATCCAGCTGGCCAACCTGCCGGAGCATCCGGAGTCGGTGCCGATCAACATGCTGGTGAAAGTCGCCGGAACGCCGCTGGAAAATGCCGACGACGTCGACCCGTTCGACTTCATCCGCATGCTCGCCGTTGCGCGGATCCTGATGCCGAAATCCCACGTGCGCCTGTCCGCCGGCCGCGAAGCCATGAACGAGCAGATGCAGGCCCTGGCGTTCTTTGCCGGCGCCAACTCGATTTTCTACGGCGAGAAATTGCTGACCACCGCCAACCCGCAGGCCGACAAGGACATGCAGTTGTTCTCGCGTCTGGGCATCCTGCCCGAAGCCCGCGAAGAGCACTCGGACGAAGTTCATCAGGCCGCCATCGAGCAGGCGCTGGTGGAGCAGAAGAGCAGCGAGCAGTTCTATAACGCGGCGGTTTGATGACTGCACCTGTTCCATTGTTGGAATGCAAAACACTGTGGGAGCGAGCCTGTCGCACCGTCGCGATGGTCGTCAACGATGACGCGGAAAATCTGATACCCCGCGGCGTCCTCAAGCCCATCGCGAGCAAGCTCGCTCCCACACGGAACCGCGATTGCTTCTGAAACCTGACCATCGAGGCCTGCATGTCTTTCGATCTCGCCGCACGCCTTGCTGCCCGTCGTGCCGAAAACCTCTACCGCCAACGTCCGCTGCTCGAGAGCCCGCAAGGCCCGCAAGTGGTGGTCGATGGTCAGCCATTGCTGGCGTTCTGTAACAACGATTACCTGGGCCTGGCTAATCACCCGCAAGTGATCGAGGCCTGGCGCGCTGGCGCGTCGAAGTGGGGCGTCGGCGGCGGGGCCTCGCATCTGGTGATCGGTCACAGCGGTCCCCATCACGCGCTGGAAGAAGCGCTGGCCGACCTGACCGGTCGTCCACGCGCCTTGCTGTTCACCACTGGCTACATGGCCAACCTCGGCGCAGTGACCGCGTTGGTGGGGCAGGGCGATACAGTGCTCGAAGACCGGCTCAATCACGCGTCGTTGCTGGATGCCGGGCTGTTGTCCGGCGCGCGCTTCAACCGTTATCTGCATAACGATGCGGTGAGCCTGGCCAAGCGCCTTGAGAAGGCGACCGGCAATACGCTGGTGGTCACCGACGGCGTGTTCAGCATGGACGGCGACATCGCCGACTTGCCGGCGCTGGCCCGGGAAGCCAAGGCCAAAGGCGCCTGGCTGATGGTCGATGACGCCCATGGTTTCGGTCCGCTGGGGGCCAACGGCGGCGGCATCGTCGAACATTTCGGCCTGAGCCAGGACGAGGTGCCGGTGCTGGTCGGCACCCTTGGCAAGGCGTTTGGCACCGCAGGCGCCTTTGTCGCTGGCAGTGAGGAACTGATCGAAAGCCTGATCCAGTTCGCCCGCCCATACATCTACACCACCAGCCAGCCTCCGGCCCTGGCCTGCGCCACCCTGAAAAGCCTGGAGCTGCTGCGTAGCGAGCACTGGCGGCGTGAGCATCTGAAAACGCTGATCAGCCAATTCCGCCGAGGTGCCGAGCAGATCGGCCTGGAGTTGATGGACAGCTTCACGCCGATCCAGCCGATCATGGTTGGCGACGCCGGGCGCGCGGTGCGCCTGTCGCAGATGTTGCGCGAGCGCGGCCTGATGGTGACCGCGATCCGCCCACCGACCGTGCCCGCCGGCAGCGCCCGGTTGCGCGTGACCCTGACCGCCGCCCATAGCGAGGCGCAGGTGCAGCTATTGCTAGAGGGACTGGCCGATTGTTTTCAGCAACTGGGACCGGAGCCAAGCCATGCGTGATCGACTGATTCTGCTACCCGGCTGGGGGCTCGGCGTTTCACCGCTGGAACCCTTGGCAGCGGCGTTGCAGGGCCTGGACGAGCACCTGCGTGTGGAGATCGAGCCGCTGCCGGAGCTGGAGTCGAGCGATCTTGAAGAATGGCTCGACGAACTCGACTCGACGCTGCCGCAGGACGCCTGGCTCGGCGGTTGGTCCCTGGGTGGCATGCTCGCTTGCGAATTGGCGGCGCGTCGCGGTGATCGTTGCTGCGGCTTGCTGACCCTGGCGAGCAACCCGTCCTTTGTCGCCCATGAACAGTGGCCGAGTGCGATGCCCGGCGAAACCTTTGATGCGTTTCTGGCAGGCTGTTCCGCCGACCCACGGATGACGTTGAAACGCTTTTCACTGCTCTGCGCGCAAGGTGCCGAAGACCCGCGCGGCTTGTCGCGTTTGTTGCTCGGTGGCGCGCCCCATACGTCGGTGCCGGTGTTGATGAGTGGCCTGGAGTTGCTCGCACAACTGGACACCCGGCCAGCGTTGCAGGCGTTTCGCGGCCCGCAATTGCATTTGTTCGCCGGGCTCGACGGGCTGGTGCCGGCCGAAGCGGCGGGCGACTTGCTGGCGTTGCTGCCGGATATCGAAATCGGTCTGATTGAACAGGCCAGCCACGCGTTTCTTCTGGAAGACCCCCACGGTGTGGCGGGGGCGATCCAGGCCTTTTTGCATGAGTCCGGTGATGACTGATTTATCCCTACCCGTTCCACCCGGCGGTTTGCCCGACAAGCGCCAGGTAGCGGCGTCCTTTTCCCGTGCGGCGGCGAGCTACGACAGTGTGGCCGAGTTGCAGCGTGACGTTGGCAGCCAGTTGCTGCGTCGTTTGCCGGATGATTTCGTTCCGGGGCGTTGGCTGGATCTCGGGTGTGGCACCGGGCATTTCAGTCGTGCGCTGGGCGAGCGGTTTCCCACCAGTCACGGCGTGGCGCTGGATATCGCCGAAGGCATGCTCAAGCATGCCCGGCCGCTGGGCGGCGCCACGCATTTCATCGCGGGCGATGCCGAGCGTTTGCCGCTACAGGATTCGACCTGCGATCTGATCTACTCCAGCCTGGCAGTGCAGTGGTGCGAGGACTTCGCGTCGGTGCTCGGCGAGGCCAGGCGCGTGCTGAAGCCGGGCGGTGTTTTCGCATTTGCTAGTCTGTGCGTGGGCACGTTGTTTGAACTGCGTGACAGCTGGCGGCAGGTGGACGGCATGGTTCACGTCAACCGCTTCCGCGAGTTCGCGGTTTATCAACGCTTGTGCGCGGCCAGTGGTCTGCAGGCGATCAGCCTGGAAACCCGGCCCCATGTGCTGCATTACCCCGATGTGCGCAGCCTGACCCATGAGCTCAAGGCGCTGGGGGCGCATAATCTGAATCCTGGTCGGCCGGGCGGTTTGACCGGCCGGGCGCGGATCCTGGGTTTGATTGAGGCTTATGAGCAGTTTCGTCAGGCCCAGGGACTGCCGGCGACTTATCAAGTGGTGTATGCCGTTTTGGAGAAACCCTTATGAGTGCAGCCTATTTCATCACCGGCACCGACACCGATGTCGGCAAGACCACGGTGGCCGCCGGGTTGCTGCATGCGGCGCGTTCGGCGGGCCTGAGCACCGCCGCGGGCAAGCCGGTCGCTTCCGGTTGCGAGGTCACCCCCAAGGGCTTGCGCAATGCCGATGCATTGGCGCTGCTGGCGGAGTGTTCATTGCCGTTGACTTATGCACAGGTCAACCCGGTGGCGTTCGAACCGGCCATCGCCCCGCACCTGGCCGCGCGTGAGGCGGGCGTGGCGTTGACGGTGCAGTCCCTGTTGGCACCGATGCGGCAGATTCTCGACAGGCAGGCCGATTTCACCCTGATCGAAGGGGCCGGTGGCTGGCGCGTGCCATTGGCGGATCAGGCCAATCTGTCCGACCTGGCGATAGCGCTGGACCTGCCGGTGATTCTGGTGGTTGGCGTGCGCCTGGGCTGCATCAGCCATGCGTTGCTGACGGCCGAGGCGATTGCCCGGGACGGTTTGCAACTGGCAGGCTGGGTGGCCAACATCATCGATCCGAAAACCTCGCGGCTGGAAGAAAACCTGGCGACCCTCGCCGAACGAATCCCGGCGCCGTGCCTGGGACGTGTGCCGAAACTCAAGGTGGTGACGGCTGAAGCGGTGGCGGAGCATCTTCAACTGGATCTGCTTGACTAGGCTTTGCCTATGACAAGGCACTGTGCCATTAGTGTTTTTGTCGGGTGTTTTACCGCCGGCTCTGGTTCAATGCGCACTATTGATCCTTTGCAAAGACGGGTTCTCCCATGGAAATCTCAGGAAGCACCGCTTTTTATGCCGGTCTGAGCACTATTCAGACAGGGCAGAACCGTGTCGACCAGGCCGCCAGTCAGATCGCCAACTCGACGATCGAGCGCTCGGTGACCAGCCAGTCTTCAGAAGCTCAAGTCGATCGGTTGCGTTCGGTCGATCGTAGTCAGCAATCGGACCTGGCCAGCAACGTGGTCGAGCTGTCCCAAGGCAAATTTCAGGTTGAGCTGGGGGTCAGGGTGGCCAAGGCATCCGATGAAATGCTCGGTACGCTGATCGATACGTTCGCCTGATTCCTCGCTGAATCTGCACCTGCGACGCCGCGAACATTCGCGGCGTTTTGCTGTGTAAGTCCTTCTTGCCAAAAATAATCTTTCCGATACGGCGTGTTGCTCGGTCAACGGCGTTGCGCATCGGTGCGTCCGCCATTCCCGAACAGTGATGACGAACGGCAAAAGATCGGCGCTTGACAAGATTTGGGCGTAAACGTATGTTTCAAACAACTGTTTGACCGTCACAACAAATCGACACGGTCGCTCATTCCCGGTTACATCAGCAGAGGTTTATCGCTATGCCTGACTACAAGGCCCCCTTGCGTGATATTCGCTTCGTTCGTGACGAACTGCTCGGCTACGAAGCGCACTATCAGAGCCTTCCGGCTTGCGCAGACGCAACTCCGGACATGGTTGACGCCATTCTCGAAGAAGGCGCCAAGTTTTGTGAGCAGGTGCTGGCTCCGCTGAACCGCGTGGGTGACCTCGAAGGCTGCACCTGGAGCGAGTCCGGCGTTAAAACCCCGACCGGTTTCAAAGAAGCCTACAAGCAATTCGTCGAAGGCGGCTGGCCAAGCCTGGCCCACGACGTGGAACACGGCGGCCAGGGCCTGCCGGAGTCCCTGGGTCTGGCGGTGAGCGAAATGGTCGGCGAAGCCAACTGGTCGTGGGGCATGTACCCAGGCCTGTCCCATGGCGCGATGAACACCATCTCCGAGCACGGCACCCCAGAGCAACAACACGCCTACCTGACCAAACTGGTGTCCGGCGAATGGACGGGCACCATGTGCCTGACCGAACCGCACTGCGGCACCGACCTGGGCATGCTGCGCACCAAGGCCGAGCCTCAGGCCGACGGTACCTACAAAGTGTCCGGCACCAAGATCTTCATCTCGGCCGGTGAACACGACATGGCCGACAACATCGTCCACATCGTGCTGGCCCGCCTGCCGGACGCACCGGCTGGCACCAAAGGCATCTCGCTGTTCATCGTGCCGAAATTCCTGCCGAACGAAGACGGTTCGATCGGCGCACGTAACGCGGTGTCCTGTGGTTCCCTGGAACACAAGATGGGTATCCACGGCAACGCCACGTGCGTGATGAACTTCGACGCGGCCACCGGTTTCCTGATCGGCCCGGCGAACAAAGGCCTGAACTGCATGTTCACCTTCATGAACACCGCACGCCTGGGTACCGCGCTGCAAGGTCTGGCCCACGCCGAAATCGGTTTCCAGGGCGGCCTGAAATACGCTCGCGATCGCCTGCAAATGCGCTCGCTGACTGGCCCGAAAGCGCCGGACAAAGCCGCTGACCCGATCATCGTGCACCCGGATGTACGTCGCATGCTGTTGACCATGAAGGCCTTCGCCGAAGGCAACCGTGCGATGGTGTACTTCACCGCCAAACAGGTCGACATCGTCAAGTACGGTGTGGACGAAGAAGAGAAGAAGAAAGCCGACGCTCTGCTGGCCTTCATGACGCCAATCGCCAAAGCCTTCATGACCGAAGTCGGTTTCGAATCGGCCAACCACGGCGTGCAAATCTACGGCGGCCACGGTTTCATCGCCGAGTGGGGCATGGAGCAGAACGTTCGCGACAGCCGCATTTCGATGTTGTACGAAGGCACCACCGGTATCCAGGCACTCGACCTGCTGGGCCGTAAAGTGCTGATGACTCAAGGCGAGGCTCTGAAAGGCTTCACCAAAATCGTCCACAAGTTCTGCCAGAACAACGAGGGCAACGAAGCGGTCAAGGAATTCGTCGCACCGCTGGCTGCACTGAACAAGGAATGGGGCGAGCTGACCATGAAGGTCGGTATGGCCGCCATGAAGGATCGCGAAGAAGTCGGCGCAGCCTCCGTGGACTACCTGATGTACTCCGGTTACGCCTGCCTGGCCTACTTCTGGGCCGACATGGCGCGTCTGGCTGCGGAAAAACTGGCTGCCGGCACCACCGAACAGGCGTTCTACACCGCCAAGTTGCAGACTGCGCGTTTCTACTTCCAGCGCATCCTGCCGCGTACCCGCACTCACGTGGCAACCATGCTGTCGGGCGCCAATAACCTGATGGACATGAAAGAAGAAGACTTCGCGCTGGGCTACTAAGCCTTAACGCTGTCGAGCAAAGAGCCGCCATTCCTTCGGGACTGGCGGTTTTTTTTCGGCAATGCTCAAGCGACAGCGGGTCTCGTCCAGCGTGTCGGGGCTTCCCTTGCGTCACTGGCAGACCGTTCGTCGCCAGTGATGCTCTTTTTTACAAAAATACCTCAGTAATTCACTCAGCAATCCGAAGATTTTGCCGTTAAAGTGGTGGGCACATTGCCATCTTTTTTGATTTGACGGTCGGAGCTTTACCCTTGCCGCGTTCTTCCGCTGTACGTTTCAGTCATTTCCTGCCGTCATTACTGCTGTTGTTCGCGGGACTTGCGGCTGCTTACGTCAAGGATCTGAACGTCTTCTTCACTTCGCTGTTCAACGTGCTGCCAACCCTGGTGCTGTTGCTCGGCGGTTCTTACTGCGCGGTTTACCGACGTCAGCGTGAACTGTTTCTGATGGTCACGGTGTACATCGCCTACTACCTGCTCGACACCCAGACCGACTACTACCGCGATAACGGCAAGGTGCGCGATGACGCGGCTGTGGTCTTCCACTTGTGTTGCTTGCTATTGCCGTTGTTATTCGGCGTATTCGCCGCCTGGCAGGAGCGTACTCATCTGTTCCAGGACATGGTGGCGCGCTTCGCCGTGTTGCTGGCCGTGGGCAGCGTGGCGTTGGGGCTGGAGCAAAGTTACCCGCATGCGCTGTTGATCTGGCTTTCGGAGATCCGCTGGCCGGCGTTGCACGGTGCCTGGATGAGCCTGATCCAGTTGTCCTACCCGGTGTTCATCGGTTCGTTCCTGCTGCTGGTGTATCAGTACTGGCGCAATCCGCGACCGCTGCACGCCGCGCAACTGGTGGGCTTGCTCGGACTGTTCTGGATGTTGCCGAAAACCTTCATCCTGCCATTCACCCTGAACATCATGTGCAGCCAGGTGATGCTGATGATCGCCGCCGCCGTTGCGCACGAGGCCTATCAAATGGCGTTCCGCGATGAACTCACCGGTCTGCCGGGGCGTCGTGCCTTGAACGAGCGCATGCAGCGACTGGGGCGCAACTACGTGCTGGCCATGAGCGATGTCGACCACTTCAAGAAATTCAACGATACCCACGGCCATGATGTCGGTGACCAAGTGCTGCGACTCGTCGCCAGCAAACTGTCGAAAATCGGTGGGGGTGGCAAGGCGTATCGCTATGGCGGTGAGGAGTTTGCCCTGGTGTTCGCCGGCAAGACGCTCGAAGAGTGCATGCCGCACCTGGAGGTCATCCGCGAATCCATTGCCACCTATAACATTCATCTGCGTAACCAGGACAGCCGTCCGCAGGACGATAGTCAGGGACGCCAGCGCCGTTCGGGCTCCAATGTTTCGAGCGTGTCGGTCACGGTGAGCATCGGCGTCGCCGAGCGCATTGAACAACGCACCCCTGAAGAAGTGCTCAAATCCGCCGATCAGGCGCTCTACAGCGCCAAGGGCGCCGGCCGTAACTGTGTCATGGCATTCGGTCAGACTCGTCGTGGCGCGGTGCGCATGGACGCCGCTGCGGTTGAGTGATGATGGCGCATTCAGCGTCTGGACTGTGATTGTGAGGCGTGGTCGGCAGCAGTAGGTTTGAGTCATCTGCTGCCGGAGAAATGACCATGCCCGAGTATAAAGCTCCCCTGCGCGACATGCGCTTTCTGATCGACCACGTCTTCGACTTTCACAGCAACTACGCCGCACTGGGGGCCACTGACGCCAGTGCGGACATGGTCAGTGCGATTCTTGAAGAGGGCGCGAAGTTCTGCGAGAACGTGCTGTCGCCACTCAACCGCAGCGGCGACGAAGAGGGCTGCCATTTCGACAATGGCGTGGTCACGACGCCCGCAGGCTTCAAGCAGGCTTTCGCACAGTATGTGGAAGGCGGCTGGCATGGCTTGGCGGCTGATCCGGCCTACGGTGGCCAGGGTCTGCCGAGCTCTCTGGGGCTGGTAATCAGCGAAATGGTGGCGTCGAGCAACACGTCCTGGGGCATGTACCCCGGCCTGACTCACGGCGCCATGTCAGCGATCCACGCCCATGGCACCGACGAACAGAAACAGACCTACCTGCGCAAACTCACCGCTGGCCAATGGACCGGCACCATGTGCCTGACCGAAGCCCATTGCGGCACGGACCTGGGCATCATCAAGACCCGCGCCGTGCCCCAGGCCGATGGCAGTTACGCGATCTCCGGCAGCAAGATTTTTATCTCCGCCGGTGAACACGACATGAGCGACAACATCGTTCACCTGGTGCTGGCGAAGCTGCCGGACGCACCGGCCGGCACCAAGGGCATTTCGCTGTTCATCGTGCCCAAATTCCTGCCCGATGCCGTCGGTGAGGCTGGCGAGCGCAACGGTGTTTCCTGCGGCTCCATCGAACAAAAAATGGGCATCAAGGCGTCGGCCACCTGTGTGCTTAACTTCGACGGCGCCAAAGGTTTCCTGATCGGCGAGCCGAACAAGGGCCTGAACTGCATGTTCACCATGATGAACCATGCGCGCCTGGGCACCGGGATGCAGGGCTTGTGCCTGGGGGAGGCGAGTTTCCAGGGCGCGATCAAGTACGCCAACGAGCGTTTGCAGATGCGCGCGCTCACCGGCCCCAAAGCACCGGACAAAGCGGCCGACCCGATCATCGTCCATCCGGACGTGCGCCGGATGCTGCTGACCATGAAGGCCTTCAACGAAGGCAATCGCGCACTGACGTACTTCACGGCGCAATTGCTGGATGTTGCACACCTGAGCGCAGACCAAACCGCACGCCAGGACGCTGAAGACTTGCTGGCGTTCCTGACGCCGATCTGCAAGGCCTTCATGACCGACACCGGCCTGGAGGTGACCAACCTCGGCATGCAGGTGTTCGGTGGTCATGGCTTCATTCGTGAATGGGGCATGGAGCAACTGGTGCGCGATTGCCGCATCGCGCCGATCTACGAGGGCACCAATGGCATTCAGGCACTGGACCTGCTTGGGCGCAAGGTCCTGGGCAGCCAGGGCAAGTTGTTGCGCGGCTTCACCAAAATCGTTCACCGGTTTTGCGCGGCGAACGCCGAACATCCGCAGTTGGCCAGCTATGTGGCGCAACTCAATGGCCTGAACCAGCAGTGGGGCGAATTGACGACCAGGGTCGGCATGGCGGCGATGAAGAATCCGGATGAAGTGGGTGCCGCTTCGGTGGATTACCTGATGTACAGCGGCTACATCATCCTTGGCTATTTGTGGTTGCGCATGGCACTGGTGGCCCAGGCACGGCTGGAAGCGGGCGGTGGCGATGCGGATTTCTGCAAGGCCAAACTGGCGACCAGCGAGTTTTACTTCAAGCGCCTGCTGCCCCGTATAGCCGCTCATCGGTCGGCGATCGAGGCGGGCAGCGACTGCCTGATGCAGCTGCCGGCGGAGTTGTTTGCGCTTTAATCTTTAAAACCAGTGACAAAGGAGCCCGCGTAATTGCGGGTTTTTTTATGACTGCGCGGTCGATGACCAAACATTACAAAATGGTCACCGCCTGACCCTATGTGTCACAAAAGTTGTTGGGTTACACTCGGACACAACGAAAATACTCCCCCTACGATTCACCCGTTTAGATCTTGCGAGGTTTGCCATGGCTGACTACAAAGCGCCCCTGCGCGATATGCGTTTCGTCCTCAATGAAGTTTTCGAGGTCGCCAAACTCTGGGCCGAGCTGCCTGCGTTGGCCGAAACCGTCGACGCGGAAACGGTCGAGGCCATCCTGGAAGAAGCCGGCAAGGTCACCAGCAAAAGCATCGCGCCCCTGAGCCGTGCCGCGGATGAAGAAGGTTGCCACTGGGCGGACGGTGCCGTTACCACGCCGGCCGGTTTCCCGCAGGCTTATCAGACTTACGCCGAGGGCGGCTGGGTCGGCGTGGGCGGTGATCCGGCCTACGGCGGCATGGGCATGCCCAAGGCCGTTTCGGCCCAGGTCGAAGAAATGGTCAACTCTGCCAGCCTGGCGTTCGGTTTGTACCCGATGCTGACGGCCGGTGCCTGTCTGTCGATCAACGCCCACGCCAGCGAAGAACTGAAAGCCGCCTACCTGCCGAACATGTACGCCGGTGTCTGGGCCGGTTCCATGTGCCTGACCGAGCCGCATGCCGGTACCGATCTGGGGATCATCCGCACCAAGGCCGAACCTCAGGCCGACGGTTCCTACAAGGTCAGCGGCACCAAGATCTTCATCACCGGCGGCGAACACGACCTGACCGAGAACATCATTCACCTGGTGCTGGCCAAACTGCCGGATGCCCCGGCCGGGCCGAAAGGCATCTCGCTGTTCCTGGTACCGAAGTTCATGGTCAATGCCGATGGCAGCCTGGGCGCGCGCAACCCGGCCAACTGCGGTTCGATCGAACACAAGATGGGCATCCAGGCGTCCGCGACCTGTGTGATGAACTTCGACGAAGCCGTGGGTTATCTGGTTGGCGAGCCGAACAAAGGCCTGGCAGCCATGTTCACCATGATGAACTACGAGCGTCTGGGTGTCGGCATTCAAGGCCTGGCGACGGGCGAGCGTTCCTACCAGAACGCCATCGAATACGCCCGTGACCGCCTGCAAAGCCGTTCGCCGACCGGCGCGCAGAATAAGGACAAAGTGGCCGACCCGATCATCGTCCACCCGGACGTGCGTCGCATGCTGTTGACCATGAAAGCATCGAACGAAGGCGGCCGCGCTTTCTCGACTTACGTGGCCATGCAACTGGACACTGCCAAGTTCAGTGAAGACGCCACGACCCGCAAGCGTGCGGAGGACCTGGTGGCGTTGCTGACGCCGGTGGCCAAGGCATTCCTGACCGATCTGGGTCTGGAAACCACCGTACATGGTCAGCAGATTTTCGGCGGCCACGGCTACATCCGCGAATGGGGCCAGGAGCAGCTGGTGCGCGACGTGCGCATCACCCAGATCTACGAAGGCACCAACGGCATTCAGGCGCTGGACCTGGTCGGGCGCAAGATCGTCGGCAGCGGCGGGGCGTTCTACAAACTGTTCGCTGACGAGATTCGTCATTTCACCGCCACGGCCAGCGCCGACCTGGCGGAGTTCACCAAGCCGCTGAACGACGCCGTGACGACCCTCGATGAGCTGACGGCGTGGTTGCTGGATCGGGCAAAAAACAACCCGAATGAAATCGGCGCCGCGTCGGTCGAATACCTGCAAGTGTTTGGCTACACCGCCTATGCCTACATGTGGGCACTGATGGCCAAGGCTGCTTTCGGCAAAGAAGCGCAGGACGATTTCTACGCCAGCAAGCTGGGCACGGCACGTTTCTACTTCGCCCGGCTGCTGCCGCGAATTCATTCGTTGAGTGCGTCGGTGAGGGCTGGCAGCGAGTCGCTGTTCCTGCTGGATGCAGCGCAATTCTGAAGGTGTGACGTCATGTAAGCATTCTCTTACACGACGTGCTGCACTTCTCCCATAGAAGCAGATTGGATCCACAGCTAATCTACTTCACATGGACGTAGCGCAGGAAGCGCAAAGCTACAACACGGACACGTAGGATTCTGCCAGGACGGCGGAGTGAAATGGATGTCAGGGAAACAGTCTGCAAAGCCCCGCTTCGGCGGGGTTTTCTTATGCCCGCAAAAAAGTACTCAGCTCAGTCCATCCAGTGCCGATGGGGTGTTCAAGCGCTCATCCGGTCGATTTATCACCTCCTCCAGCAATGTTCGCAACAATGCCATCGAGGCCTGTTGCCGTTGCACATCCCGACACACCAGTCCTATTTTCAGCGGTACCCGGGGTTCACTCAGGGGTTTCCACAATAGGTCCTTGCTGCCGTGGGCTTTTTGCGAGCGCCCAGGCAATACCGTCGCCAATCGCGTGTGCGGCAGGCTGTCGAGAATCCCCGCCATGTTGTTCAGCTCGGCTTGTACCTGCGGGCGTCTCCCCATGCTGGCCAGTTGCGTTTGCCAGATCTGCCGCACTTGAAACTCCTCGCCCAGCAGCAACATGGGCAGCTCGGCGGCCTGGCTCATGGATACTTTCTTGAATTCCCGCAGCGGATGGTCCGCCGGGATGACCAGCGTCAGCTCATCTTCGTACAGCATCACGCCGTGCAAGCCAGGCTGCCGGGGCGGCAGGTAGCTGATGCCGATGTCCAGCGAGCCATTGAGCAGGCGTCGCTCGACTTCCAGGCCGGTCAACTCATAGATCTGCACCACCAGATGCGGTTGCGCCTTGCGCACCCGTTCGAGCATCTGCGGCACCAAGCTGGTATGCACGGTCTGCAAAACGCCAATCGCCAGTGTGCGCAGCGCTTGCCCCTTGAAATTGCCCAGCGCCTCGCGCGCCCGTTGCAAGCCATCAAGCAGGGGCAAGGCGTGGTTGTACAGGGTATGTGCCGCCAGCGTCGGCAACAGTCGTTTGCTGCTGCGTTCGAACAGGGTCACGTCCAGCGATTGTTCGAGTTGCCGGATCTGCTGGGACAGCGCCGGTTGAGAGATGGACAGCCGCTCCGCGGCACGGCCCACATGGCCCTCTTCGTAGACCGCGACGAAATAACGCAGTTGTTTAAAATCCATAAGTAATACTTATCGAAAATGGTGAGAAATCGAAATGGCCAAAGGCCTTGCCTGAGCCTAGTCTAACCGTATTCACAAGGCTTACAGGGCCACAAAGCGCGATGATTACCGTTTGCTTCGATGGTGTTGACATAGGTAAGGCAAAAAATCCAAAACGGAGATTGAACGGATGAATTTGTTCAATCTGCGTCGTCACTCACCAAGCCTTGATGATCTAGTGGCGCACGCTTCCTTTCAGTCCAGGGGCGACAACCTTTCCAGTGAGTGCCTGATGCCCAGTGTCGAACGACCGAAACAGGTTTTTGTCCGCGGCCAGGGTTCTTGGTTGTGGGACAACGATGACCGGGCTTATCTGGATTTCTCCCAAGGTGGTGGCGCCAACAGCCTTGGACACAGCCCCAAGGCACTGGTCAATGCCATCGCGACGCAGGCACAAACACTGATCAACCCCGGTTTCGGTTTGCATAACCGCGGCATGCTGAATCTCGCCGAGCGACTGTGTGTCAGCACCGGCAGCGACCAGGCCTACCTGCTCAACAGTGGCAGCGAAGCCTGTGAGGCGGCGATCAAGCTGGCGCGCAAATGGGGCCAACAGCATCGCGGCGGCGCTTCGCGGATCATCGTCGCTAATAACGGCTGTCATGGTCGCAGTCTGGCGACGATCTCCGCGTCAGACAGTTCGACGCAGGTTAACCGGTTCGAGCCGCAGCTGCCGGGCTTCAGCCACGTTCCGTTCAACGATCTTCCAGCGCTGCATGCGGCCGTGGATGAGCGCACCGTCGCCATCATGCTCGAGCCGATCCAGAGCGAAGCCGGCGTGATACCGGCGACCGCGCATTACCTCAAAGGCGTCGAGCGCCTGTGTCGTGAACTCGGCATCCTGTTGATCCTCGACGAAGTGCAAACCGGCATCGGGCGCTGCGGCACCTTGCTTGCCGAACAGTCCTACAGCGTGCGGGCGGATATCGTTGTGCTCGGCAAAGGGCTGGGCGGTGGCGTGCCCGTGGCGGCGTTGCTGGCGCGGGGCAAGGCCTGTTGTTTTGAAACCGGTGAAATCACCGGCACTCATCACGGCAATGCCTTGATGACAGCGGCGGGGCTCTCCGTGCTCGACAGCGTGCACGACAAGGGATTTCTCGAGCATGTCGGGCAAAGTGCCCAGCATCTGTGTGAAGGACTGCAGCGTCTGGCGCGCCGTTATGGCCACGGCGAGTTACGCGGACAAGGCCTGCTCTGGGGTCTGACCTTGTCCGATGATTCCGCCGACGCCGTGGTCAAGGCTGCGCTTTACGAAGGCCTGTTGCTCAACGCCCCGCAACCCGACTGCCTGCGCTTCACACCGGCGCTGAATGTCAGCAAAGCCAACATCGACGAAATGCTCCTGCGACTGGCCCGTGCCTTCTCCCGTGTACGCACCGCCCAGTTGCAGTGCCGCAAAGGAATCGCCGTCTGATCAGACACACCCTGCACGAATCCCCGAACCGTCTCGCGGTATAACGCACGCCCCACGCTGGATTTTTTTGGCGTGGGGCGTTTTTTTTGTGGCTGGGTTTTGCCAGGCGTGTTCCGGCGCTTGAGGGATGCTTGGGTTAATGGTTTTTTAGTCGGGCGTCGGCAAGGAGTGTCGATGCCAGCGAAACTATGTGTTGGGAAGCTGGTTTTGAGTTCTATACCACTGGGTGGTATGTTTTGCGGAAGGGATGCCGATGTCAGTAAGGTTATTCAAGACAAAACGGTTCGCGATGCTTGCCGGGAAGGCGTGGATCAGCGATGAGGAGCTTCGGGAGGCATTCGTCGAAACGCTCAATGGGCAGGCGGACAATCTCGGCGGCGGGGTCTGGAAAAAGCGCTTGAACGCCAATCGCCATCGCTCGATTATCCTGGCTAAAGGTGGCCGTAATTGGGTTTATCAGTTTCTTTATGCCAAGAAAGACCTCAGTAATATTGGCCCCCGGCAATTGGTCGATTTACGCGAGTTAGCCAAGACTTACGGAGGGCTGACCGAGTTGGAAGTCCAGCGTTTGCTGGATATGCAGGAGTTTGTGGAGATACCTCATGAGTAAAAAATTCAAAAGTGAAATAGCGGAATCAATCCACGAATCGGCCAGCGCCTTGTACACCATCGGTGCAATCAGCAAGGCGACCATGCGTGAATTCGATGAGTCATGCCTCGCTACCGTACCGGACGCAATTCCCGCGGAGCAGATCAAAGCGCTGCGCGAACGCAACAATGTCAGTCAGCCGGTATTCGCACGGTACTTGAACACCAGCGCTTCAACGGTCAAGCAATGGGAAGCGGGGGCCAAACACCCCAGCGGCATGGCGTTGAAGTTGCTGAGTATCGTGCAGAAGCATGGCCTGGAGATCCTGGCTTGAGAAACGGGGCTGAACCCTGACCCAGCGGCGCAGGTCGATTGTGTGTGAGGCTCGCATGAGCCGACTTCAATCAGGAGCTGACCCCATGGATTTCATTCGTATCATCATCGCCATTCTGTTGCCGCCGCTGGGCGTGTTTCTGCAAGTCGGGTTTGGCGGGGCGTTCTGGCTGAACATTCTGCTGACGTTGTGCGGTTACATTCCAGGCATCGTGCATGCGGTGTACATCATCGCCAAGCGTTGAGTTTCGCGGCGTATTAGCCATCGCGATCAGCGACTGGAGCACCGCGGATTTCAGCCGGCGTGCTCCATCACCCGTCGATAAAACAACCATTCCTGTTCCAGCGCATGGGCCTGATTGCCCGCCTTGCGAAAGCCATGGCGTTCGTCAGCGTAGTAATGGGCTTCGACGGCAATGCCGTTGTTCTGTAGCGCTGTGACCATCTCCCTTGTTTGCTCCGGCACCACCACTGCATCCAGTTCGCCCTGAAAGAAGATCACGGGCACGCTGATGTTGCTCGCATGCAGTAATGGCGTCCGTGCGGTATAGCGCTCGGCGTCTTGCACCGGATCACCGATCAGCCAGTCCAGATAATCCCCCTCGAACTTGTGGGTCGCCCGGCCCAGGGCGACAGGATCGCTGACCCCGTAGAGGCTGGCGCCGGCGCGGAAGACCTTGTGGAACGCCAGTGCGCACAGCGTGGTGTAACCGCCAGCACTGCCGCCACGAATGAACGCTCTGTCGCCGTCGATCAATCCGCGTTCGGCGAGGTGACTGGCCACTGCACAAGCGTCTTCGACATCGACGTCGCCCCAGCTCAAATGCAGGGCCTGGCGATAGGCTCGCCCATAGCCGCTGCTACCGCGGTAGTTGAGATCGGCCACGGCGAAACCCCGTTGCGCCCAGTACTGAATGCGCGGATCGAGCATCGGATAGCACGCCGATGTCGGGCCGCCGTGGATGAACACCACCAGCGGCGGTTTGGCCTCGCCCGTCATCGCCGGGTAGAAGAAGCCGTGAGCTTCGCCCGAACCACTCGGGTAACGCAGGGTTTGTGGAAGGCTGATCTGCTCGGCAGGTAGTGGTGTGATACCGCCGGCGAGTGTGTTCACCTCACGGGTCTGGCGGTCGATGGCGATCACCGCTGACGAACTGATCGGCGATGCCGCGATGCAGTAGATGAACTGGTTATCCACAGCGAGATGACGGAAGCGGCTGTATTCGCCCGTGAAGTCCTCGTTGTTGTCGCCACACACCGCCAATCGGCCAAAACCACCTTCCGTCCAAGTGGCCAGATAGCCGGCCCCGCCCAGCGCCAGCCAGGTGCAGCCACCGAGTTGCCAGGGCGCGGGACCATGATCGGCAGCGGCACTGGGTAAAGGGCTCAATCCCTCGCTGGATTCCACCCAGGGTTGCCAGAAACCGCCGCGATCGGTCAGGCAATACAAGCGCCCGCTGTCGTCAAATCGTGGTTGTTGCAGGGACTCTTGAGCGTCGTCACCGGCGACGCAACGGGGTGGTGAAAACCCGCCATCGCGCTGGCGTTCGGCGACCATCAAGTGCGTCGCCGTCCAGGGCTGATGCGGGCGATTCCACTCGACCCAGGCCAGGCGACGGGCATCCGGGCTCAGCGTGGGTGCCGCGTAAAAATCCGCCCCCTCGGCCAGCAAATGCCGTCCGCCGTCCATCAGATCAATCGCCACCAGGCGATGTCGGTCGCGGTTCTCTTCTACCGCCAGCACTTGACCATGGGCGAACTGAAGATCGCCATAACGGCACACCCCTGATGTCAGCACTTCGGGTTCGCCCTGCAACGATTGCCGATACAGTTGCTGGTCGGCCTCGTTGACGAAAACGACGCCGTCGTCAGTCAGACAAAACGCGCCACCGCCATATTCGTACACCCGACTGCGAACACTGAACCCTGGTGGCGTCAGACATTTCGCCGTGCCATTGCGCCAGTGCCAGATTCGGCAGGCACCATCTTGCGGGCGGTATTCGTTCCAGAACAGGCCGTTGGCGCCGGCCTGCAACTCGGCAAAGTCGACACCGGCGGCGACGGCGTTGGCCGCGCTGAAGGGTTCAGCTTTTGGCGATGAGGCGTGAGTTTCGTTCATTGCGAAAGGCCAGTTGGTCGATGGTCTGAGTGGCGTGCTCGGCTTCTTCGCGGGCCTGGAGGATCACGCCGTGATGGTGCGATTTGCTGCACACCGGGTCGGCGTTGCTCGCATCACCGGTGAGCATGAACGCCTGGCAGCGACAGCCGCCGAAGTCCTTTTCTTTCTCGTCACAGGAGCGGCAGGGCTCAGGCATCCAGTCGTAGCCGCGAAAGCGATTGAAGCCGAACGAGTCGTACCAGATGTGCTGCATGCTGTGGTCGCGCACGTTGGGAAACTGAACCGGCAGTTGTCGGGCGCCGTGACAGGGCAGTGCGGTTCCGTCCGGGGTGACCGTCAGAAAAATACTGCCCCAGCCGTTCATGCAGGCTTTCGGGCGTTCTTCGTAATAGTCCGGGGTGACGAAAATCAGCTTGCACGGATGACCTTCGGCTTCGAGTTTTGCCCGGTATTCGTTGGTGATGCGTTCGGCGCGCACCAGTTGCTCTTTGGTCGGCAACAGGCCGACGCGGTTGAGCTGCGCCCAGCCGTAGAACTGGCAAGTGGCGAGTTCGACGAAGTCCGCTTCCAGCGCAATGCACAGCTCGATGATGCGGTCGATCTGGTCGATGTTGTGCCGATGGGTCACGAAGTTGAGCACCATCGGATAGCCGTGGGCCTTCACCGCGCGGGCCATTTCGAGCTTCTGCGCGAAGGCCTTTTTCGACCCGGCCAGCAGGTTGTTCACCTGCTCGTCGCTGGCCTGGAAGCTGATCTGGATGTGATCGAGGCCGGCCTTTTTGAAATCGGTGATTTTCTGCTCGGTCAGACCGATGCCGGAGGTGATCAGGTTGGTGTAGAAGCCCAGCTTGCGCGCCTCGGCAATGAGCTCGGCGAGGTCCTGGCGCACCAGCGGTTCGCCGCCGGAGAAACCCAGTTGTGCCGCGCCCATCTCCCGGGCCTCGCGAAATACCTTGATCCACTGCTCGGTGCTCAGCTCCTCGCCCTGCTTAGCGAAATCCAGAGGATTGGAACAGTACGGGCATTGCAGCGGGCAGCGGTAGGTCAGCTCGGCGAGCAGCCACAGTGGCAGACCAACCTCAGGCTTGGGCGGCAGATCAGTCAAGGGTGATCCAGTGCTGCGCACGGGCAACCTCCATGAATTGCTCGATGTCGTCCGCGAGCTCGGGCACGCCGGGGAACTGGTTGTCGAGCTCATTGATGATCGCCGCGACATCGCGCTGGCCATCGATCAAGCCACCGATCAGCGCGGCGCTTTCATTGAGTTTGATCATGCCTTCGGGGTACAGCAGTACGTGGCCTTTCTGCGCCGGTTCGTACTGGAAGCGGTAGCCGGGTCGCCAGGTCGGGGTCTTGCTGCGATCGAAACTCATAAGGTGATTCCTTTATGCCAGACCCGTTGTTCGGTCACGCTGTGATACGGCGGGCGCTTGAGTTCGTAAGCCATGCTCATGGCATCGAGCATGCTCCAAAGAATGTCCAGTTTGAACTGGAGAATTTCCAGCATGCGCTCCTGGCCTTCGCGCGTTGTGTAGTGCTGCAAGGTGATGGCCAGGCCGTGTTCGACATCGCGGCGAGCCTGACCCAGGCGCGTGCGGAAATATTCGTAGCCGGCCGGGTCGATCCACGGGTAATGCTGCGGCCAGCTGTCCAGGCGCGACTGGTGGATCTGCGGCGCGAACAGTTCGGTCAGCGAGCTGCTGGCGGCTTCCTGCCAACGGGCGCGGCGGGCGAAGTTGACGTAGGCGTCCACGGCGAAACGCACGCCGGGCAGTACCAGTTCCTGGGAGCGCAGTTGATCCGGGTCGAGGCCGACGGCCTGACCGAGGCGCAGCCAGGCTTCGATGCCGCCGTCCTCGCCGGGTGCACCGTCATGGTCGAGCAGGCGTTGAATCCACTCGCGACGGATTTCGCGGTCCGGGCAGTTGGCCAGAATGGCGGCGTCCTTGAGCGGGATGTTCACCTGATAGTAAAAGCGATTGGCGACCCAGCCCTGAATCTGCTCGCGGGTCGCCCGGCCTTCATACATCGCCACGTGGTACGGGTGCTGGATGTGGTAATAGGCACCCTTGGCGCGCAGGGCGGCTTCGAATTCGGCGGGGGACATCGGGGTGTCGGTCATTGCGGTTCTCCGGGGGCAACCGATGGATTCTGTGGTGTCTGCACCGGCCTCATCGCCAGCAGGCTGGCTCCCACAGTGATCGCGTTCCCTCTGTGGGAGCCAGCCTGCTGGCGATGGACCGCGCAGCGGTCTCGGTTACTTACAAAACAATACTCATGCCGTCATACGCCACTTCAACCTGGCGCCGATCCAGTTCCGCGCGTTGCGGCGAATCTTCATCGAGAATCGGGTTGGTGTTGTTGATGTGGATAAGGACTTTGCGCTGCGTGGGCAGTTGCTCCAGTACTTCGAGCATGCCGCCGGGGCCATTCTGCGCCAGGTGACCCATTTCCCGCCCGGTGCGGGTGCCGACGCCACGGCGCTGCATTTCGTCGTCGTCCCACAGCGTGCCGTCCACCAGCAGGCAATCGCTGCCGGCCATGATCTCCAGCAACGGCGCATCGACCTTGCCCAGGCCCGGTGCGTAGAACAGTTTGCCGCCCGTGTTGATGTCTTCAACGATCAGGCCGATGTTGTCCCCAGGGTGCGGGTCGAAGCGATGGGGTGAGTAGGGCGGCGCGGCGCTACGCAGCGGCAGCGGGGTGAAGCGCAGGTTGGGGCAGGCGGGGACGCTGAAGCTCTGATCGAGTTCGATGCGGTTCCAGGTCAGGCCGCCATTCCAGTGGGTCAGCATGTTGAACAGCGGGAAACCGCTGCTCAGGTCTTCGTGGACCATGTCCGTGCACCAGACCTGATGCGGACACCCTTCACGCAGCATGAGCAGGCCGGTGGTGTGGTCGATCTGGCTGTCCATCAGAATGATCGCGCCGATCCCGGTATCACGCAGGGCGCGGCCGGGTTGCATCGGGGCGAAGCTCTGGAGCTGGGCGCGGATGTCCGGCGAGGTGTTGCACAGCACCCAATTGACCCCGTCATCGGAAATCGCGATCGACGATTGAGTGCGCGCCCTGGCATTCAGGCTACCGTCGCGAAAACCTGCGCAGTTCGCGCAGTTGCAGTTCCATTGGGGGAAACCGCCGCCAGCGGCGGATCCCAGGATCTGGACAAACATGGAGGCTCCCATCATTCAACAGCTGAAAATAAAAACGCCTCGGCAAACCGAGGCGTTGGACCGCATGTTCTGCCTGGCGGCAGGACTCAACGGCTGGCGAAGTACATGGTGACTTCAAAGCCGATACGCAGGTCGGTGTAAGCAGGTTTGGACCAGGACATGGGAGCGCTCCTTCAGGTGATGGGACAGTTGAGATCTATACATATAGTCCACCTCCAGCAGGAGATGTTCAGATAGTTAGGCAGCTATGTTACTTAAAATTTCACAATAATTGGCCGCAAATGTTCGAAAAAGTTAATTGCGGCCTCAGTAACGATCATTTTGTCACTTGCCAGGGCGAACCGGGGCAACTCCCGTTGGACAGGCAGCGCCAGCCGCCTTCGGCCTGTTTCAGGCGTTGGGCAGCGGCGATGAGTGTCGGTCGATCAACCAGCAGAATTGCCTGGGGCAGTTGACTCAGATAATCCGACGAGCGGCCCGCCAGTTTGCCCTGCCACAGCAGTTCGGCCGCTTGGGCGTCGGGCAACACGGTACTGGCGAATTGGTCGGCCAGGGTCTGGCGCAGGGCGATGAAACTCTCGTCATCGATGTCCCGGATCATCGGCGGTAACCCGTCCAGGAACTGCTCGATGTGTTGCAGCAGGTCGACCGGCTCGACACTTGGCGATTGCACACCGAATAGCAGTCCAGTCTGCCCGTGCATCTGGCGCAAGGCACTGAACACCGCATAGCCGAGTTGCAACTCCACCCGCAGGCGCTGGTAGAACGGCGTCTGGCAGACGTGTGCCAGCAGGCGCCACGCGGCTTCGTCAGCGATCGCGTTCGCGGATGGGCAGAACAGCAGCAACGCGTGTTCGCTGGTGCCGGTATCGATGGTGCTCCACAGAGGTTGCGGCTGGCTCGATGGCGGCGGTGTCAGCTGACTGTCCGGCGTGCCGGGGATGCGGCTCAATGCCACGCCCATGGCCGCTTGGGTCTGTACCGACAGGCCTATCGCCAGGCCATCCCAGCGGGCGCTTGACCAGAGTTGTTGCAGATCATCCGAGAGTGCGCAGGGCTCGAGGCAGCAACCGGGCAGCGCCTTGAGCAGCTGCCGAATGGGCATCAAGGCTGATTCATCCTGCGAACCGTCGATTTCAGGTTTCGCCAGCGCTTTCAGCACATGCTCCAGTACAACGGGCATCGGCTCCTGCAGTCCGGTCATCTTAAGCAACCATTCATTGCCCGAGGCGTTGAACGAGACATCCACACCCGCTTGCCGCGCCTCCTCGCGCAATGGCTGCAGATAATTGTCCAGACCCGATTGCAGGAGAGTGCCCGGTGCCGCATCAAGACGCCAACGCAGATACACGGCCCCTTGTGCACCGCTGTCCGACAACGCCTGGCTGAACTGCATGGGCGAGCGTTCGCGACGAGTGCGCGAGCGATCCTGGGCAAAGGTGCGCAGGCCACGGTGGGCGCTGGTCTGGCCACGAATCAAGCCGGCGTTGGGGGCAGGCGCATCGGAGCGCAGGAAGGGATTGGGAGTCGGCAGTTGCCATTGGCCGCTGAAGTTATCCACAGCGCCGATTTGATTCAGCACGTGCCTGAGGGCCGTCGCACCCTGTTCGGATAACCCGGCTTCGAGTTGTTCGCTGTCCAGTCGGGCCAGTTGCAGGGCTGTGGCGACGTGCTGCTGGCATTGCAGCAGGGCGGCGTATTCGGTGCTCAACGCGCTCCAGTCTTGCCGGGCGAAAAAGCCCAGCCAATCCAGCAACTGCTCGCGAATCGCCGTTGAAGGTGCACTGGCACTCAGCGTGAATTCAATATGCAACAAGGCTTGCCCGGCAAATTGATACAGCGGCGCCGCTTTCAGGTGGGTGGCCCAGCCCCGGTCGCGTAAACCGGCCAGCAGCCCGCCGGGCTTGGCGCTGTTCAGCCAGTGGCACAGGAACGCCAACGCGTCAGCCGATGAGTCGGGCAGTGCTTCGAGGGCGAACAACTGATGCAGGCGATGGGCGTCCACCTGTTGATAACGGTTGTCGGCAGTGCCCATCAGCGGCGCAGGCGCTTGTTGGGTGATCGTTTCGCCTGCGGGTATGGCATCAGCGAAAGCCTGGGCCAGCGCTTTCAACTCTTCCAGACTTTGCGGACCCGCCAGGCTCAGCGTCATCTGTCCGGCTTGATAGAAGCGCTGATAAAAATCCTGCAAGGCGTGCTGAAACTCCGGCTGCGATACCGGAAGGCTGTCGCGGTTGCCGGCGTGAAAGCCGCGCAATGGATGCGTTTCACTCAGCCCGTTGAACAGCGCCAGTTGCTGTTGGGCCGTGGCGTCCTTGGACCAGGCGATAAACTCGGCCTGCAGCACTTCTCTTTCGCGCTGCTGATCGTCCGGATTCATGCGCGGGTGAGCGAGCATGTCTGACAGACGCTCCAGCCCACCGGCCAATGCCTGCGTTGGCAATTCGAAGAAGTAGTCGGTGGTGCGCTCATTGGTGCGCGCGTTGACCTGCCCACCATGACCCTGGACGTAGGCCATCAACCCCTGGTCCGCAGGAAACCGATCGGTGTGCAGAAACAGCAGATGCTCGAGAAAGTGCGCCAGGCCGGGCCAGGCCAGCGGCACATCGTGGCTGCCCGCGGCGACTCGCAACGCCGCTGCGCAGCGCTTCAAATCCGGCGCATGACGCAGCGTCACCCGCAGACCGTTGGCCAGGGTTTCAGAAGGGGGGCGAGGGTGATTCAGCGCAGGCATGGGCACTTCCAGAACAGTGAAGTGCCAATGCTAGCGGATTAGTGCTTGTTCAGCGCGCCGTAAAGCTCGGGGCGGCGATCGAGGAGGTAGCGATTGGCGGCGCGGGAATCGACCATCAACTGACGATCCAGCTCACCGACGATCAATGTCTCATCAAGGCCGGCCTGAGCGATGCGGCTGCCGTCCGGTGCGGCGATGCTGCTCTGGCCGCAGTAGTGGATGTCGCCTTCGTGCCCGCAGTAGTTGGCGTAGGCCACGTAACACTGGTTTTCAAAGGCGCGGGCGCGGACGGTGACATCCGCGATGAAATCGAAGGGGATCATGTTCGCCGTCGGCACCAGGATCAGCTCGGCGCCTTCGAGGGCCAGGCGTCGGGCATTTTCCGGAAACTCCAGGTCGTAGCAGATCAGGAAGCCGATCTTCCAGCCGTTCAGTTCAACGACCGGAAAATCGTTGGTGCCGGGGCTGAACATCGAGCGGTCGAGGTCGCCGAACAGGTGCGTCTTGCGGTAGTTGCACAGGCGTTCGCCATTGGCGTCGATCAACTGCACGGCGTTGTAGATCTGCCCGTCCTCGGTGCGTTCGGGATAGCCATACAAGATGGCGATCCCGGCCGCCTTGGCGATGCGCGCGACCTGTTGCGCCGACTCACCGTTGTACACCTCCGCCAGCACGCTGACGGCATCGACGCCAATGTTGTAGCCAGTCAGGAACATCTCCGGCAGCACCAGCAAATCGGCGCCTTTAGCCTCCAGCGCAAGCTGGTGCAAGCGTTGCAGGTTGCCGGCAACCTCCAGGGGCAACGGTGGACATTGGTAAAGGGCTACGCGCATTTCGGATTCCTCTTACTCGGGCAGGGCGATCGGTCCGATCTCGTTGAACACATCACCTGGACCCGGATTCTCGGCGTGAGTTGCACCGCCGAAGTGTTTCATGATCCCCCATACCGCGTTGAGCGACGTCTGCACCGCGCCTTCGACCCAGGCAGGCGTCCACGAAACATCGTCACCGGCAATGAAGATCCCGCGCTGTTCTGCTGGCATGTCTTCCTGCATGAAGTGCGCGTACATGCGCTGGTTGTAGCGGTAGTGGCCGGGCAGGGCGCCTTTGAAGGCACCGAGGAAATGCGGGTCGGCTTCCCAGGACACGGTGATTGGATCGCCGATGATGCGCGCGGCGATGTCGACTTTCGGGTAGATCTTTTTCAGTGCATCCAGCGCCAGCTTCACGCGTTTTTCCACCGGGTGCGGGAGCATTTTCAGCGCATCGCTCATCCACGAGTACGACAGGCAAATCACCCCCGGCTTGTCGTCGCCGTTGTCGAACAGGTAGGTGCCACGGGTCAGGCGATCGGTGAGGGTCATGCTCATCAGGTCGCGGCCGGTTTCCGGGTCCTTGTCCTTCCAGAACGGACGGTCGACCATCACGAAGGTTTTCGACGATTGCATGTAGCGGGTACGGTCCAGGGCCATCCACATCTTTTGCGAGAACAGGGTTTCGTCGCATTCGATCTGGGTGGTCAGCAGCCAGCTCTGGCAGGTGGTCAGCACCGCGGCATATTCGCGGGTGTCGCCGTTGTTGTCGGTCACCGCAAAACGGCCACCGGGGGCGTGGGCGATTTTTTTCACGCCGGAGCGCGGGGCGCCCCGGTGCAACGATTTAAGGCTGGTGCCTTCAGGCCAGTGCACGCAACGTTCCGGCACATGACGCCAGATCCCTTGCGGTACTTGCTCGACACCACCGACCACCAGGTGCTGGTGGTCGTCGCAGTTGGTCATGACTACGCGGAAGATTTCCAGCATCGAGTTCGGGAAGTCCGAGTCCCAGCCGCCGGTGCCGAAACCGACCTGGCCGAACACTTCACGGTGATGGAACGACAACTTGGCGAATGCCTTGGACGTGGCGACGAAGTCGTAGAACGTGCGGTCGTCCCACAGTGGCACCAGGGTATTCCACAGTTCCTTGAGGCGTGGCACATCGCGGTCGCGAATGGCCTGCTGGATTTCGCCGAAGCGCGAGCCGTCTTCCAAGGCATCGGCCCAGGCGTCAGCGACTTCCTGGAACAGTGCAGGAAGATCCGCCAGTTTCTGTGCGTAATGGGTTTGGCCTTCCAGGTCGATCACGGTGCTGCCCGAGGCGGGCGTCAACGGGTTGGGGAAGGGTTTGGTCTCAAGACCGAGCTTGTCGACATAGTGGTAGAACGCGGTGGACGACACCGGGAAGCGCATACCGCCGAGTTCGGCGACGATGCCATCGGTCCCGTTGAAGGTCTGTGAGCGCAGGCGGCCGCCCATCTTCGACGCTTCGTAAACCACCGGCTTGAGGCCGAGTTTCATCAGTTCGTAAGCCGCCACCAGCCCGGCGATGCCGGCGCCAACGATTGCCACTTCGGCACCATGGTTATGCTCGGGAATACTGCCCAGCCCGGCCGGGTGTTCGATCCAGTCGTCGAAGGCGAAAGGAAAATCCGGGCCAAAAATGGTGACTGGCTTTTTACCGTCTGCAGGGTGGCGATTGTTCTTGTTCATGGCTGACCTTACTGGCGACCGGACGCAGGGTGCGCGTCTGAGTATAGGAAAAGATGCCGGCCATTCTAGAGAGCGTAGAACACGTTAATAAGACGCAAAGTGTCGTCGTTTTGCCAGATTAGTGATCAATATGACGATGGTGCTGTGCACACTGTCCACTGTGGGAGCGGGCTTGCCCGCGAAGAGGCCCGATCAGACAACGGCTATCTACGGGTGGAACCTCAAACCGGCTGCCCCCGATCGATCTTGCTGCTCAAGATGATCGAGGTCGTGGTCTTCTCCACCCCATCGACACTGCCGATCTGATCCAGCAACTGGTCCAGTTGCTCCGGCGAATCGGTCCGCAGCCACGCCACATAATCAAATTCGCCACTTACGGCACACAACTGCTGCACCTGTGCCATGGCGCTCAGGCGTCGCAGCACTTCCTTGCCTGAGCGCGGTTGCACGGTGATCCCCACGTACGCCTGCAATCCGCCGTCGACCACACGCTGACCCAGGCGAACGCCATAACCGGTAATCACTTTGGCTTTTTCCAGGCGCGCCAATCGCGAAGTGACGGTGGTGCGCGCGATGCCCAGTTGCCGGGCAAGCATGGCCACGCTTTCGCGGGCGTTGATCTGCAGGGCCGCGATCAGCTGGCGGTCGATTTCATCAAGAACGGGCGGGCGAGTGTCAGGCAAAGCATCATCTCCAGCGGCACGGATCAATGGGCACGCATGTTACCGCCACATCTCATCGAGCGGATGTTTGATCTAGGCTCACTACCGTTCATGCCATTTTCACCTGCGACAATTTGCCATAAGTAACTAGGTAGTACATTATTCCGCGCTTGTCACAAATGGGGATAATTCCGACATGAATAATTCTGGGGCTGCCGCCGGCAGCCAATGGTTGCTGGCGGGGCTGGGTGTTCTGATTGCACTGATCGGGCTCGGCCTGGCGGGTGGTGGTGGCTACCTGATTTCACTCGGTGGCAGCGGGTATTTCCTGCTGATGGGCCTGGCGATGCTGGTCTCCGGCCTGATGATTGCCCGCCGTAAACCGGCTGGCGCCTGGCTGTATGGTCTGGCGCTGATCCTGACCGCGATCTGGGCCGTGTGGGATGCCGGCCTCGAGTATTGGCCGCTGGTCTCGCGCGTGCTGACGTTTGCCGTGATCGGCCTGGTCGTGGCGCTGATCTATCCGACGCTGGTACGGGCCTCGGGCGCGTCCGCAGGGCGTGGCGCCTATGGGCTGGCCGGTATTCTGGCTGTCGGTGTCGTCGCCACCCTGGCCTACATGTTTGTGCCGACCCACGTGGTCAAGGCCACCACCGAACCTGCCGTCACGCCGGTCGCGCCGGGCAGCGAGCAGAAAGACTGGGCGCACTGGGGCAACACCACCGCCGGCAACCGCTTTGCCGCGCTGGACCAGATCAACAAGGGCAACATCGACAAATTGCAGGTGGCCTGGACCTTCCGTACCGGCGACATCCCGCAAAGCACCGGCGCCGGTGCCGAAGACCAGAACACACCGCTGCAAATCGGTGACACGGTCTACACCTGCACCGCCTATGGCAAAGTCTTCGCCCTGGATGCCGACACCGGCGCCCAGCGCTGGAAGTTCGACCCGCAAGGCTCCGCGCCGAACTGGCAGCGTTGCCGTGGCCTGGGCTATTCCGAAGCCCCGGCACCTGCAGGTGCACAGCCAACGGCCTGTACGAAACGTCTGTTCCTGCCGACCGGCGATGCGCGTTTGATCGCCATCAATGCCGAAACCGGCAAGCCTTGCGAAGCGTTCGGCAATCAAGGCACGGTCGACCTGAAAACCGACATGGGTGAAGTGAAGCCCGGTTACTACCAGCAGACTTCAACGCCATTGGTCGCCGGAGACGTGGTGATCGTCGGTGGTCGTGTGGCCGACAACTATTCCACCGGCGAACCGCCAGGCGTGGTTCGTGCCTACGACGTGCGCAGCGGCGAACTGGTGTGGGCGTGGGATCCGGGCAATCCGAACACCACCAAACGTCCGCCAGCGGGTGAGACGTATACCCGTGGCACGCCGAACGTGTGGTCGGCCATGTCCTACGACGCCAAGCTCGGTCTGGTCTACTTGCCAACCGGCAACGCCACCCCGGACTTCTTCGGCGGCCAGCGTACCGAGTTCGACGACAAGTGGAACTCCTCCATCGTCGCCGTCGACGTGAAGACCGGTCAGGTGCGCTGGCACTTCCAGACCACTCACCACGATCTGTGGGACTTCGACCTGCCGGCACAACCGCTGCTGTACGACGTGCCGGACGATAAGGGTGTCATGCAGCCGGCGCTGGCCCAAGTCACCAAACAGGGCGAGATCTTCCTGCTCAACCGCGCAACCGGCGTGCCGATCGCGCGCGTTGAAGAACGCCCGGTACCCCAGGGCCATGTGCCTGGCGAACGCTACTCGCCGACCCAGCCGTTCTCGGTGGACATGCCTTCGATCGGCAACAAGACCCTGACCGAATCCGACATGTGGGGTGCCACGCCGTTCGACCAGTTGATGTGCCGCATCCAGTTCAAGGGCATGCGCCACGAAGGCGTCTACACCCCGCCGGGTATGGACCGCGCACTGCAATTCCCGGGCTCGTTGGGTGGCATGAACTGGGGCAGCGTCTCGGTGGATCCGCACACGAACTACATGTTCGTCAACGACATGCGCCTGGGCCTGGCCAACTACATGATCCTGCGCGACAAGATCGGCGCCGGGGCCAGCGGCATCGAAATGGGTGTGGTGCCGCAAGAAGGCACGCCATTCGGTGCCATGCGCGAACGCTTCCTCTCGGCGGTCGGCATTCCGTGCCAGAAACCACCATTCGGCACGATGTCCGCCATCGACCTCAAGACCCACAAACTGATGTGGCAAGTCCCGGTCGGCACCGTGCAAGACACCGGCCCGCTGGGCATTCGCATGCACCTGCCGATCCCGATCGGCATGCCGACCCTCGGCGCTTCGCTCGCGACCCAGTCCGGCCTGCTGTTCTTCGCCGGCACCCAGGACTTCTACCTGCGTGCTTTCGATACCGGCAACGGCAATGAGATCTGGAAGTCGCGCCTGCCAGTGGGCAGTCAGTCCGGGCCGATGACCTACGTTTCGCCGAAGACGGGTAAGCAGTACATCCTGCTCACCGTAGGCGGTGCACGTCAGTCGACGGACCGTGGGGACTATGTGATTGCGTATGCGTTGCCCAAATAAGGGCTGACGTTTGACTCGGAAAAGCCGCGCCATGGCGCGGCTTTTTTCTGGGCGAAAGAACGTCTGTGGAGATCGGCTAGGATTGATGCAGTCGAGAGTGCGAGGCGAAGGACATGACGACAAAACTGCCTGCTGCAGTAAGGGACCGTGCATTGCAGATCGCCCATCACGAAATGGGCCACTACGTCGTGGCCCGTGCGTTGGGCTTTGAAACAGGTGACGTCACCCTGACTGTGACCATGGACTTGCGGCACAAAGGAGGCGCAACCATCAATCTGGTGCGGCCCATCTCGTCGATGGACGCCATGAGGGCCTATCTGGAAGCCCGGATCATCATGCTTTTCGCGGGCGCGATGGCCCAGACGTTACCTTCAGCACCTGTCGGCGCAAAACGCGTCGACCTATCGGAAGCTGCAGCCATCCTCAACGGGGCGCTCGGTGCTGAGCGGGACGAAGCAAAAATCAGGGAGCTGCGGCACCTGCTACGCAACATCACCTATCCCGATACCGGTCTTGCTTCATCCGACCGCATCGCGACCGAACTGAAAGCGATCAATGATTGCCTGTGGCTGCGGGCTCAAGAAATGGTTGAGGCCTGGGCAGAGACCATCACAGGGCTGGGCGCTGCGCTGGTGGATCGCATGGTTTTAGTGGAGCAATGGGGCAGGCCGGCGGATACGTATGAAGTGGTGTTGACGGGTGTGAGTCTTGAGCAGATCTGGCCGGTGTGCTGAAACGCGCCGAATCCATGGTAGGAGCAAGCTTGCTCGCGAGAGTCATGAACGATTACGCGAAAGCCCCGCCAGTGAACGAAACTAAAAACGGTAGGCGGTAAAGCTCGAGACCCTTGTCAGTTGAGCGATGAATACGCCCAGACACGAAAAAGCCGCGCATTGCGCGGCTTTCTTGTTTGGTGGGCCCACACGGACTTGAACCGTGGACCAAAGGATTATGAGTCCTCTGCTCTAACCAACTGAGCTATAGGCCCTCAGTAGGCCGCGGATTATAGCGACGGTTTCGCGGCTGTGCTATCCGAAAAGTCTGAAACGGTTGAACGAAGAAACGTCGCGGCAAATTCGTCGGGGGGCAGGGGCAGGCTGACAATGTAGCCCTGGATCTGCTCGCAGCCTTCGTCGGCCAGGAATTGCTGCTGCGCGTGAGTCTCCACGCCTTCGGCAATCACGGTGAACTGCATGCTGCGGCCGAGGGCGATGATGGCGCGCACGATGGCGGCGTCGTGCGGGTCATCGGGCAGGCCGCGAACGAAGGATTGGTCGATTTTGAGTATGTCCAGGGGCAGGCGCTTGAGGTAACTCAGTGACGAGTAGCCGGTACCGAAGTCGTCGATCGCCAGTTGCACGCCCAGATGCTTGAGTTGGTGCAGCACCGCCAGCGCTTCCTCGGCCTGGCTCATGATGAAGTTTTCGGTGATTTCCAGCTGCAGGAAACCCGGTTTGAGGTGGTTGTCCTTGAGCAGTTGTTCGATGCGGCCGAGCAGGTTGGGTTGGCGCAACTGAGCGCCCGCCAGGTTGACGGACAGCGGGCCGAGGCCGTCGTAGGTCAGGTTCCATTCGTGCATTTGCCGGCAGGCGGTTTCGAGCACCCAATCGCCGATCTGCAGGATCATGCCGTTCTCTTCGGCCAGGGAGATGAAGTGCTCCGGCGGTACGTCGCCGAAGGTCGGATGGCGCCAGCGAATCAGCGCTTCGGCGCCCACCAGGCGATAGTCGTCGAGGCTGATTTTCGGTTGGTAGTAGAGCTGCAGCTCGTTGCGCTCGATGGCGCGACGCAGTTCATGTTCCAGTGCCACTCGCTCACTGGCCTGCGCGGTGAGGTCGCGGGTGTAGCTTTCGACCCGGTTGCGGCCCTTGGCTTTGGAGCGGTACATCGCCGCGTCGGCGTTCTTGATCAGCGTGGCGACGTCGCCGCCGTCCTGTGGATAAAGGCTGGTGCCGATACTGGAGCTGATGAAAAACTCATGCTCGCCGGCCTGAAACGGAGCGGTGAAGCAGTTAAGCAGTTTGGTCGCGATGTTGTCGGCGTCGCTGGCTTGCTGCAGGCCGGGTAACAGGATGATGAACTCGTCGCCGCCCAGGCGCGCCACGGTGTCGATATCTCGCAGCTGCTCTTTGAGCCGTACGGCAATGCCTTTGAGCAGCAGGTCGCCGACCGGGTGACCGAGGCTGTCGTTGATGTGTTTGAAACGGTCCAGATCCAGGAACAGCACCGCGCCCTGGCCGCCGTTCTCCTTCTGGGTATTGAGGGCAGTCAGCAGGCGGCTTTCGAATAGCGTGCGGTTGGGCAGGCCGGTGAGCGGGTCGTGGTGGGCCTGGTAATCGAGTCTGGCCTGGGCGTGTTTGAGGCTGGAGATGTCAGCGAACACGGCCACGAAGTGGGTGATGAACCTGTCCCGGTTGCGCACGGCGCTGATGGTCAGCCAGCTCGGGTAGAGCTCGCCGTTTTTGCGCCGGTTGGAAATCTCGCCTTGCCAGTGACCTTCGGCAGTCAATTGATGCCACATGGCGGCGTAGAACGCGCTGTCATGCAGGCCGGAAGCGAGCAGGCGCGGGGTATGGCCCAAGGCTTCGCTTTCGCTGTAACCGGTGATTTCGGTAAACGCGCGGTTGACGGCGCTGATGTGCTGCTGGGTATCGGTGATCAGTACGCCTTCGGCAGTGCTCTCGAATACCGTCGCCGCTTGTTGCAGTTTTTCCTGCATCAGGTGGCGCTCGGTAATGTCCCGAGCGATGGTAAGCATGCAGTCTTCGTCACCAATCGGTAGCGGACGGCTGGACACTTCGCAGAGGCGGATCTGGCCGTCGCTGCGGCGAATATGGCAACTGAAGTCGCGGACAAAGCCGTCGCGGTGCAGCAGGTCGAGCATCTGCTTGCGCTCGTTGAGGTTGACCCAGATTCCCAGATCCAGCGCCGAACGGTCCACCGACATCGCGCTGTTGAACCCGGTAATGCGGCTGAACCCCTCGTTGACCTCGATCAGCAGGCCGTCGCTTTGCCGGGACAGCAACAAGCCGTCCGGCGAGGCGTGGAACGCCTTGGCGAATTTCTCTTCGGAGGTTTGCAGTTGTTGCTGGGTTTCCTTGAGCTGGGTGATATCACGCACGACCACCACCAGCGCCGGGGTCGTATCGAGGTCAAAGGGCTCGGCGGAGATCAGGCCGGTAAACACCTGGCCATTGCTGCGACGAAAGGGCATCTCCAGGTTGCGGATGCTGCCGGCCTGCAAGCGCTGCAACAATCCCGGCCCGACGCCGGGTATGCCCCAGATATTGAGGTTGGTGGCGGTCTGGCCGATGACGTCCTCGGCCCGCAGGCCGATCTGTTCTTCGAACGCTTCGTTGACCTCCAGCAGGCAGCCGTCGGAAAGGCGTGCGATCACCAAGATGTCCGGGCATTGCTGGAACACCGAGGCAAACTTCTGCTCCGACAGGCGCAGGGCTTCTTCGGTGCGCTTGGCTTCGCTGATGTCGATCATCAATCCGCGCATCACCGGTTCGTGGCCATGTTCAATCAGGCTGACGATATCGCGCACCCACAGGCAGCGCCCATCGGCGGTGATGACCCGGTAATCGAGGCTGTGGTCGCGTCCGGCCAGCACTTCGTGATCACAGAAGTTCTGCGCGCGGGTCAGGTCGGCGGGGTGAATGATGTTGCGCCAGAAGCCCGGAATCAGCCAATGCGACAGCGGGTAGCCGAGTAAGGCCTCCGCGTGGGGCGACACATAGCTGTAGGTGAAGTCGCTCATCCGCGCTTCCCAGGCAATAGCCGACAGGCTCTCCACCAGACCGCGGTAGTGGTATTCACTGCTGCGCAGTTCCTGTTCCAGATCGACGCGGCGGGCGATCTCCGAGCTCAGTCGGCGGTTGATCCGGATCACTACGGCCAGCACGATCATCAACAGCAGTAAACCCGGCAGGCCATAGACCAGCAGATCGGACCAGAAAGTTCGATGATCGAGGACGTTGCCTACCCAATGTTCCTGAATGGAACTGATTTCGGCCGGGCTCATGTCTGCCAGAACTTTATCCAGGATGCCGACCAGCATTTTGTTGTTGCGGGGCACGCCCATGGCCAATTGATAGCGATAGGGGGTTTCGCCGCTGACGTAGAGGCCGTCCAGCTTGAGCTGGCGCAGGCTCCAGACGCTGGAGGCAAGGTCGCCGACCACGGCGTCCACTTCGTCGGTGGCCAGCGCCTGCAAGGCCGAGCTGACGTTGGGCATCGCCACCAGATTCAAATCGGGGTTGTGGGTGCGTAACAATTCGTGGGGCGCGTAGTTTTCCACCACGGCAATTTTCAGCCCGTACAAGTCCTCGATTTTACGTGGCTGGGGCCCTCCGACATGGGCCAGGATGACAATCGGGAAATCCAGGTAGGGGCGGGTGAATGACAGGTAACTCTGGCGTTCCGGGGTCGACATGATGCCTGGCAAGAGATCCAGCTTGCCTTGTTTGGCTTGCTCCAGCACGACTGTCCAGCTGACCGGCTCGATTGGCGTCAGTTCAACCGCCAGGCGCCGGCGGATCAGGTCGATGTAGTCTGCCGCAAGGCCCTGATAGCGGCCCTGTTCGTCGCGAAACTCAAAGGGCGGCCATGATGCATCGACACCCAGGCGCAGGTCCGGGTGGGCCGCAAGCCAGCTACGTTCTTCGTCGGTCAGAGTCAGCGCGCCAGCCGTTGCGGTCCAGGTCATCAGCGACAGCAAAAAAAACACGGTCGGCAGTCTGGGCATAACGGTCTCGTTATGGCTCGGGGGAATGCTTCGAGTGTAGACGGGCAAATCGGCGGTAGGGGTAGCGCGGGGGATTTAATCTGTAGAAAGCAAAACCCCCGGCCTGGGCCGGGGGTTCTGTGATCACTCGTCGAGGAAGGAGCGCAGATGCTCGCTTCTCGTCGGGTGGCGCAGCTTGCGCAACGCCTTGGCTTCGATCTGACGAATCCGTTCACGGGTCACGTCGAACTGTTTACCAACCTCCTCGAGGGTGTGGTCGGTATTCATATCGATACCGAAGCGCATGCGCAGAACCTTGGCTTCACGTGCAGTGAGGCCGGAGAGTACTTCGCGAGTCGCTTCTTTAAGGCTCTCAACGGTGGCAACATCGATTGGCGACTGCATGGTCGAGTCTTCGATGAAGTCACCCAGATGGGAGTCTTCGTCATCACCGATCGGGGTTTCCATGGAGATCGGCTCTTTAGCGATCTTCAATACCTTGCGGATCTTATCCTCAGGCATCTCCATGCGTTCGCCCAGCTCTTCCGGGGTCGGTTCACGACCCATTTCCTGCAGCATCTGACGGGAAATGCGGTTGAGCTTGTTGATCGTCTCGATCATGTGCACCGGAATACGGATGGTGCGGGCCTGGTCGGCGATCGAGCGAGTGATCGCCTGACGGATCCA
The DNA here is from genome assembly GCF_900105115.1 of Pseudomonas mohnii. Taxonomy (NCBI): domain Bacteria; kingdom Pseudomonadati; phylum Pseudomonadota; class Gammaproteobacteria; order Pseudomonadales; family Pseudomonadaceae; genus Pseudomonas; species Pseudomonas mohnii. The sequence goes on from NZ_FNRV01000001.1 coordinate 3,889,279, forward strand.
CCAGGTGGCATAAGTCGAGAATTTGTAGCCGCGGCGGTATTCAAACTTGTCTACCGCTTTCATCAAGCCGATGTTGCCTTCCTGGATCAGGTCGAGGAATTGCAGGCCACGGTTGGTGTACTTCTTGGCGATGGAGATCACCAGACGCAAGTTCGCTTCAACCATCTCTTTCTTCGCGCGGCGGGCCTTGGCCTCACCGATCGACATGCGACGGTTGATGTCCTTGATCTCGGCGATCGTCAAACCGGTTTCGGTTTCCAGCGCGGTCAGCTTTTGCTGGCAGCGAATGATGTCCGGCTGCAGGCGACCGATGGCTTCAGCGTATTTGCTTTTGCCTTTGGCCAGCGCGTCGGACCAGCTTTCGTCGACTTCATTGCCCGGGAACTGGCGCAGGAAATCAGCACGCGGCATGCGCGCATCACGAACGCAGAGCTGCATGATTGCACGCTCTTGCTGACGCAGACGATCCAGAGCACTGCGAACACGCTCGACCAGGCCTTCGAATTGCTTCGGCACCAATTTGATCGGCATGAACAGGTCGGCCAGGGCCAACAGTTCGGCGATCGCCGCCTTGTTGTGGCGACCGTGCTTTTTCAGGGCCTTGCGGGTGATTTCCATCTGATCGGCCACAGCGCCAAAGCGCTGTGCAGCGATGATCGGATCCGGACCGCTTTCGGCTTCTTCCTCGTCGTCCGAAGCTTCGGCGTCATCATCGTCGGAATCGTCGTCCGCTTTCACGGCTTTCGGATCGATCGGTGGTGGCACTTCGGCTGCAGGCGGCGCAATGCCGTCGTCCGGGTCGATATAACCGCTCAGGACGTCGGACAGGCGACCACCTTCGGAGGTGACGCGGGTGTACTCGGAGAGAATATGATCAACCGTGCCAGGGAAGTGCGCGATTGCGCCCATCACTTCACGGATGCCCTCTTCAATACGTTTGGCGATTTCGATTTCGCCTTCACGTGTGAGGAGCTCTACAGTACCCATTTCGCGCATGTACATACGCACCGGGTCGGTAGTGCGACCAATGTCGGTCTCGACCGCTGCCAGCGCTGCTGCTGCCTCTTCGGCCGCGGCTTCGTCGGTATCGGCGTCGGCCAGCATAAGGGAATCCTTATCTGGCGCAACCTCGAATACGTTGATCCCCATGTCGTTGATCATGCGGATGATGTCTTCCACCTGTTCCGGATCTGAAATATCCTCCGGCAGGTGGTCGTTGACCTCCGCGTAAGTCAGGTAGCCCTGCTCACGACCAAGTGTGATCAACTCTTTGATACGAGACTGCTGTTGCGCTTTTCCGGACATAACACCCTATCCACTGAAGGTCTTGGCGGGCAAAAAACAAGCCGAGGATTATACCTGAGCTATGACCTCACGCGCCAGTTGAGGTCGGGTTTGGTACAGCCATATTGCGTTTTAATAGGTCGCGCATCTGATTTGCGATCTGATTTGCTTCCTCGGCAGTCAATCCTGGCTGCTTCGCTTTTCTGATGAGTTCTTCCAGGCTATCGGTGTGTTGACCTGCTGATAACCTAGTAATGGTGTCTAAAAACTGTTGTTCAAGGTTGTCGCCGTCAATCAGCCATTCCTTTTCGGCCAGGGCCTTCAGCAAGCGTCCCTGTTCAGTGCCGTGCCAGCGAGCCATTAACTGAATAGAGTTTAGCTTAGGGTTTTTTTGCACAGCCTCGATGAGGGCTACCAGCAATTGCCCATAAGTGCTGCTTTCATTGGCGAAGTGGTTGGCGGTTTCGACTTTGCCAGCCAGTTGCGGATGGTGAATGAGCGTACGCAACGCAATGAGTGTAGGTGCTTCGACGGCAATGGGTTTGCGCGGGGCACTCTGTTGATCGCGATCGCCGCCACGCTTGCCGTTCTTGTCCCAGGGTTTTTTGTCCCATTTCTTGCCGCCGGCACCGGGCTTCTTCGGTGTCCATTCCTGTTGCGGCACATACATTTCTTGCGATTGCGGCTGATGATAGTCGCTGTAATCAGGCATCGCGTCGTAATCGATGCCAGGGTCATAGGCGGGCGGCGCCTCGTGTGGCGCGCTTTGCGCCAGTTGGCTGACCGTTTCGCTGCTCAGGCCGGTAATTTCGGTCAGGCGCTGGCGCATCAGAATGCGCAGGTTGGCTCCCGGCACTTTGTCGATCAGCGGCGCTGCGAGGGTGGCCATGTGGGCCTTGCCTTCGAGGGAGCGCGGGTCCGACTCTTCCGTCAGTTGTTGAAAGAAATAATCTGCCAATGGCTGGGCGTGCTGGTTGATCCGTGCGCGGAAGGCATCAGTGCCTTCGGAACGCACCAGGGTATCCGGGTCTTCGCCTTCGGGCAGGAACAGGAAGCGGGCCCGTCGCCCATCCTGCAGGCTTGGCAGGGTGGCTTCCAGTGCGCGCCACGCGGCGTTGCGACCCGCCTGGTCGCCGTCGAAGCAAAACAGCACGCTGGGCACGACACGGAACAGTCGCTTGAGGTGTTCTTCGCTGGTCGCGGTACCCAGGGTGGCGACAGCATTGCGCAGGCCTTGCTGGGCGAGGGCGATGACGTCCATGTAGCCTTCGACGACGATGATTTCGTCGAGGTTGCGGTTGTTCTTGCGGGCTTCATACAGGCCGTAGAGTTCCTGGCCTTTATGGAATACCGGGGTTTCCGGCGAGTTCAGGTATTTCGGTTTGTCGTCGCCCAGTACCCGGCCGCCGAAGGCAATGACGCGCCCGCGACTGTCGCGGATCGGGAACATCACGCGGTCGCGGAAGCGATCATAGCGTTTGCCGGTTTCGGCGTTCTCGATCAACAGACCGGCATCGATCATGGCTTTCTGCTGCAGGGTATCGCTGCTCAAGTGCTTGAACAGGTTGTCCCAGCCAGGCGGCGCGAAGCCGAGGCCGAAGTCGCGGGCGATTTCGCCGGTCAGGCCGCGACCTTTCAGGTAGTCCACTGCGGCTTTGCGCGATGGGTGGCTCTTCAGGGCCTGACGGTAAAAGTCGGCCGCGGCGGTGAGCAGTGGATACAGCGGCGAATCGGTCGGCTGGCGCGGCTTGTGCGCGCGGCCGCTTTCTTCCCGTGGAACTTCCATGCCGGCCGCCTTGGCCAGATCTTCGACAGCCTGGACGAAATCCAGGTTGTCGTGGTCCATGATGAAGCCCAGGGCATTGCCGCCGGCGCCGCAGCCGAAGCAGTAATAGAACTGCTTGTCGGGGCTGACGCTGAATGACGGAGTTTTTTCTTTGTGGAACGGGCAGCAGGCGGTGTAGTTCTTGCCGGCTTTTTTCATTTGCAGGCGCGAGCTGACCACATCGACGATGTCGGTGCGGTTCAGAAGGTCGTCAATGAAGCTCTGGGGAATTAGCCCGGCCATGGCGTTCTCGTCATCTGCGCTGATTGGGTCCGAAACGAAGGGTAGTCGAACGAAGGTCATTGTTTGAGGCGCACAAGATGGGCGGCTCGACCGGTGTCGTCTGCGTAATCGCTATCGGGAAATGTATCTGCCGAAAATCCCCTGACGTTAATGCCAATCAGTATTCGACTTTTTGAAAGTGTTGCGCTGAATCCGGCTGCGGCCAGTCATGGGCCTCGGATAGCTCATCATTTGCACGCGTGAGGTGCCTTGGGCTGATCGTCGTGAGAGGAATCAGTGGGTGTGCTCGTCAGTAGCCTTGAAAGGCTCGTCAGAAAAGACGTGCACCGCTGGCAAAAGAGCCAGGTCTGACGCGATGAAGCAGATTTGTCTCAGTCGCGTCTGCGGCTTCGACGGTGAAGCATCAAGCGTTTTACGCAAATGCCATTAGCCCGGCGGAGAGCCGGGCTTGGCAGAAGCTTGCTACGATCGTCTGTGTATTAGTACAGACGAACGGCGCGGCGCTGTTCGCGCTGAACTTTCTTGGCGTGACGCTTAACAGCGGCTGCTGCTTTGCGCTTACGCTCAGAAGTTGGCTTCTCGTAAAATTCGCGGCTACGAACTTCAGCCAGTACACCGGCTTTTTCGCAGGAGCGCTTGAAACGACGCAGAGCTACGTCGAAGGGTTCGTTCTCTTTTACTTTGACGGCTGGCATCCAGAGCTACCTTCATTCATTACCGGGGTCAACATCCTCGCGGCAAAAGAGCACTTGAAGACGTCGGTTTTTAAGGGTTGCGGATGTTAACCCCTCATCGCACGGAATGCAAAGCCTCTGATCGAAAACCGCTGGTCGGGGCATCACGCGACGACTATTATGCGCGCCTTCGAATTCAGCCTAAACAAGGCGCAAACCCATGCTAGTACTGGGATTAGAAACCTCCTGCGACGAAACCGGTGTCGCATTGTATGACAGTGAGCGTGGCCTGCTGGCCGATGCGCTGTTCAGTCAGATCGACCTGCATCGTGCCTATGGTGGCGTGGTGCCGGAGCTGGCCTCGCGTGACCACGTCAAACGCATGCTGCCCTTGATTCGTCAGGTGTTGGCCGAAGCCGACTGCGTGCCGACCGAGATCGATGCGATCGCCTACACCGCCGGTCCTGGCCTGGTAGGTGCGCTGCTGGTCGGCGCTTCCTGTGCTCAGGCACTGGCTTTCGCCTGGGGCATTCCGGCCCTTGGTGTACATCACATGGAAGGTCATTTGCTGGCGCCGATGCTGGAGTCGCAACCGCCGGAATTTCCGTTCGTCGCTTTGTTGGTTTCAGGTGGTCATACGCAACTGGTTCAAGTCGACGGGATCGGTCAATACACGCTTTTGGGCGAAACCCTGGATGACGCCGCCGGCGAAGCGTTCGACAAGACCGCGAAGATGATGGGCCTCAACTATCCAGGCGGCCCGGAAATCGCTCGACTGGCGGAGCAGGGGCTTGCAGGACGTTTCGTCTTCCCGCGTCCGATGTGTGACCGACCTGGCCTCGATTTCAGCTTCAGTGGCCTGAAAACCTTTGCCCTGAACACCTGGCAGCAGTGTGTGAGCGCCGGGGACGACAGCGAGCAAGCCCGTTGCGACATCTCGCTGGCGTTCCAGCAGGCCGTGGTGGAGACTTTGACCATCAAGTGCAAGCGTGCCCTGAAGGCGGCAGGCATGAAGCGTCTGGTGATCGCTGGCGGAGTCAGCGCCAACAAGGCGTTGCGCACGTCCCTGGAAAAAATGCTCGGCGACATGAAGGGCGATGTTTTTTATGCCCGTCCACAGTTCTGTACCGATAACGGTGCGATGATCGCTTTTGCCGGTTGTCAGCGTTTGCAGGCTGGTCAGCAGGAAAGCCTGGCGATCAGTGTCCAGGCGCGTTGGCCGATGGAGCAGTTGTCCGCGCTGTGATGAGTGGCGCTGCCGGGCGGCATTTAAAAATGCCGTTCGCGCCCGGCAAACAGGTCGCGTAGATTGCCGCGATGACGCCAGACGATCATCCCCGTGAGCGCGCTCATGGGCAGCAGCGCCGCCGGCTCTTGCCAGGCCAGCAATGGCAGGGTCAGTGGGGTGGCGATCAAGGCGGCCAACGAGCTGGTGCGGGTCAGGTAGAACGTCAGCAGCCAGGCACAGACCGCCAGTAAGGCCGCAGGCGGGTACAGGCCCAGCAACATGCCGGCAGCGGTGGCGACACCCTTGCCACCGCGAAAGCGAAAGTACAGCGGGAACAGGTGGCCGATGACGGCACAAACGCCGATCCAGGCCTGATCATGCAGGGAAAGTCCGGCAAAACCGGCGATCAGCACAGGCAGCAGGCCTTTACAGAGGTCGCCGAGCAACGTCAGGACGGCGAGTTTTTTGCCGGCCAGGCGCAACATGTTGGTGGCGCCGGCATTGCCCGAGCCACTCATTCGCGGATCGGGGTTTCCGGTCAGGCGGCTGAGCAAAATGGCGAAGGACAGAGAGCCGAGCAGGTAGGCGAGGATCGCCAATAACCAAAACATGCTAACTATTCCGGGCGAGGACGCCCTGATTCTAACGGCGCATTGCGCCCTTGTCGTGTAGCGGAGAAAAGTGCTTGGACAGAGTGTTTATCGAGGGCCTGGAAGTCGACACCGTAATCGGTGCTTACGACTGGGAGCGAGGCATCCGACAGTGCTTGCGTCTTGATCTGAGTTTCGCCTGGGATAATCGTCCGGCAGCCGCTGGTGATGACCTGACCCTCGCGCTCGATTATGCGAGTGTTTCGTCGCGCATCCAGGCCTTTGCCGAGCAGGCGCAATTCCAGTTGGTGGAAACCTTCGCCGAGCGTCTGGTTGAAGTGCTGATGAGCGAATTCAAGATCACCTGGATGCGTCTGAAACTGACCAAGCCTGGTGCAGTCCCTGCCGCTACCGGTGGTGTGGGTGTGGAGATCGAGCGCGGATGTCGCTGACTCAGGTGTATCTCGGGCTCGGTAGCAATATCGAGCGTGAAGCCCATTTGCAGGCCGGCCTGGAAGCGTTGGCCGGTTTTCTGGTGGATATTCGTTGCTCGGCGGTTTTCGAAAGCCAGCCGGTGGGGATCAAGAGCGGGCCGTTTTTCAATTTTGTGGTGTCGGCCTTTACCGATCTGCCACTGATTGAACTGGATCGCCGGCTTAAATTCATTGAGGCGGACAATGGCCGTTACGCGCCGGACCGCAAGGGTTTGCCGCTGGACATCGATGTGTTGCTGTTCGGTGATCTGGTGGGCAACTTCGATGGTTTGGTGTTGCCGCGAGCAGAGATTCTGAAAAACGCCTTCGTGCTGTGGCCGTTGTCGTTGATTGCGCCGGATCGAGTTCACCCGGGCGTAGGCAAGAGTTTCGCCACGTTGTGGGCTGAATCGCAGATTGATCAGGTGCTGGCTCCCGTGGCTTTTGAGTGGCGCGGCATTCAACTGACGCCTTCAGATTTGTTGTGACATTCATGACGCCATCGCGGGCAAGCCCGCTCCCACAGGTACGATGCAATCCCTGTGGGAGCGGGCTTGCCCGCGATGGCGGCAGTCAGGACGACGCAGTCTCTTTGTATGCTTTCAGGGCCTTTAGCCGCTCGCGCTTGATCGCCTCGCCCAGTTCTGGCCCTTTGAACCCTTTCTCCAGCAATGGCTGCACCGCCACGCTACGGGCGGCGGTTGCCGCACCGCGAAGGTAATCCGCCTGTGGGTAACTTCGCTCTTCCAGTCCTTTGCGTCCGCGTGCATCCATCTCACATGCCGCGATGAACTCCTCGAACCGCTGTGGTCGACGGTAAACGTCGAAGCTTTGCAGCAACTCCAACAGCGTCGATGGCTTCAGCTCCAGGGCACGATGGCCGTGGGTGTGATATTCGCCCACCAGCAACGCCAATTCCTGGCAGTCCCTCGGTGCCTTGAAGCGTTCGTTGACCGCTTTGATCAGCTTCAGTCCCTTGAACTCGTGGGCAATGTGTCGAGGCCATTCTTCCTCCGGCGTCAGGCCTTTGCCCAAGTCATGCAGCAGGCACGCCCAGCGCACGGTGAGTGGTTGCTTGTGGCGCGCGGCTTGTTCCAGCACGCTCAGGGTATGCGCGCCCGTATCGATTTCCGGATGATGGGCTTGCGGTTGAGGTACGCCAAACAATGCGTCAACCTCAGGCATCAACACGTTGAGCGCACCGCAGGCCCGCAGTACTTCAATGAACACCTGTGGCTGATCTTCCATCAGGGCGCGGGAGATTTCTTTCCAGATGCGTTCCGCTGTCAGCGCTTGCAGTTCACCTGATTCGCTGAGTTGACGCATCAGATCCAGCGTCTCCGGAGCGACGGTGAAGCCAAGCGCGGCATAACGGGCTGCGAAGCGCGCAACGCGCAGAACCCTGAGCGGATCTTCGGCAAACGCGGGGGAAACGTGCCGAAGCAGGCGCGCTTCCAGGTCGCGTTGGCCATGGTAGGGATCGGTCAGGTTTTGTTGATCGTCTTCGGCCATGGCGTTGATGGTCAGGTCGCGACGGATCAGGTCTTCTTCGAGGGTCACTTCGGGGCTGGCGTGAAAGGTGAAGCCGCCATAGCCGCGTCCGCTTTTGCGTTCGGTGCGGGCGAGGGCGTATTCCTCTCCGCTTTTGGGGTGTAGAAACACCGGGAAATCCGCACCTACCGGGCGAAAACCCTTGGCGAGCATGTCTTCGGTGGTGGCGCCCACCACGACCCAGTCGATATCGGTGACGGGTCTGCCCAGCAGGCGATCACGAACGGCGCCGCCGACTTTATAAATACGCATAAAAAACCTCCGTTAGCTCGACAGGATAACCTTTGCGTCGGGCCTTCGGAGGTCGAAACTGGATCAAAGATGAACGACGGCCAAGTCCAGTCGGCCGTAATCACCCTCCCCATGTTCGTTTCTGGGTGGAACGTGATGGGTTTTCATCACCTGATCGCCTTGCAAGGTTTCGAGGTGAATGTCGAAGCCCCAGAGGCGGTGCAAGTGCTTTAGCACTTCCTCAGTGGAATCTCCCAGCGGTTTGCGATCATGTTGCTGGTGACGCAGGGTCAGCGAGCGGTCGCCGCGCCGGTCGATGCTGTAGATCTGTACGTTGGGTTCGCGGTTGCCCAGGTTGTATTGAGCGGCCAGTGTTTCACGGATGATTCGATAGCCACCTTCATCATGGATGGCCGGGACCAGCAGGGCGTCCTTCTGGTCGTCGTCGAGAATGCTGAACAGTTTCAGGTCGCGGATTACCTTGGGTGACAGGTACTGCAGGATGAAACTCTCGTCCTTGAAGCTGCTCATGGCGAACTTGATGGCTGCCAGCCAGTCAGTGCCGGCAATGTCCGGGAACCAGCGGTAATCCTCTTCCGTTGGTTCTTCGCACATGCGCCGGATATCGCGGTACATGGCGAATCCCAGGGTATAGGGGTTGATCCCGCTGTAATACGGGCTATCGAAGCCCGGTTGATAGATTACGCTGGTATGGGACGTCAGGAACTCCATCATGAAACCATCAGTGACCAAGCCTTCGTCGTACAGGTCGTTCATCAAGGTGTAGTGCCAGAACGTGGCCCAGCCCTCGTTCATCACCTGAGTCTGACGCTGTGGGTAGAAGTACTGGGCGATTTTTCGCACGATCCGTACGATTTCCCGCTGCCACGGCTCCAGCAGTGGTGCGTGTTTTTCGATGAAGTACAGGATGTTTTCCTGAGGTTCGGCGGGGAAGCGTGCGTTGTCCTTGTCGCTGTATTTGTCCGCGCCTTTGGGAATGGTACGCCACAGATCATTGATCTGTTTCTGCATATGTTCTTCCCGGTCCTTTTGCCGGCGACGCTCTTCTTCGGCGGAGATCGGATAAGGCCGTTTGTAGCGGTCGACGCCATAGTTCATCAGGGCGTGGCAGGAATCGAGCAGGTCCTCGACCGCGTCGATGCCGTGGCGCTCTTCGCATTGCATGATGTATTGCTTGGCGAACACCAGGTAATCGATGATCGAACTGGCGTCTGTCCAGGTGCGAAACAGGTAATTGCCCTTGAAAAAGCTGTTGTGCCCATAACAGGCGTGCGCAACGACCAGTGCCTGCATGCAGATGGTGTTTTCTTCCATCAGGTAGGCGATGCACGGGTCCGAGTTGATCACGATCTCGTAGGCCAGTCCCATCTGGCCGCGGCTGTAGGATTTTTCAGTACTGAGGAAGTGTTTGCCGTAGGACCAGTGGTGATAGCCCAGGGGCATGCCGACGGAGGCGTAGGCATCCATCATCTGTTCTGCGGTGATCACTTCGATTTGGTTGGGGTAAGTGTCGAGCGCATAGCGAGCCGCAAGACGACTGATTTCTTTGTCGTAGGCCTGGATCAGCTCGAACGTCCATTCCGAGCCGGTGGAAATGGGTTGGCGCTTTTGCTCTTTGGCGGTCATGTCACTAACCTGCGCTGGAAGAGTTCACGGAAGACCGGATAGATATCCCCGGCCGAGACCAGTTGTTGCTGGGCAAAAGTGTCGGAGAACGCTTCGGCGATGCGCTCATATTCGAACCACAGGGCCTGATGTTCGCGTGGGGTGATCTCAACGTAAGTGTAGTACTGCACGAACGGCATGATCTGGTTGATCAGGATGTCGCGGCAAATCGGCGAGTCGTCGTTCCAGTTGTCACCGTCGGAGGCTTGGGCGGCGTAGATGTTCCACTCGTTGCTCGGATAGCGCTCGGCCATGATCTCCTGCATCAGTTTCAAGGCGCTGGACACGATGGTCCCGCCGGTTTCGCGGGAGTAGAAAAACTCTTCTTCGTCCACTTCGCGGGCGCTGGTGTGGTGACGGATGAATACGACGTCAATCTTGTCGTAATTACGCTTGAGGAACAGGTACAGCAGGATGAAGAAGCGCTTGGCGATGTCCTTGGTCGCCTGAGTCATGGACCCAGACACGTCCATCAGGCAAAACATCACGGCCTTCGAACTGGGATTGGGCTGCTTGATCAGCAGGTTGTATTTGAGGTCGAAGGTGTCGAGAAAGGGAACGCGATGGATGCGCGCGCTGAGTTTTTCAATTTCTGCTTCGATTTTCTGAATATCGCCGAAATTGTCCGGTTCTTCTTGCTTGAGTCGCAGAAGTTCCTCTTTCGCTTCGCGCAGTTTCGCCCGGCTGCTGCCGGACAGCGCAATTCGTCGCGCATGAGCCGAGCGCAGGGTGCGGATGATGTTGATCCGCGATGGGTTGCCCTCGTTACTGATGCCCGCGCGAACGGTTTTGAACGTGTCGGTGCCGGTCAGGTTGCGCTTGACCAGGTTCGGTAGCTCAAGATCCTCGAACATGAATTCGAGGAATTCCTCCTGGGTGATCTGGAAGACGAACTCGTCCATCCCTTCACCCGAGTTGCCGGCCTTGCCAGGGCCTCGACCGCCGCCACCTCCCGGTGGGCGCGCAATGTGTTCGCCGCTGGTGAATTCCTTGTTGCCGGGGTGCACGACCGTCTGTTTGCCACCTCGACCATGGTGAAGCACCGGCTCATCGATGTCGCGGCCGGGGATGCTGATTTGCTCGCCGTGTTCCATATCGGTAATGGAGCGCCGGCTGACCGCCTCTTCGACAGCCTTCTTGATGTGGTCACGGTAACGCCGCAGAAACCGCTGACGGTTCACCGTGCTCTTGTTCTTGCCATTGAGACGTCGGTCGATCACATAGCTCATAGGGAGCCCTCCGGGCAGCTACAAGTAACCAGCTTCAAGCGGCAAGCTTGAAGCTTTCAAGGCAAACAGAGCCACCAACAGCCTCAAGCGCCCCGTTCGGTGTGCTTGAGGCTTGTAGCTTGCCGCTTGCGGCTGCCTTACTGCGATTTTCTGACCCGCAGATACCACTCGGACAGCAGTCGTACCTGTTTGTCGGTGTAGCCCCGCTCGACCATCCGTGTGACGAAGTCGTTGTGCTTCTGCTGGTCCTCTTTGCTGGCCTTGGCATTGAAGCTGATGACCGGCAGCAGGTCCTCGGTGTTGGAGAACATTTTCTTCTCGATGACCACCCGCAGTTTTTCGTAGCTGAGCCAGGTTGGGTTCTTGCCGTTATTGTTGGCTCGGGCACGCAGTACGAAGTTGACGATTTCGTTGCGGAAATCCTTCGGATTGCTGATGCCGGCCGGTTTTTCGATTTTTTCCAGCTCCTCGTTGAGTGCCACGCGGTTGAGGATTTCGCCGGTTTCCGGATCGCGGTATTCCTGATCCTGAATCCAGAAGTCGGCGTACAGCACGTAGCGGTCGAAGATGTTCTGGCCGTACTCGCTGTAAGACTCGAGGTAAGCGGTCTGGATCTCCTTGCCGATGAATTCGATGTAGCGCGGCGCCAGGTACTCCTTGAGGAAGCGCAGGTAGCGTTCGCGGGTTTCCGCCTGGAATTGTTCCTGTTCGATCTGTTGTTCCAGTACGTAGAGCAAGTGAACCGGGTTGGCGGCGATTTCGTGCGGGTCGAAGTTGAAGACCTTCGACAGGATCTTGAACGCGAAACGGGTCGACAGGCCGTTCATGCCTTCATCGACGCCGGCGTTGTCGCGGTATTCCTGGATCGACTTGGCCTTCGGATCGGTGTCCTTGAGGTTTTCGCCGTCGTACACGCGCATTTTGGAGTAGATGTTAGAGTTCTCCGGCTCCTTGAGCCGAGAAAGCACAGTGAACTGGGCGAGCATCTTCAAGGTATCGGGTGCGCAATGGGCCTTGGCCAGCGAGCTGTTGAACAGCAGTTTGTCGTAGATCTTCACTTCGTCGCTGACCCGCAGGCAGTACGGCACTTTGACGATGTAGATCCGGTCGATGAACGCTTCGTTGTTCTTGTTGTTGCGGAAGGTGTGCCATTCCGATTCGTTGGAGTGGGCCAGCAGGATCCCGGTAAACGGAATCGCGCCAAGACCTTCGGTACTGTTGTAGTTACCTTCCTGAGTCGCCGTCAGCAATGGGTGCAGCACCTTGATCGGTGCCTTGAACATTTCGACGAACTCCATCAGGCCCTGGTTGGCCCGGCACAGTGCGCCGGAGTAGCTGTAGGCGTCGGCGTCGTTTTGCGGGAACTCTTCCAGTTTGCGGATATCGACCTTGCCCACCAGTGCCGAGATGTCCTGGTTGTTCTCATCTCCCGGTTCGGTTTTGGCCACGGCGATCTGGTTGAGGATCGACGGGTAGAGTTTCACCACGCGGAACTGGCTGATATCGCCGCCGAATTCGGCCAGGCGTTTGGTGGCCCACGGCGACATGATGGTATTGAGGTAGCGCCGTGGAATGCCGAAGTCTTCCTCGAGGATCGCGCCATCTTCAGTGGCGTTGAACAGACCCAGGGGTGATTCGAAAACCGGCGAGCCCTTGATGGCGTAGAAGGGCACTTTCTCGATCAGTTGTTTCAGCTTCTCGGCCAGGGATGATTTACCGCCACCAACAGGGCCGAGCAGATAGAGGATTTGCTTCTTCTCTTCCAGGCCCTGAGCGGCATGGCGGAAATACGACACGATCTGGTCGATGCATTCTTCCATCCCGTGGAAGTCTTCAAAGGCCGGATAGCGACGGATCACCTTGTTGGAGAAGATTCGCGACAGCCTCGAATTGGTCGAAGTGTCGAGCAGTTCCGGTTCACCGATGGCCAGGAGCAGACGCTCGGCGGCGGAAGCGTAGGCGCTGCGGTCCTTTTTGCACAGCTCAAGATACTCTTGCAGCGTGAGTTCTTCCTGGCGTGTGGACTCGAAACGTTGTTGGAAGTGGCTAAAGATACTCATGACGTCACCTCGCTCGATACGTGGAGCCGACGCCGGATCACTCAGTCGATGCTGGCAGCAACCGCACAGGCAGTCGCTGTTTACCCCCCAGAACTCTCTCGAAGCTGACGACTCCGAAAGCTACTCCCGATGACCCGCGCGCCGGTGTACCGGCTCTCCCCTGTTTTGGATGGCCTGCGCTTAAGGATAGTTGCTTATTCGGGAGGTAAAGGGGAGATGCGTAATTATGTGTGGCAGACCGTTCGTCTGCCACCGCGCTAGCCCGCGGGAGCCGGGGCTTGCGTGTTACAAAAAAATTATTCGGAGGTGCCTTGCGCCGTTTCTGAAGGATACGTCGTACGCCACAGCTCAAAACCGCCATCCATGCTGTAGACGTCGGAGAAGCCCTGGCTGATCAGGTAGGCGGCTGCGCCTTGGCTGGAATTGCCGTGGTAGCAAACCACCACGGTGGGGGCATCAAGGTCGGCGCCCTGGATGAAAGCGTGCAAGGAGTGGTTGTCCAGATGCTTCGAGCCGGCGATGTGCAGCGCCGCGAAAGTTGCAGGATCACGGACGTCGACCACCACTGCGCCTTGTTCGCGCAGGGCTTGGGCCTGTTCAGGGGGGATACGTTTGAATTCGCTCATGTCGGGCTCCTGTGGCTCGGCTGAATAGGCAGTCTAGCGCGGGGCGCTGGCTGGCGATGTGTCGGGAATGGGTGAAGCGACTGGCGGCAGGGCGGCATGGCCATGCTCGTCGCACTTGCAGGACAGGCGTTCGCCAGTGTCGACATTCATCAGGGTCAGGGCGCCGCCCCAGACGCAACCGGTGTCGAGGGCCGAGATGCCTCGCTCCTGAACCTTGCCTTCCAGCGCGGCCCAGTGACCGAAGATAATCTTCAGGTCCTTGGTCTTGCGGTCCTTGTGCTGGAACCAGGGTTTGTAGCCCGGTGGTGCGGTGTCCAGGCCTTCCTTGCTCTTGAGGTCAAGCTTGCCGTCGGCGGTGCAGAAGCGCATGCGCGTGAAATAGTTGGTGATCACCCGCAGGCGAGTCACGCCTTTGAGGTCGCTGTCCCATTTCGCCGGATCGTTGCCGTACATGCCATCGAGATAGGGCGCGAACAGGTTGTCGTCGCGCAGGGCCGTTTCGACCTCGGCAGCGCATTTGAGGGCCTTGCGCAGCGACCATTGCGGCGGAATGCCGGCATGCACCAGCGCTACGTTGCGTTGCTCATCGTAGTGCATGAGTTTTTGTTGGCGCAGCCAGTCCAGCAAATCGGCGCTATCGGGCGCTTCAATGATTTCGCGCAGGGTGTCGGCTTTCTTCAGGCGTTCGATGTTCTGGCCGGCGGCCAGCAAATGAAGGTCGTGGTTGCCGAGTACGCATACCAGCGATTCGCGGATGCTATAGAGGAAGCGCAACGTTTCCAGTGATTGCGGGCCGCGATTGACCAGATCGCCCACCAGCCACAGGCGATCCTTTTCCGGGTCGAAGGCGACTTTTTTGAGCAGGCATTGCAACGCCTCAAGGCAGCCTTGCAAATCACCGACAGCATATGTCGCCATCAGTGCAACGCTCCAGGGACCGCTAGACGGAACGGGGCGATGATGGCGTCGAATTGCTTACCGTCGTCGGCAATCATCTGATAGCTGCCTTGCATGGTCCCGACTTTAGTCGTCATGACCGTGCCGCTGCTGTAGGTGTGGCTTTTGCCTGCCGCGATCAACGGTTGCTGACCAACCACACCGGCACCGCGAACCTCTTCGACATGCCCGTCGCCGTCGGTGATCACCCAATGCCGTGACAACAGTTTGGCGGGTAACTCGCCATTGTTTTGCACGGTAATGGTGTAGGCGAAGGCAAAGCGGTTTTGTTCGGGTTGCGATTGTTCTGCCAGATAGCGGGTGACGACGCTGACGTCGACCTGATAACGAGGATCGGACATGCAAGAGGCCTTAAAAACGAAGCGGAACGCGGGGCGTAGCTGATGGAGTTCAGTCTAGGCCAAGTATCGGATAGTAAACCAGACATGGGCGCTGGTGTCCTATCCGATGACGCGTCAGGTCTGTCAGATATCGGCAGGCTTCTGTAGGGCTTGTTCGCTGAGCTTGTCGGCCAGGCGCACGAAGGCGGCCAGATCGAGCTGCTCGGGACGCAGGCTGCCATCGACGCCAGCGGCTTCGATCTCGGCATTGCTCAGCAGTAGCTTGAGGGTATTGCGCAAGGTTTTGCGGCGCTGGTTGAAGGCTTCGCGTACGACGCGTTCGAGCAGTCGGTGGTCTTTGGCGGGGTGGGGCAGAACGGCGTGGGGCACCAGTCGCACGATGGCCGAATCGACCTTCGGCGGGGGATTGAACGCGCCCGGGCCAACGTTGAACAGGTGCTCAACACGGCAGTGATACTGAACCATGATCGACAGTCGGCCCCAATCACCACCGCCAGGCCCTGCCGCCAGACGCTCGACCACTTCTTTCTGCAGCATGAAGTGCATGTCGCGAATCAAGTGAGAGTTGTTTAGCAGGTGGAAAATCAGCGGGGTGGAGATGTTATACGGCAGGTTACCAACCACTCGCAGGCTACCCGGCGCGGCGTTCAGGCTGTTGAAGTCGAACTTCAGCGCGTCACCCTGGTGCAGGTTGAAGTTGCTCTTGCCGGCGAATTGCTGGTTGAGGATCGGGATCAGATCCTTGTCCAGCTCTACCACGTCAAGTTGTGCGCCGCTGTTGAGCAGGCCTTCGGTCAACGCGCCCTGACCAGGGCCGATTTCCAGCATGCGGTCATCGGGTTTGGCGTGGATGGAGCGCAGGATGCGGTCGATAACGCCGGCATCGTGCAGAAAGTTCTGGCCGAAGCGCTTGCGCGCCCGGTGTTGGTATTGCTCGGTCATAAACGGGTCTCGGCCATCTGATAGGCGGTTTCCAGGGCGACTTGCAGGCTGCCGGTATCGATTTTGCCGCTACCGGCCAGATCCAGCGCAGTGCCGTGATCGACTGATGTGCGGATGATCGGCAAGCCCAGGGTCACGTTGACTGCAGCGCCAAAGCCTTTGTATTTCAGCACAGGCAGGCCCTGGTCGTGGTACATCGCCAGCACTGCGTCGCAGTGCTCCAGATATTTGGGGGTAAACAGAGTGTCGGCGGGCAGCGGACCTCGCAGGTCCATGCCTTCGCCGCGCAGGCGCTCTAATGTGGGTTCGATAATGTCGATTTCTTCATGGCCCAGGTGTCCACCTTCACCGGCGTGGGGGTTTAACCCGCATACCAGGATCCGTGGTTGGGCAATGCCGAACTTGTGTTGCAGATCGGCATGCAGAATGCGCGTGACCCGCTCCAGACGCTCCGGTGTGATTGCATCGGCAATCTCGCGAAGGGGCAGGTGGGTGGTGACCAGGGCCACGCGCAATCCGCGAGTGGCGAGCATCATGACCACTTGCGCAGTATGGGTCAGGTCGGCGAGGAATTCGGTGTGTCCGGAAAAGGCGATCCCGGATTCGTTGATCACGCCCTTGTGCACGGGGGCCGTGATCATTCCGGCAAAGTGCCCGTCCAGGCAGCCTTGGCCTGCGCGGGTCAGGGTCTCCAGGACGAAAGCGGCATTGGCCTTGTCCAGTTGCCCGGCGACGACCTTGGCGTTGAGTGGGGTATCCCAGACATACAGGCTGTTGGCGGGTGCGGGCGCATCTGGCCAGGCGTCTGGAGTGACCGGCAGCAAGTCGACAGCCACGCCCAGTTGCGCGGCCCGCTCGAGGAGCAGGTCGCGGCTGGTAATGGCAATCAGGGGGTGCGGCTGGGCTTGCGAGGCGAGCAGCAGGCACAGGTCGGGACCTATGCCGGCTGGTTCACCGGGTGTCAGCGCAAAACGTTTGGGTTTCACTGCGCTGCCTGGTTCGCGCCAGGGAGTTTGATTTCAACATACGCTTCGTCACGGATCTGACGCAGCCAGGTTTGCAGCTCTTCGTCGTATTTGCGGTTACGCAGTACGGTCATCGCTTGTTGCTCGCGAGCCTGGGTGGTGTTGTCGGTGGCGCGGCGGCCAAGGACTTCCAGGACGTGCCAGCCGTATTGAGTCTTGAACGGCTTGGACAGTTGACCTTGCGGGGTCTTGGACATCACTTCGCGGAATTCCGGGACCAGAACGCTCGGGTCGATCCAGTTCAGGTCGCCACCGTTGAGGGCGGAACCCGGGTCTTCCGAGTAGCTTTTCGCCAGTTCGCCGAAGTCTTCGCCCGCCTCGATGCGGGTATAGAGCGACTGAACCAGGGCCTTGGTTTTTTCCTCGTCGCGAATCGGGCTTGGTTTGACCAGGATATGGCGCACATGCACTTCGTCACGTACCTGGGTCTCGCCGCCACGCTTGTCGGTGATCTTCAGGATGATGAAACCGCCCGGCGTACGCATCGGCTGGGTCACATCGCCGACCGCCATGGTGCTCAGCAGGCGGTCGAACGGCGGTGGCAGTTGAGCGGCTTTACGCCAGCCCATGTCGCCGCCTTCCAGTGCGGTTTCGCTGGCGGATTTGGCGATGGCCAATTGACCGAAGTCGGCGCCTTGCTTGAGTTGTTGATAAATCGCATCAGCCTGTTTGGCAGCATTCTGAATCGCGTCAGAGTTGGCGCTTTCTGGCGTAGGAATCAGGATGTTGGCCAGGCGGAACTCTTCGGACAGCTGCATTTTGCCGAGGTCCGACGCCAGGAAGTTCTTCACTTCCTGCTCGGAGACCTGGATGCGCTCAGCCACACGACGCTGACGCACGCGGCTGATCACCATCTCGCGACGAATCTGTTCACGTGCATCGTCATATGACACGCCGTCGCGAGTCAGCGCGGCGCGGAATTGATCGACCGACATGTTGTTTCGCTGGGCAATGGTGCCGACAGCCTGGTTCAGTTCTTCATCGGTGATGCGGATGCCGGAACGTTCGCCGATCTGCAGTTGCAGGTTTTCGACGATCAGGCGCTCGAGCACCTGTTGCTCCAGCACGCTGGCCGGTGGCACGGCGGTGCCGCGCTTGGCGATGGTTTGCTGAACTTCATGGACTCGCTGGTCCAGTTGGCTCTGCATGACCACATCGTTATCGACAATGGCCACCACTTTATCGATGGACTGTACCGCGGCGTTGGCCGCGGTACCCAGGAACAGCGCGCCCAGCAGCAGCGGGCGCAGACAATCAGAAAGCTTGGTCTTCACGTTCACGATAACCTTGGATGCCTTTGTCGAGGAAGCTCTCTACTTTGGCGCCGGTGAGGCCGCCGAGTCCCTTCAGAACGATTTGTAGGAATACGCCGTGGTCGCCTTTTTCGTTTTGCGGTGCTTCCTGACTGAATTCGTCGTAGGAAACCCAGTAACGGTTGATCAGGCGCAGTTTCCAGCAGCAGTTGTCGTACTCGAAACCACCGAAGGCTTCCAGGGTACGGTTACGGTTGTAGTCATACTGCCAGCGGCTGATGGCGTTCCATTGCGGCACGACTGGCCAGATTACCGAGAAGTCGTGCTGTTGGATTTTGTAGTAATCCTTCACGTAGCCAGGCTGACCCGGGGTGCCATAGTCACCGCCGCCCACCTGCCATTTACCGGTGTTCTGGTCATAACGGACCTGGTCATTACGATAGCGATAGCCGGCGTTGATGACCTTGTTCGGGTTGTCTTCAGGCTGGTAGTGGAACATCGCGCTGCCCGAGCGAGGGCTGCGGCTGTCCGGGTCCCAGTTGTAATCGGCCGTCGTGCGCCAATCGCGGTTCCAGCGATATTCGTAATCCAGTGCGTAAGGCGAAACGTTCGAATGTGCATCCTGACGGGTTTTCGCATCGATGCCCGGCAACTGGACTTCGCGATCCTTGAAGTACAGGGCCTGACCGACGCTGACGCGTTGACGCTCGAAGCCGTTATCTTCAATCCAGCGGCTGGTCACGCCCAGGGACAGCTTGTTCTCGTCACCGACGCGGTCGGAACCCGAGAATCGGTTGTCACGGAACAGCGACGCATAGTTGAAGGTGTATTCGCTGGTGTCGAACACCGGAATGTTTTCCTGGTCCTTTTCCGGCACGTACAAGTAGAACAAGCGCGGCTCAAGGGTCTGACGATAGTTCTTGCCGAACCATTGGGTGTTGCGATCGAAGTACAGGCCGCTGTCGATGCTGGCAATCGGCACGCCACGATTCTGGTTGCTGCCGAA
Organism: Pseudomonas mohnii; assembly: GCF_900105115.1. Lineage (NCBI taxonomy): Bacteria > Pseudomonadati > Pseudomonadota > Gammaproteobacteria > Pseudomonadales > Pseudomonadaceae > Pseudomonas > Pseudomonas mohnii. The sequence goes on from NZ_FNRV01000001.1 coordinate 3,908,503, forward strand.
GGTGCCATTGAGCTGATCCTGTTCCGGTGTCTGCGCAGCAATCTGGCTTTTGCCGATGCTGTCCAGGTCCAGTTGATACTGGGTGTATTGGTACTTGAGCGTTGGCTTCAGGAAACCATAAGTCCAGTCGAGCGGCAGGCTTACGGCCGGTGCAAGATTGAGGCGATCGCCGTTGGCGCGTGCCAGACCTTGAACGTTGGTGTCCAGTCGCGGCGACACATTGCCGTCTTCATCGGTGAATGTGCCATTTTTCAGGTCGCGATCGAACCGTACGACTTCAGTGTTATAGGTGAAATTCAGGCCGTTTGGATGATACGGCAGTGCACCGTCGAAGGTGATCTGCGGCAGACGGTCATACGGCGTGATGTTCGAAACGGTTGCAAGCTCGTAAGCCTGGGCGTTCACGCGGGCGGTGTAGCTGTCGCCACGATAGGTGACGGAGCCTTGTTGGTTCACATAGTCTGCGCTTTTCACACCAATCTGGTCGGTCTGCAGATCCTGGAAGTAATAAGGATCGCTGATCTTGGTGTAATCGACTTGCGTGAAGACTCGCGAATCGAGGCCGCCCTTGTGTTGCCAGTTGTACATGTAGCGGTTTTTCTCGTAATCGGTCTGCTTGCTGCGCTCGGTATCCTCGTCGTTGAGGTACGCAGCACCGAACTGGCCTTCGCTGGACTTGGTGAGGTAGCGGAACTCGCCTTCCATCAACAAGCCATGCTTTTCCATGTAGCGCGGGTACAACGTGGCGTCGTAGTTCGGTGCCAGGTTGAAGTAGTACGGTGTCACCAGCATGAAGCCGGTATCGCTGCCGGTGCCGATGGTCGGCGGCAGGAAGCCGGACTGGCGGCGGTCGTCGATCGGGAAATAGATGTACGGCGTGTACAGGACTGGAATGTCCTTGACCCGCAGTGTCACGTTGGTCGCAGTACCGAAGCCGGTGGCCGGGTTCAGGGTGATGTTGTTGCCCTTGAGCTGCCAGGCGTTGCTGTTCGGTTCGCACGTGGTGTACGTACCATCCTTGAGGCGGATGATCGCGTTCTCGGCACGTTTGGCGTACAGCGCGTTACCGCGAATACGGGACTTGTGCATTACGTATTCGGCGTTATCGACCTTGGCTTCACCGGTGTCGAGCTGCACATCGGCGTGATCGCCTACGATCAGTGCGCCGTTGTCGCGGATACGGACATTGCCGCTGAGTTCGCCACGGCTCTCGGCCTGGTACAGGTTGGCCTCGTCGGCTTCGACCTGCATGCTGCCCTGGCGCATGACCACGTCACCGGCCAGGGTGGCGACTTGTTCATCTTGCTTGTAGCGAGAGGCTTTCGCGCCGATAAAGGTTGGCGCGTCACTTTTATTCGTCTTGTCATTCATGCCAGGACGAATCGGTTCGATATAGGAACCAGAGCAATAAGGACCGGTTTCTGCCAATTGCGCCGCTGTGAGCTGATCGCGTGGAACCCAGTCGAGGTGGCTATAGTCTTCGCTACGCGACTTCAGGCCGCGCCCCTTGGACTCGGTCACGAGCACAGGCTTGGCGCCGGTGTCTTCACTGGTGCCTTCCTGTGACGGGGTCTCGCCAGTGGCGCTGACTGCGCTGCCTTCATGCACGGGACGCGGTGGCAAGGCTGCCGCCGGCGCCTTTGGCGCACATGCCCAGGCACCCGAAGCAGAGACTGAGCAGTCATACTGTTCCGCAGCGACCACGAAGGAAGTGGCTAGAGGTTGCAAGGCCAGCATACTGCCGGTTACCAACAACGGAAATTTTTTACGAAACGCGGGGGATTTCAATGCCATCTTATTAGTCCGGGCTTCCTGCGTGCCATCTGCCCGCGGTGTGGGCCGCACGCCTCTCGATGGTCTGAAAAAGATGCTGGATAATAAAGCATGACCCGCTTGACGGCTAGCGCCGTCGGAGACCCTTGCAATGCCTGACCAAGATGTACGTTTGCAACACCTGAAAGTTTGGCTCGATGAGCAATTGGCAAACCTTTATACAGAACAGGGTTGGGGTGCCGTACCCCCGGCCACGTTGACCGCGGCCAGTAGCGACGCGAGTTTCCGGCGTTATTTTCGTTGGGAAGGTGCAGGTAAAAGTTTCATCGTGATGGATGCCCCGCCGCCTCAGGAAAACTGCAAACCCTTCGTGGATATCGCTTTTTTACTGGCGAAATCCGGAATAAATGTGCCGAAAATTTATGCCGAGGACCTCGAGCGTGGTTTTCTTTTGCTCAATGACTTGGGCAACAAGACGTATCTGGATGTCATCGACAGCGAAAACGCCGACGATTTGTTCACCGATGCGCTGCAAGCACTGCTGGCGTTTCAGCAGTTGCCGATGGTTGCGCCACTACCGAGTTATGACGTGGCGCTGCTGCGTCGCGAACTGGAACTGTTCCCGGAGTGGTACGTGAAGCGCGAGCTGGGCATCGAGTTCGACGCCGCGCAGCAAGTGCTTTGGCAGCAGGTCAGCGATCTGTTGATCGACAGCGCACTGGCCCAGCCGAAAGTCCTCGTACATCGTGACTATATGCCACGCAATCTGATGCTCAGCGAACCGAATCCCGGCGTGCTGGACTTCCAGGATGCTGTTTATGGTCCGGTGACTTATGACGTGACTTGCCTGTTCAAGGATGCCTTTCTCAGTTGGCCCGAGGAGCGTGTGCATGGTTGGCTGGAAAGTTACTGGCAGCAGGCCCGGGCGTTGGATATTCCGGTTCAGCCCGATTTCGAAGATTTCCTGCGCGCCAGTGATTTGATGGGCGTGCAACGACATCTGAAAGTGATCGGCATCTTCGCCCGCATCTGTCACCGCGACGGCAAGCCGCGTTACCTGTCTGATGTGCCGCGATTCTTTGCTTATATAGACGCCGTGATCGCGCGTCGTCCGGAGTTGGCTGAGCTGGACGTTTTGCTGGCCAGTCTGCGTGCTGGAGTCAAGGCATGAAGGCAATGATTCTGGCAGCGGGCAAGGGCGAGCGCATGCGCCCCCTGACGCTGACCACGCCAAAGCCGCTGGTTCGTGCAGGCGGGGTGCCCCTGATCGAGTATCACCTGCGGGCCCTGGCGGCGGCAGGGTTTGACGATATCGTGATCAATCATGCCTGGCTGGGCCAGCAGATCGAAGACTATCTGGGCGATGGCTCGCGATACGGTGTGCACATCCAGTACTCGCCGGAAGGAGAACCGCTGGAAACAGGAGGCGGGATTTTCCGCGCTTTACCGTTGTTGGGTGATGAGGCTTTTGTGGTGGTCAATGGGGATATCTGGACCGATTACGACTTCAGCGTGTTGCATCAGCCAATTGTCGGTCTGGCTCACCTGGTACTGGCGAACAACCCGGCCCATCATCCGGCCGGGGATTTTCAATTGATCGACGGGCAGGTGCGCGACAGTCAAGCGGATGCGCCCACGCTGACCTACAGCGGTATCGCGGTGCTGCATCCGCAGTTGTTCGAAGGCTGCTCTGCCGGGGCGTTCAAACTGGCACCATTACTGCGCTCGGCTATGGCGAGCGGGCAAGTGTCCGGCGAACGGCTGAACGGGCAGTGGGTCGATGTCGGCACTCACGAGCGATTGGCGCAAGTCGAAACTCTGATTGAAGCGAGACGCTGACATGCTGTGGCCAGGGACTCTGATTGGAGCCGGAGCGGGTTTTGCCATCGCCAGCATTCCTGGGGCCATGCTGGGTGCGTTGTTGGGGCAGGCGCTGGACCGGCGCCTGCACTTGCAGAGCTGGGGGCACTTGCTTGAAAAGCTTGGTGGCCGCCCGGCGCTGCGCAACGATGAACTGTTGTTTGTTTTATTGGGGCGATTGGCCAAGAGCGACGGGCAGGTTGTGGATGGCCATATTCAGCAGGCGCGGCAGGAAATGCGGGCGCTGGAGATGAACGAATCGGCTCAGCGTCGGGCGATAGCAGCGTTCAATCGCGGCAAGTCGGGCAATGATCGGTTGCGTGGTTATCTGCGCCGCTTGAGTGCGCAACCCCATGCGGCAGAAGGGGTATTGCGCGCCTGTTGGCGGATGATCTGGGCGGACGGCCGGGCCGGCACCCGTGAGCGGGAGTTGATTGCTCAATGGGGGCGGTGGCTGGGCTGGCGGTCGCATCAGGTGCAGGCGTTGGCGGCGGACTATGAGCCGCAAAAGCGATCAGTGGCGAACAAAGCAGCCACCTATCAAGACGCCATGCGGCTGTTGGGCGTGTCAGCCACCACTGAGCCGGCGCAGATCAAGCGTGCCTATCGCCGCCTGCTCAGTCGTCATCATCCGGACAAAGTCGCCGGAAGGGGGGCGACGGAACTTCAGGTCCGCGAAGCGACCGAGAAAACTCGTGAATTGCAGGGTGCTTATATGCTGATTCGTCAGCGGCGGGATTTTTGATAGCGGCAACGGTGTGTATGGCTCGTGATGCCTGTATCGCTGGCAAGCCCGCGATACAGGCGACCCGGTCACTCAGTCTGCTGCGGTTTGTGGACTTAACCAACCCCGAACCCGGCGCACCAATTGTTCCTGCTCCGCCTTGGCATTGCCCGGTAATGCCTTGAGCGACACCTGGCTAAACGCCGAAGACTTCAAGCGTTTGCTGGCCTGCAAACGGGCGAGCGCCGCATCGCGGTCCAGGGGTTTGTCCTTATAGTAAATGTCGGCGGTAGGCAGTTTCAGGGTTGGCGTGAGCTCGTCCAGTTCGGGTTTTGCTTGAACCGGCGTCTGCGCGGCAACCATGACGAACCGCTCGACCTGCGATGTCTGTTTTTCGCTCAGGTAGCGTGCCGCCCAGTAAGCGCCAGTGCCGTGTCCCAATACGACGATGCTGCGCGCGCTTTGCTGTTCAGCGAACGCAATCGCGGCGTCGATACGGGCGAAGATTCGCTCGGCATCGGCCTTGGCCTGCTCTTCCGTGGTTTCGGCGATAGCCTTGTCGGCCACGTCCGCTTCGCCACCAGCCGCCTGTTCGATAGGGGGCGCGGTTGTCGAATCCTTGCTGCCGGTGTCCGCCGCCTTGGGGGCTGGCGCCACTTCAACGATGCGCGGCGCAATGGCATCGCTTTGCAGGTCCGGCAAGGTGATACTCAGGCTGCTCCACGCGGCGTTCGGCAAGTTGCGCCGTAAAGGGCCGATCGCTTGAGGCCAGTCAACGGTTTCGCCCGCGCCCGGGATGATAATCACCGCACCTTTGGGTTCGGCCGTATTGGCCGGTTTCCACAAGGCCAGGAAAGTATCGCCGCCCGCTTGCAGTTGCTGCTGTTCCTGAGCCGGGATTTTTCGCTCGAGTGCTGTCGCTTCTTCCTGACTACGCTCAGGCAAGGGCTGGCGTTCGACCGGTTTTTCTTCGGCGGGCTTTTGCGCGGCGTCGGGTGCCGGGTCGGCAGCTTCGACCGAAAAAGCGCAAGGCAGGATCAGCGACAGGCACAATGCTGGCAGTGCCAGGCGGTAGACAGGGGGCATCGGATATTCCAGGCCAGAAGTAATTCCGGCAGCCTAATGGGTTGGTCAGTATTTGTCAGTGTGTGAGAGTTCGATGATGCGTTTTCGCTGCCTGTGGGTTATCGGCTGTTTGTGGTTTCCCTTGATGGGCTGGGCGGCAGTCATGCCCCCGGCGCACGTTGCAATCTTGTCGCCCAAGCAGCAACAGTGGCTGGCCCGGCAAGGAGAATTGCGGGTCGGGCTGGTGTTGCAAGCGCCCTATGCGCAATACGATCGCCGCTTGCAGCGGCTGTCCGGGGTTAACGTCGAGCTGATGAAATGGCTGGCCAAGTCGCTCAAGGTCGAACTGACCTGGCGTAACTTTCCCGACCTTGAGCAGTTGGAAGCCGCTGCGCGCCAGGGCGAAATCGACATCGCGCCCGGGTTGACCCAGACGCCTGTTGGTCTGCGCCTCTGGCAGTTTTCCGACCCATACATGCGCGTGCCTCAATTGGTGGTCAGCGACCAGAAAAGCACCGGCGCGGTTGAGCTGGAAAAACTCGACAGCCAGAGCCGCGTCGCCATACGCATGCCCAGCGTCACTGCCGATTACCTGCGCAGCAACTACCCGCATTTAAACCTGCAAGGCGTTCCGGTCGAGCGTCAGGCGTTGCAATTGTTGTTGAGTCAGCAAGCGGCCTACGCCGTCGTCGATGAGGCGCAATTGGGGCGTCTGTCTGTCGAGCCGGAGTTCGCCGGGCTGGTCGTCGTGGGCGACATCGGCTTGCCCCAACTGCTGCGAATCGCGACGCGGCGCGACCTGCCGGAGTTGGCAGGCATCGTCGAAAGCGCATTACGGGCAATCCCGGCCAAGGATCTGGAGACCCTGCACAACCAATGGCTGCAGCCCAAGTACCCGCGGCTCACCGAAACACCGGGCTTTTGGCAAAACCTTTGCCTGCTGTTGCTGGTGTTGGCATTGAGCAGCATGGCCATCGTGTTTTGGCAGCGCCGTCAGCAGCTCAGCCTGGAGCAACGACTGGCGGCGGCGCAGCAAGACATTGCCTTGCGTGCCGCCAGTGAAGAAGCCTTGCGGCTGACGCAGTTTTCCATCGATCAGAGCACCGTCGGCATCCTCTGGGTCAATTGGGACAGTCATGTGCGCTACGCCAACCGAGCGGCCGAAAGCATGTTGGGCTATTCATCGGGGGGAATCATCGATCGCCCCCTGATCGACTTCGAGCCCGGTCTGAACATGGATCGCTGGTTGAACCTGTGGAAACTCGCCAGGGCCAGCGACGACGCCCCGCAAAGTTTCGAAACCAATTGCCTGCGGGCCGACGGCAGCATCCTGCCGGCCGACGTCTCGCTGAGTTTCCTGCGTTTTCGCGATGGCGAATACCTGGTGGTTTACCTCACCGATGTCACCGAGCGCCGCCGTGCCCTGGCCGCGCTGCAGGAAAGCGAAGCGCGGCTGCAAGGGATCGCGGCGAATGTGCCTGGACTGGTCTTTCGCCTCGAGCGGGCGCCGGTGACCGGGCAGATCGACTTTGCCTATATCAGTGAAGGCAGCGAGAGTCTGGTGGGGTACTCGCCGGCCACCCTGGCCCATCGCGACAAAGGCCTGCGCAGCCTGGTGCACCCGGACGACAAAGCCAGCTATCACCAGACCCAGGACCACGCCCTGGACACCGACAGCGACTGGTCATGGCAAGGGCGAATCCTGACCCGTCAGGGCGAGCAACGCTGGGCGGAAATCAAGGCGATTACCCGGCGACTCGAGGACGGCGCGTACGTATGGGATGGCATCGTCTGGGACATCAGCGAGAGCAAGCGCATCGAACTGGAGCTGGCCAGTTCCCGGGAGCAACTGCGGGAACTGTCCGCGCACTTGGAGAGCGTGCGTGAAGAGGAAAAGGCCCACATCGCGCGGGAAGTCCACGACGAGCTGGGGCAGATGTTGACCGTGCTCAAGCTGGAAACGTCCATGTGCGAACTGGCCTACGCCCAGCTCGACCCCGGCCTGAACGAACGCCTGAACAGCATGAAGCGCCTGATCGCGCAGTTGTTCCAGCTGGTGCGTGATGTGGCGACAGCGTTGCGGCCACCGATTCTTGATGCCGGGATTGCCTCGGCCATTGAATGGCAGGCCCGTCGCTTCGAGGCGCGCACGCAGATTCCTTGTCTGGTGCAGGTGCCGGACAATTTGCCGGTGCTCAGTGATGCCAAGGCGATTGGCCTGTTCCGTATCCTTCAGGAAGCACTGACCAATGTCATGCGCCATGCCCAGGCGCATACTGTAGAACTGACACTGGCCCTTGATGGCAATGAGTTGTGTCTGACCATCAGCGATGATGGCGTAGGATTTGTTGCAGCCGCGGGCAGGCCGACCTCCTTTGGGGTGGTCGGCATGCGCGAGCGAGTGTTGATCATGGGCGGCCAATTGTCGCTTGAGAGTGAGCCGGGCGAGGGCACGACCCTGATCGTGCGAGTGCCGTTGGATGAGGAGAAGTAAGTGATCCGTGTACTGGTAGCCGAAGACCACACCATCGTCCGCGAAGGCATCAAGCAATTGATTGGCCTGGCCAAGGATCTGCTGGTGGTGGGGGAGGCGAGTAATGGCGAACAGTTGCTCGAGACCTTGAGACATGTGCCCTGTGAAGTGGTGCTGCTGGACATCTCCATGCCGGGCGTCAACGGCCTCGAAGCGATTCCACGGATACGTGCGCTGAACAATCCGCCGGTGATTCTGGTGCTGTCGATGCACGACGAAGCGCAAATGGCGGCGCGGGCGTTGAAGGTCGGTGCCGCAGGTTATGCCACCAAGGACAGCGACCCGGCCTTGCTGTTGACCGCTATCCGCCGGGTTGCGGCGGGTGGGCGCTATATCGATCCGGACCTGGCCGACCGCATGGTCTTCGAAGTCGGCCTGACCGATTCGCGCCCCTTGCACTCGCTGCTGTCGGAACGTGAGTTTTCGGTTTTCGAACGCCTGGCCCAGGGGGCGAACGTCAACGACATCGCCCAGCAATTGGCGTTGAGTAGCAAGACCATCAGCACCCACAAGGCGCGGTTGATGCAGAAACTCAACATCACTTCGCTGGCGGAACTGGTGAAGTACGCGATGGAACACAAACTCCTCTGAAGCTGTGGGAGCGAGCAAGTTCGCTCCCACAGGTTTAGTGTTCACATACCCATTTGCGACACATGGTTTCAGCGCTTTTGCCTTTGCTTGCTGCTTCTGGCTGACAGCTTGCCGCTGCGTATGCCAAAACGCGCCATTCTTGTAGGGCAATCCCTACCCCCAACCTTCCATCCGTCTGAGGCGATTCTCTCCTGCACCCCGATTTGCGTGGTCCTCAGCGTCCACTAGGCTTAGTCCACAGCAGTCATCAACAACAAAGGTGTGGGTATGAGCCAGGTCGATTCAAGTGCAGGGGCCAATGATGTTCTGGTCAGCTTTCGTGGAGTGCAGAAGAGCTACGACGGCGAGAACCTGATCGTCAAAGACCTCAACCTGGATATTCGCAAAGGCGAATTCCTCACCTTGCTCGGGCCATCCGGTTCCGGCAAGACAACCAGCCTGATGATGCTTGCCGGTTTCGAAACACCGACCGCCGGCGAGATCCTCTTGGCTGGTCGCGCCATCAATAACGTGCCGCCGCACAAACGCGACATTGGCATGGTGTTCCAGAACTACGCGTTGTTCCCGCACATGACGGTCGCCGAGAACCTGGCGTTCCCGCTCACGGTGCGTGGCATGAACAAGAGCGATGTGGGCGACAAGGTCAAGCGTGTACTGAGCATGGTGCAACTCGATGCCTTCGCTCAGCGTTATCCGGCACAACTTTCCGGTGGTCAGCAGCAACGTGTGGCATTGGCCCGCGCACTGGTGTTCGAGCCGCAACTGGTGCTGATGGACGAACCCCTCGGCGCGCTCGACAAGCAGTTGCGTGAACACATGCAGATGGAAATCAAACACCTGCACCAGCGTCTGGGCGTGACCGTGGTCTACGTGACCCACGACCAGGGCGAAGCCCTGACCATGTCTGACCGCGTGGCGGTGTTCCATCAGGGTGAAATCCAGCAGATCGCGCCACCGCGCACGCTCTACGAAGAGCCGAAAAACACCTTCGTCGCCAACTTCATCGGCGAGAACAACCGTCTCAATGGCCGTTTGCACAGCCAGACCGGCGACCGCTGCGTGGTGGAACTGGGACGTGGTGAAAAAGTTGAAGCGCTGGCGGTGAATGTCGGCAGGACCGGCGAACCCGTCACCCTGTCGATTCGTCCGGAGCGCGTGAGCCTCAACGGCTCCAGCGAGTCCTGCACCAACCGCTTCTCGGGACGGGTGGCGGAATTCATCTATCTGGGCGACCACGTCCGGGTTCGCCTTGAAGTCTGTGGCAAGACCGACTTCTTCGTGAAACAACCGATTGCCGAGCTCGATCCCGGGCTGGCGGTCGGCGATGTGGTACCGCTTGGCTGGCAGGTCGAACACGTTCGCGCGCTCGATCCCCTTCTAGAGGCGAACTGATCGCCCCGGCAATACCAACACCAACCCTGCACGTGGAGAGAACAATAAATGTTGAGATCCCTGAAATTCACCGCTCTGGCACTGGGCATGATGGGGGCAGCGAGCGCAATGGCCGCTGGCCCTGACCTGACCGTGGTGTCCTTCGGCGGCGCGAACAAGGCAGCGCAGGTCAAAGCTTTCTATGCACCGTGGGAAGCGGCAGGCAACGGCAAGATCGTGGCAGGCGAGTACAACGGTGAAATGGCCAAGGTCAAGGCCATGGTCGACACCAAGAGCGTGTCCTGGGATCTGGTGGAAGTAGAGTCGCCAGAGCTGTCCCGTGGTTGTGACGAAGACATGTTCGAGCCGCTTGATCCGAAGTTGTTCGGCAAGACCGAAGACTACGTCAAAGGCGCGATCCAGCCGTGCGGCGTGGGTTTCTTCGTATGGTCGACCGTGCTGGCCTACAACGCCGACAAGCTGAAAACCGCACCGACCAGCTGGAAGGACTTCTGGGACACCAAGCAATTCCCGGGCAAGCGTGGCCTGCGTAAAGGCGCCAAGTACACCCTGGAATTTGCTCTGATGGCCGACGGCGTTGCGCCGAAAGACGTCTACAAAGTGCTGGCCAGCAAAGACGGCCAGGACCGTGCGTTCAAGAAACTCGATGAGCTCAAGCCAAGCATTCAATGGTGGGAAGCCGGCGCTCAACCGCCGCAATACCTCGCTTCCGGCGACGTGGTCATGAGCTCGGCCTACAACGGTCGTATCGCTGCCGTGCAGAAAGAAAGCAACCTGAAAGTCGTGTGGAACGGCGGTATCTACGACTTTGACGCATGGGCCATTCCAAAAGGTCTGGACAAGGCGCGGGCGGAAGCGGCGAAGAAATTCATCGCCTTCTCCGTACAGCCACAGCAGCAGAAGACCTACTCGGAAAACATCGCCTACGGCCCGGCCAACACCCAAGCCGTACCGTTGCTGGCCAAGGATGTCCTGAAAGACATGCCGACCACCCCGGAAAACATCGCCAACCAGGTGCAGATCGACGTCAGCTTCTGGGCTGACAACGGCGAGCAACTGGAACAGCGCTTCAATTCCTGGGCCGCGAAGTAAGCAAACCCCGTGGTTTGAACGCCGCAATCCTTGTGGGAGCGAGCTTGCTCGCGATAGCAGTGGGTCAGTCAACATTGATGTTGAATGTTATGCCCCCATCGCGAGCAAGCTCGCTCCCACAGGTTGTTTGTATGCCTCTGTAACGATCAAAGATTTCCGGAGTACGCCATGGCTATCGCCGTTCCCCTGAACGCGGGCACTGATCCCACCTTGAAGCAACGGCTCAAGCACGCCGAGCGGGTCAACCGCTGGAAGGCCCAGGCCTTGATCGCGCCGCTGGTGCTGTTTCTGTTGCTGGTGTTCCTGGTGCCAATCGTGGCGCTGCTCTACAAAAGTGTCGGTAACCCGGAAGTGGTCGGCGGCATGCCGCGCACCGTGACGGCTATCGCCAGTTGGGACGGCCGTGGCCTGCCCGCTGAGCCGGTCTACAAGGCCGCCAGCGAAGACCTCGCCGAAGCCCGCAAGAATCAGACCTTGGGCGACCTGTCCAAGCGCTTGAACATGGAATTGGCCGGCTATCGCAGCCTGTTGACCAAAACCGCACGTGCCTTGCCGTTCGCCACCGAGCCGACCTCTTATAAAGAAGCGCTGGAAGGTCTCGACGAGCGTTGGGGTGACCCGGCCTATTGGCAAGCCGTACGCCGTAACACCAGCAGCATTACGCCTTACTACTTGCTGGCTGCCGTCGATCACCGTATCGATGACCTCGGCGAACTGGCCCCGGCCACTCCGGATCAGGCCATCTACCTCGACATCTTCGCCCGGACTTTCTGGATGGGCCTGGTCATCACCGTGATCTGTCTGGTACTGGCCTATCCATTGGCCTACCTGCTGGCGAACCTGCCATCGCGTCAAAGCAACCTGCTGATGATTCTGGTGCTGCTGCCGTTCTGGACCTCGATCCTGGTGCGGGTCGCGGCGTGGATCGTGCTGCTGCAGTCGGGGGGGCTGATCAACAGCGGCCTGATGGCCTTGGGCATCATCGATAAGCCGCTGGAGCTGGTGTTCAACCGCACCGGTGTCTACATCTCGATGGTGCACATCCTGCTGCCGTTCATGATTCTGCCGATCTACAGCGTGATGAAAGGCATCTCGCCGACCTACATGCGTGCGGCGATTTCCCTCGGTTGCCATCCGTTCGCAAGCTTCTGGCGGGTGTACTTCCCGCAGACCTATGCCGGTGTCGGCGCCGGTTGCCTGTTGGTGTTCATCCTCGCCATCGGCTACTACATCACCCCGGCGTTGCTGGGCAGCCCGAACGATCAGATGGTCAGCTACTTCGTCGCCTTCTACACCAACACCAGCATCAACTGGGGCATGGCGACCGCACTGGGCGGGCTGCTTCTGCTGGCAACGGTCGTGCTTTATCTGATTTACAGCTGGCTGGTAGGCGCCAGTCGCCTGCGCCTGAGCTAAGGGGAGAACGAAATGCTGAGTCCTTATATGTCGCCCATTGAGCGGGTGTGGTTCTACAGTTTGCGGATTCTCTGCGGCCTGATTCTGTTGTTCCTGATCCTGCCGGTACTGGTGATCATTCCGCTGTCGTTCAACTCCGGCAGTTTCCTGGTCTACCCGCTGCAGGGCTTCTCGCTGCAGTGGTACCACGATTTCTTCGCTTCGGCGGAGTGGATGCGTGCGCTGAAAAACAGCATCATCGTCGCCCCGGCGGCCACGGTGCTGGCGATGGTCTTCGGTACACTGGCGGCCATTGGCCTGACCCGTGGCGACTTCCCCGGCAAGGCGCTGGTCATGGCGCTGGTGATTTCGCCGATGGTGGTGCCGGTGGTGATCATCGGTGTGGCCAGCTACCTGTTCTTTGCGCCGCTGGGCCTGGGTAACAGCTTCTTCTCGTTGATCGTGGTGCACGCGGTACTGGGCGTGCCGTTCGTGATCATCACCGTGTCGGCGACGTTGCAGGGGTTTAACCAAAACCTGGTGCGCGCCGCTGCCAGCCTCGGTGCTTCGCCGCTGACGGCGTTTCGGCGGGTAACCTTGCCGCTGATCGCTCCCGGTGTGATTTCCGGTGCATTGTTCGCCTTCGCCACCTCGTTCGACGAAGTCGTGGTGACGCTGTTCCTCGCCGGTCCAGAGCAAGCGACCTTGCCACGGCAGATGTTCAGCGGGATCCGCGAAAACCTCAGCCCGACGATTGCCGCTGCGGCGACCTTGCTGATCGCTTTCTCGGTGATCCTGCTGCTGACCCTGGAATGGTTGCGTGGGCGTAGCGAGAAACTGCGTACTGCGCAGGTCTGACGCCACTCGACCCACTGTAGGAGCTAGCCTGCTCGCGATGAACTCAACGATAACGCGGGAAACCTGACATCCCGCGGCGCTCTCAGGTTCATCGCGAGCAGGCTCGCTCCTACAGGTGTTATTGGTGGTTCTCGGGCTCGTCGGTCATTCACGACCTGAATACCAGACAACCCCAAATCCCCAGCTACTCTTGTGCCCAGCTCCCCTATCTATAAGAGGCTGCGCACATGAGTCTTTCCTCTTTCAAAATCGCTCACAAACTGATCACCGGCGCCGGAGCCATCGAGCAACTGGCGGCTGAGTTGACGCGTCTGGACATCGACAACCCGCTGATCGTCACCGACGCCGCCCTGGTCAAATCCGGCACGGTGCAACTGGCGCTGGCGCAGTTGGGGGAGCGTACTTACGAAATCTTCGACCGGGTTCTGCCGGACCCGGAAATCGCCATCGTTGAAGACTGCATGCGGGTCTACCGCGATGGCGGGCATGACGGCTTGATCGGTCTGGGCGGCGGCAGCGCCATCGACATCGCCAAGAGCGTAGCGGCGTATGCCGGTTATCACGGCGCGCTGGAGGATTTGTTCGGCATCGACCAGGTGCCGCGCAAAGGCCCGCCGCTGATCGCCATCCCGACCACCGCCGGTACCGGCTCGGAAGTCACCAACGTGGCGATCCTCTCCGACAAGGTCGCGCAGTTGAAGAAAGGCATCGTCAGTGACTACCTGTTGCCGGATGTTGCGCTGGTCAGCCCGCAGATGACCCTGACGTGTCCCCGCAGTGTCACAGCGGCCAGTGGTGTCGATGCGCTGGTGCATGCCATCGAGTCTTATTTGTCACTGAATGCGTCGGCGATAACCGATTCCCTGGCCATCGGGGCCATCAAACTGATCGTCAGGGCGCTGCCCAAGGCCTATGCCAATCCTTCCAATCTGCAGGCCCGCGAAGACATGGCTACCGCCAGCCTGATGGCCGGCATGGCCTTTGGTAATGCCGGTGTCGGTGCGGTCCATGCGCTGGCGTATCCGCTGGGCGCGCGTTACAACATTGCCCACGGCGTCAGCAACGCCTTGCTGCTGCCCCATGTCATGCACTGGAACAAGATGGCCTGCTTCGAGCGCATGCAGGACATTGCCGAGGCCATGGGGGTGAAGACCGCTCATCTGAGCGTCACGCAAGCGGCCGATAAAGCCGTGGAAGTCATGACCGAGCTGTGCGCGGCGGTGGAAATCCCCTCAGGCCTGCGCAGCTTCGGGGTTCCCGAGGAGGCCATTGCGACCATGGCCTTGGAAGCGGCGGGGATTGAGCGCCTGATGCGCAATAATCCGCGCAAACTGAGTGCGGTCGATATCGAGAAGATCTACCGCGCGGCGTACTAGGCACAACCCAATCATCGCGGTCACGGTGCGCGCGTCAAAGCATGAGGTATACAATGCGCGCCATCGTGATTCTGCTCAGAAAAGGTGCGTCATGCAGCCCTTCGTAATTGCTCCGTCGATTCTCTCCGCCGACTTCGCCCGCCTGGGTGAAGAAGTAGACAATGTCCTGGCCGCTGGGGCCGACTTCGTGCACTTCGATGTCATGGACAACCATTACGTGCCCAACCTGACCATCGGCCCGATGGTGTGCTCGGCACTGCGCAAGTACGGCGTCACCGCGCCGATCGACGCGCATCTGATGGTCAGTCCGGTGGACCGCATCGTCGGTGACTTCATCGAAGCGGGCGCAACCTACATCACCTTCCACCCGGAAGCCACGCAGCACATCGACCGTTCCTTGCAACTGATCCGCGAAGGCGGTTGCAAATCGGGCCTGGTGTTCAACCCGGCGACCCCGCTGGACGTGCTCAAGTACGTGATGGACAAAGTCGACATGATCCTGCTGATGAGCGTCAACCCGGGTTTCGGCGGGCAGAAGTTCATCCCCGGCACCCTCGACAAGCTGCGCGAAGCGCGGGCGCTGATCGATGCTTCCGGTCGCGACATCCGCCTGGAAATCGACGGTGGCGTGAACGTGAACAACATTCGTGAAATCGCTGCGGCCGGCGCCGACACTTTCGTCGCCGGTTCGGCCATTTTCAACGCGCCGAACTATCAGGAAGTGATCGAGAAGATGCGTTCCGAACTGGCGCTGGCTCGTCCATGAGCGGTTTTGAGCAGCTGTTCCCGGGAAGCCTGCCAAGGTTAGTGATGTTCGATCTGGACGGCACGCTGATCGATTCGGTCCCTGACCTCGCAGCGGCTGTGGATAACATGCTGCTCAAACTCGGCCGTCAACCCGCGGGTATCGAATCGGTGCGCGAGTGGGTGGGTAACGGTGTCCAGATGCTGGTGCGCCGGGCCCTGGCCAACAACATCGACGCCGAAGGTGTCGATGAGGCCGAAGCCGAACATGCCCTGGAGCTGTTCAACGGCTTCTATGAAGATGGTCACGAGCTGACCATGGTTTACCCCGGCGTACGCGATACCCTGAAGTGGCTGCACAAACAGGGTGTCGAGATGGCGCTGATCACCAACAAGCCGGAACGCTTCGTCGCGCCGCTGCTTGATCGGATGAAGATTGGTCGGTATTTCCGCCTGATCATCGGCGGCGACACCCTGCCGCAGAAAAAGCCGGACCCGGCCGCCCTGTTTTTCGTGATGAAAATGACCAATATCCCGGCTTCGCAGTCCTTGTTCGTCGGCGATTCGCGCAGTGATGTGCTGGCGGCGAAAGCGGCGGGGGTCAAGTGCGTCGCCCTGAGCTACGGCTATAACCATGGTCGTCCGATCGCCGAGGAATCGCCGGCACTGGTGATCGACGATCTGCGCAAGCTAATTCCCGGTTGCCTGGATCCGGCGGCTGAGATAACGTTGCCCGACGCTGTTCAATCCCCTCCTGGAAATTCCATCGTGGTGGTCACTCGCAAACTCTGGATGAAAGTCATCAAGGCCCTGGCCCGCTGGCGTTGGCGCGCCTGACTTGTTCCTGGCCGGATATCCGGCGCGTTTGCATACCTGACTGTTAGACCCTCAAGCCACGAGGCACCTCATGATCCGCGAAGAATTCCTGCGTTTGGCCGCTGCCGGCTACAACCGCATCCCGCTTGCCTGCGAAACCCTGGCCGACTTCGACACGCCGCTGTCGATCTACCTGAAACTGGCCGATGAGCCCAATTCCTACCTGCTGGAGTCAGTCCAGGGCGGGGAGAAGTGGGGCCGTTACTCGATCATCGGCCTGCCATGCCGCACCGTGCTGCGGGTTCACGACCATCACGTCAGTGTGACCGTCGATGGCGTCGAGACTGAAAGTCACGACGTGGAAGACCCGCTGGCCTTCGTCGAAACCTTCAAGGCCCGCTATAACGTACCGACCATCGCCGGTCTGCCGCGCTTCAACGGCGGCCTGGTGGGTTACTTCGGCTACGACTGCGTGCGTTATGTGGAGAAGCGTCTGGGCAAATGCCCGAACCCGGATCCGCTGGGCGTGCCGGACATCCTGCTGATGGTTTCCGACGCGGTGGTGGTGTTCGACAACCTCGCCGGCAAGATGCACGCTATCGTCCTGGCCGACCCGGCACAGGAAGACGCCTTCGAACAAGGTCGTGCACGCCTGGAAGAACTGCTGGAAAAACTGCGTCAGCCGATCACCCCGCGCCGTGGTCTGGACTTCAGCAAGCAGCAATCGGCCGATCCGGTGTTCCGCTCCAGTTTTACCCAGGATGATTACGAAAAAGCCGTCGACACCATCAAGGAATACATCCTGGCTGGCGACTGCATGCAGGTTGTACCGTCCCAGCGCATGTCGATTGACTTCAAGGCTGCACCCATCGACCTGTACCGCGCGCTGCGTTGCTTCAACCCGACGCCTTACATGTACTTCTTCAATTTCGGCGACTTCCACGTCGTAGGCAGTTCGCCGGAAGTGCTGGTACGGGTCGAAGACAACCTGATCACGGTGCGCCCGATTGCCGGTACCCGCCCGCGCGGGGCCACCGAAGAAGCCGATCTGGCTCTGGAAAAAGACCTGCTGTCCGACGATAAGGAAATCGCCGAGCACTTGATGTTGATCGACCTGGGCCGTAACGACACCGGTCGGGTCTCGGAAATCGGTTCGGTGAAGCTCACCGAGAAGATGGTCATCGAGCGTTACTCCAACGTGATGCACATCGTGTCCAACGTCACCGGGCAATTGAAGGCCGGGCTGACGGCGATGGACGCCCTGCGGGCAATCCTGCCGGCGGGCACTTTGTCGGGCGCACCGAAGATTCGCGCGATGGAAATCATCGACGAGCTGGAACCGGTCAAGCGTGGTGTCTACGGCGGTGCCGTCGGCTACTTCGCCTGGAACGGCAACATGGACACCGCCATTGCAATCCGCACGGCGGTGATCAAGAACGGCGAGCTGCATGTGC
Source organism: Pseudomonas mohnii (assembly GCF_900105115.1). NCBI lineage: Bacteria > Pseudomonadati > Pseudomonadota > Gammaproteobacteria > Pseudomonadales > Pseudomonadaceae > Pseudomonas > Pseudomonas mohnii. The sequence goes on from NZ_FNRV01000001.1 coordinate 3,926,176, forward strand.
AGGCCGGTGGCGGCATCGTCGCCGACTCGGTGCCGGCGCTGGAATGGGAAGAAACCCTGAACAAGCGCCGCGCGATGTTCCGCGCCGTTGCCCTGGCTGAACAAACTCCAGAAAGCTGACCCATGGACTGACCCGTATGCCGGCCGCCTCGACCGATCGAGCGCAGGCCGCAGCGGGTGGTTCATCCGAAGGCTGCATTAGAAGTCAGTGAATTCAAGAGGTTCTTAACGCCATGTTGCTGATGATCGATAACTACGACTCTTTTACCTACAACGTTGTGCAATACCTGGGTGAGCTGGGCGCCGAGGTCAAAGTCGTGCGCAACGATGAACTCACCATTGTTGAAATCGAAGCCCTCAACCCTGAGCGCATCGTGGTGTCTCCCGGTCCTTGTACACCGACCGAAGCCGGTATTTCGATTGAGGCGATCAAGCACTTCGCCGGCAAACTGCCGATCCTCGGCGTGTGCCTGGGCCATCAGTCCATCGGCCAGGCCTTTGGCGGCGATGTGGTCCGTGCCCGCCAGGTCATGCACGGCAAGACCAGCGCGGTATTTCACGAAGACAAAGGCGTGTTCGAGGGGCTGAATCATCCGCTGACGGTCACCCGCTATCATTCCTTGATCGTTAAGCGTGAAACGCTGCCCGATTGCCTGGAGCTCACCGCCTGGACTCAGCTCGAAGACGGTTCGGTGGACGAGATCATGGGGCTGCGCCACAAGACCCTGAACATTGAGGGTGTGCAGTTTCACCCGGAGTCTATCCTCACCGAACAGGGTCACGAGCTGTTCGCGAATTTCCTCAAACAAACCGGCGGCACGCGCTAAGGACTTTTCATGAATATCAAGACTGCCCTGAGCCGTATCGTCGAGCAACTCGACCTCAGCACCGATGAGATGCGCGATGTGATGCGCGAAATCATGACCGGACAATGCACGGACGCGCAGATCGGCGCGTTCATGATGGCCATGCGCATGAAGAGTGAAAGCATCGATGAAATCGTTGGTGCCGTGTCGGTCATGCGTGAGCTGGCGGACAAGGTCGAGCTCAAGACACTCGACGGTGTCGTCGATGTGGTCGGTACCGGCGGCGACGGCGCCAATATCTTCAACGTGTCGACCGCCGCCGCCTTCGTGGTTTCGGCGGCCGGCTGCACCGTGGCCAAGCACGGTAACCGTGCGGTTTCGGGCAAGAGCGGCAGTGCCGATTTGCTGGAAGCCGCCGGTATCTACCTGAACCTGACGCCGGTCCAGGTGGCGCGTTGTATCGACAACGTTGGTATTGGTTTCATGTTTGCCCAGACTCATCACTCTGCGATGAAATACGCCGCGAGTCCGCGTCGTGACCTGGGCCTGCGTACGCTGTTCAATATGCTCGGCCCGCTTACGAATCCGGCCGGTGTGAAGCATCAAGTGGTCGGCGTATTCACTCAGGCGTTGTGCCGGCCTTTGGCTGAAGTGTTGCAGCGTCTGGGCAGCAAGCATGTGCTGGTGGTGCATTCGAAGGACGGTCTGGACGAGTTCAGCCTGGCTGCGCCAACCTTTGTTGCCGAACTCAAGAATGACCAGATCACCGAATATTGGGTCGAACCGGAAGATTTGGGCATGAAGAGCCAGAGCCTGCATGGCCTGGCGGTGGACAGCCCGGCGGCGTCCCTTGAGCTGATCCGCGATGCGCTGGGCAAGCGCAAGACCGAAAACGGTCAGAAAGCGGCTGAGATGATCATGCTCAATGCCGGTGCCGCCTTGTACGCCGCCGACCATGCCAGCAGTTTGAAAGAGGGGGTTGCCCTGGCGCACGATGCGCTGCACACCGGTCTCGCTCGGGAAAAACTCGAGGAGCTGGGTGCATTTACCGCGGTATTCAAAGTGGAGAATGAGGGATGAGTGTACCGACGGTTCTGGAAAACATTCTGGCGCGCAAAGTCGAGGAAGTTGCCGAGCGCAGTGCTCGCGTGAGCCTCGCCGAGCTGGAAAGCCTGGCCAAGGCGGCCGATGCACCCCGTGGTTTTGCCAAGGCTTTGCTGGCTCAGGCCAAGCTGAAACAGCCGGCGGTCATTGCTGAAATCAAAAAAGCATCGCCGAGCAAAGGTGTGATTCGGGAGAACTTCGTTCCCGCCGCTATCGCCAGGAGCTACGAGAAAGGCGGCGCCACCTGCCTGTCAGTGCTCACCGATATCGACTATTTCCAGGGCGCTGATGAGTACCTGCAGCAGGCACGTGCCGCGTGCAAACTGCCGGTGATTCGCAAGGATTTCATGATCGATCCCTACCAGATCGTCGAGGCTCGTGCGCTGGGCGCGGACTGCGTGCTGTTGATCGTCTCCGCTTTGGACGATGTGAAAATGGCCGAGCTGGCGTCGGTGGCGAAAAGCGTCGGCCTTGATGTTCTGGTGGAAGTTCACGATGGCGACGAGCTGGAGCGGGCCTTGAAAACCCTCGACACGCCGCTGGTTGGCGTGAACAACCGCAACCTGCACACTTTTGATGTCAGTCTGGAAACCACCCTCGACCTGTTGCCGCGGATCCCGCGCGATCGTCTGGTGATCACCGAGAGCGGCATCCTCAACCGTGCCGACGTCGAATTGATGGAAATCAGCGACGTTTACGCGTTCCTGGTCGGCGAAGCATTCATGCGTGCCGAAAGCCCGGGCACTGAACTGCAGCGCCTGTTCTTTCCGGAGCGTGGCACTCCTGTCAGTGGTTCTACACTCGACTGATCACCCGCAGATCGAGTCGACCCTATCGCGAGCAGGCTCGCTCCCACAAAGATTCTGCCAACACCAGGGATTCAATGTGGGAGCGAGCCTGCTCGCGATGGCGGCATAAGAAACACCACAGACGATAAGTCCTACGGAATACCTTATGACCTCACTTGTTTCCCTGACCATCGAAGCCGGCCTGCAAGCCGAACAGGATTTGTTGGCGTCGGTCTGCGCCGGCGCCTCGGAGTTCGGCCTGCTGTTCTGGCAACCGAGTGATCGCGCATTGGTCATGCCGCGCCGCTTGAATCGTCTGCCCGGTTTCCAGCACGCCTGCGAAGTTTCTGCCACCGCCGGCTGGCCAGTGCTGTTGCGCGAAACCGGCGGTGAACCTGTGCCGCAATCGGCATCGACGATCAACATCGCACTGGTCTACGCACCACCGCGCGGCGAGGGGGATCTGAACCGCATCGAGTCCGGTTACCGTCGGCTGTGCGACCCGATCTGTCAGTTGCTGGATGAACAGGGCGGTACGTCGTCGCTTGGGGAAATCGAAGGCGCATTCTGCGACGGCCGTTTCAACGTCAACCTCGACGGCCGCAAGATGGTCGGCACGGCCCAGCGGTGGCGCCAGAGCCAGGGTGGCCAGCGCCCGGTGGGGCTGGTGCACGGAGCCATGCTGCTGGATAACGAGCGTGAATCGATGGTTGCCGCAGTCAACCGCTTCAACGAGGCCTGCGGTCTGGAGCAGCGAGTACGCGCCGAAAGTCATATCGCTTTGCATGAAAAGTTTACGGCACCAGACGCGCTGAAGCGTCTCGATGAACTCTATCAACAAATGCTGACGCAGATGTTCAGCGCTTAGCGTGTACCGAAGACCACCATGGTCTTGCCTTTGACGTCCACGAGATTGCGTTCTTCCAGGTCCTTGAGCACGCGGCCGACCATCTCACGGGAACACCCGACAATCCTTCCGATTTCCTGACGGGTTACTTTGATCTGCATGCCGTCGGGGTGGGTCATCGCATCGGGCTGTTTGCACAACTCCAGCAGGCAGCGGGCGACACGCCCGGTGACGTCGAAGAACGCCAGGTCGCCGACCTTTCGAGTCGTGTTACGCAAACGTTGTGCGATTTGTCCGCTTAACACGTAAAGAATGTCTGGATCTTGCTGGGACAATTCGCGGAATTTCGCGTAGCTGATTTCCGCGACTTCGCATTCGACCTTGGCGCGTACCCAGGCGCTGCGCTGCTGTTCCAGGCCTGCTTGTTCAAACAGACCCAGCTCACCGAAAAAGTCCCCGCCGTTTAGGTAGGCGATGATCATTTCCCGGCCGTCGTCATCCTCGATCAGGATGGTGACCGAGCCTTTAATAATGAAAAACAGGGTTTCCGAGCGGTCACCGGCACAAATGATATTGCTCTTGGCCTGATAGCGACGACGCTGGCAATGCATCAACAATTTGTCGAGGTTTTTGATCTTGGGGGGTAGGGCAATCGCAACCATGGTTGTATTCCGAAAAAACTGCACGGTGTAGTTGGTTTTTTATGCATCGCGAAGCCGCGGCAACCTGGCTGTGCGCCAGCGAATTGGCGCCAGCTTAACAGACGCTTCCTGCAATATTCGAGAATTTACCTACAGCTCAGGAGGTTATGTCCTAGGAAGGCGAGCGCTGTCAATCACGGGGCCTGTGCTAAGCTGGCGACCCTTTTTTATACAGTGGAGTCTTGGCGATGAAGGCACGCATCCAATGGGCTGGCGAAGCCATGTTTCTCGGCGAATCCGGTAGTGGTCATGTCGTGGTCATGGACGGTCCGCCCGATGCTGGCGGTCGTAACCTGGGTGTTCGGCCGATGGAGATGCTCCTGCTGGGCGTTGGCGGTTGCAGCAATTTCGACGTGGTCAGTATCCTCAAGAAGTCCCGTCAGGCCGTCGAGAGTTGCGAAGCCTTCCTCGAAGCTGAGCGTGCGACCGAAGATCCAAAGGTCTTCACCAAGATCCACATGCACTTTGTGGTCAAGGGCCGCGGCCTGAAAGAAGCCCAGGTCAAGCGTGCCATCGAACTGTCTGCCGAGAAGTATTGCTCGGCCTCGATCATGCTCGGTGCGGCCGGTGTCGAGATTACCCACGACTACGAAATCATCGAACTCGGTTGAATCGACATTCAACTATCATAAAAGCAGTGCAGACTCTGGCGATCCCAAGCCGACGTCTGCATAATGCGCCACTTTTTTCAGGGTAGTGGCCAGTCCTCCGACAGGCCGCGCACCCGAACAGACAACCAAAATCGCCATCGCGAAGAGGTGTTAACCGTCCTACGCAGGTGCGTCCTTCGCATCTGACGGGCATGCTTGATCACGCGGCCGGGCCGCAATACATAGAGAGTTTTTAACGGTGAAAAGCAAACTCAAGCTCCACGGGTTCAATAACCTGACAAAGACCTTGAGCTTCAACATCTATGACATCTGCTACGCGGAAACCCCGCAAGACCAACAGGCTTACGTTGAGTACATCAATAAAGAGTACAACGCCAAGCGCCTGACGCAGATCCTCACAGAGGTTGTCGATATCATTGGTGCCAACATCCTGAACATCGCCAGTCAGGACTATGAGCCGCAGGGCGCCAGCGTCACGATTCTGATCTCTGAAGAACCGGTGACCCCGACTGACAGCCAGATCGAAGAATCTCCGGGCCCGTTGCCCGAAATTATTCTGGCCCACCTCGACAAGAGCCACATCACGGTGCACACCTACCCGGAAATCCATCCGGTCGACGGCATTGCAACCTTCCGTGTGGATATCGATGTATCGACATGCGGGGTCATTTCACCGCTTAAAGCGCTCAACTTCCTGATTCATCAGTTCGATTCGGACATCGTGACAGTGGATTACCGTGTGCGTGGTTTCACCCGCGACGTTGAAGGCAAAAAGCACTTCATCGACCACGAGATCAATTCGATTCAGAACTATCTTTCCGACGACACCCGCGACGCGTACCAGATGACCGACGTGAACGTGTATCAGGAAAACCTGTTCCACACCAAAATGTTGCTGAAGAACTTCGAACTGGATAACTACCTGTTCGGTGACGCCACCAGCAATCTGTCCTCTGAGCAGCGTGCCCAGGTGACCGACCGTGTGAAACACGAAATGCTCGAAATTTTCTACGCGCGCAATATGTCGAGCTAAGACCACCGAGCACAAAAAAGGCGACTACCTTGCGGCAGTCGCCTTTTTTATTGCTGGCGCGGGCGCCTGTCAAAAACGGAGTCAGATCCGATAAGTACTCTTGGTCATGACCTTGGCCAACAAGCTCATGCCGAACTTCACCGGCGCCGGAAAGCGGAAACCACCCGCCTCGCGCGCGCTCTCGGCATGTTGTTCTTCATCAAGGCGCATCTGCTCAAGAATCGCCCGGGACTTTTCATCTTCGGCTGGCAGTTGCTCAAGGTGTTCGTTCAAATGCTTGCATACCTGATCTTCGGTCGCTGCAACGAACCCCAGGCTGACTTTGTCGCTGATCAACCCGGCGACCGCACCAATCCCGAAGGACATGCCGTAAAACAGCGGATTGAGAATGCTGGTATGGCTACCCAGCTGATGAATGCGCTGCTCGCACCAGACCAGATGGTCGATTTCTTCTTCGGCGGCATGCTCCATGGCGGCACGCACCTTCGGCAGCTTGGCGGTCAGGGCCTGACCCTGGTACAGCGCCTGGGCGCAGACTTCACCGGTGTGGTTGATGCGCATCAGGCCGGCAACGTGCCGAGTGTCTTCATCGCTCATCTTCACATCCGGCTGCACGATGGCAGGCGACGGACGGTACGGCTGACCACTGAAGGGCAGCAAAGTACGCATTGCGGCATCGGCTTGCAGCAGAAGGCGGTCAATTGGCGAGTAGTGACGCTGGGTAGTCATGCTGACCTCCGGGGGGAATCTCGGCGGCCAGTTTAACTCAATCGGCCGTGGAAGGTTTGCGCTGGGTCATTTCCGGTGGGGCGATAGCAAACCTGTAGAAGCTCGGCTTGCCGGCGATAGCGACCTCACTGATGCCATCGTCGGTAAGTCGGGCTCCCACTAAGTCGGGTTATCAATCAGCCCGGCGGCCAGTGCATCTGACGCTGACCCAGCACGTGCATGTGAATGTGGTAGACGGTCTGGCCACCCAGTTCATTGCAGTTCATGACGACGCGGAAGCCGTCTTCGCAACCCAGTTCCTTGGCCAGGCGCTGGGCCGTGAACAGGATATGCCCGGCTAATGCCTTGTCGTCCTCGGTCAGGTCGTTCAGGGTGCGCACCGGTTTTTTCGGAATCACCAGAAAATGCACGGGCGCCTGTGGGGCGATGTCGTGGAAGGCCAGTACCTGGTCGTCCTCGTAAATGATCTTCGCCGGGATTTCCCGGTTGATGATCTTGGTGAACAGAGTATCCACAGCTGTTTTCTCCGTTGTTTGGGCTGGCCTGAGTGTACTCATGGGTTTTGCCCGAGCCCAGCGTTTTACCTTGCAGGTCGATCAGCGCGGGCAGTGAGCCTTGATGACCATGCCAGCGATTGTCCGGGTCAGCCACCGCGAGCCGAAGCGGGGCAGGGCAGCGAGCCAGCGGTTGCGTCGTCCCGGGATGATGATTGCGCGATTTTTTTCCAGGGCCCGCACCGTATAGAGTGCAACTTCTTCCGGACTCATCAGCAGTTTGCTGTCGGCCAGTTTGTCGGTGTTCAGTTGTGCGGTGCGGAAAAAGCCTGTGCGCGTCGGGCCAGGGCAGAGCACTGATACGTTGACCGCGCATTTTTTCAGCTCGACGCGCAGGCCTTCGGAAAAATGCAGCACGTAAGCCTTGCTGGCGTAATACGTACTCATCCACGGGCCGGGCTGGAACGCCGCAAGCGAGGCCACATTCAGAATCTGTCCACCGCCCTGTAGCGCCATGCTGTTGCCGATGGCATGGCACAGGCGAGTCAGGGCCAGGATGTTCACTTCGATCAGATCTTGTTCAGTCATCCAGTCCTGGGCCAGGAATGGGCCGCAAGTGCCAATGCCGGCACAATTGACCAGCAAGTCGATTTGCCGGTCACCTTCCTCCAGTTCCAGCAGGAACCCGGAGAGCCGCAGCGGCTCACCCAGGTCACAGGCACGGAACAACACTTCCACGCCAAAACGTTGGGTCAGTTCAATCGCAATACTTTCCAGCTGATCACGCTGGCGGGCCACCAGAATCAGGCTGCGGCCACGCCGGGCCAGCGCTTCGGCCATCGCCAGGCCGATGCCGCTGGAAGCGCCAGTGATCAGAGCGTAACGGGTCATGCAGTTCTCCATCGCAACAGCTCCGCGCCGCGACGCAGGTGTCATGGGCGGGGAGCGCTGTTCATTCTTGCGCAGAGTCTACAGGGGGCTGGGCTTGTTCGGCTGCATCGTCGGTGGAATTTGGTGTCGGTTCGACCTCGACCTCGATCTCGTCGGTGGTGACCGAGCCGCTTTGGTAGCTGTTTTCGAGGGTGTTTTCGTATGTGTCCTGAATGGCTGAGATACCGCCTGCCATTGCTCCGACGATCATCAGGGCGATCAACACCAGCCATAACGAAGACAGTACCTTGACCGCCGTGCTGTTGGGCGGCGGAGGTGCGCCGTAGCGGTTGGCCACGACGGATCCCGGTAAGACGACTAGCAGCAGCGGAAAGAAACTGCCTACGAACGGTACAAGGTTCAGCAACCATAGCCAGCCCGACCAGCCGACATCATGCAGGCGCTGAACGCTGATGAGGATGGTGGCGATGAGGAATACCACACACAGGACGAACGCCAGAATGCCCCCGGCGATCAGGCCAGCGGTCGAGTCGGTGCTGACGAGGGCCAGGGCGATCAGGGCAAATACGCCGACCACCGCGATCGTCACCAGGCTCAGCACCATTGACCATGCCAGAAACCGCAAGCGTCCGATGCGTCCTTCGATGCTGAACGGCTTGAGCAGCGCGTACTCAGGCACGCGCTCAGCGACGTCAGCCTGCGGTGGCGCGTAAGGGGAGTCGGGCTCTGTTACGGCGGGCGCGTGATCACGGACATCGGAGAGACTCAGTTCAATCACGGGTTCCGGCTCGAGGCGGGCATCTATACCGGTGTTTTTCAGGGCTTGCAGGTAGGTCTGTGCGTCAATCTGCGACAGGTCACGTTTGAGTGTGACGGGTTGACCGCTGAACAAGCGTTCGACGGCGGCGACCTCGCTTTTGTATAGCGCGGCGAGATTGAGTTTGGCGGTATTGATATCAACACCCGGCAGTAGCGTGCCGTCGAAGACGATTTTGAAGCGGTGTTCGCTCATTGCCGAGGCATCCTTGTCGCGAGTGTTTTAAGGGTGAAATGCCGGATGGCCTGATTTTTCTGTCAGCGAGGCCAGCGTTTGGGCAGTTGTGCGGCATGTTCCAGTGCCTTGCGATACTCCGCGTCGAGCCGCGCCACCAACTGGTCAACGCTGGGTAAATCATCGATTCCCCCAACGCCCTGGCCTGCGGACCACACGGTTTTCCAGGCTTTGGCTTCATCGCTGATCGGCTTGAGCTTGGCGCCGAAGTTGACTTCGCCCTTGCTTTGCAGCGCTGCCATGTCAAACCCGGCGGCTTCCAGGCTCTGGCGCATGAAACTCGCCGGTACACCCGACACCGCTGGAGTATGAATGATGTCTGCCGCCCTGGATGTCAGCAGCATCTCCTTGTAGGCGTCAGGCGCATGACTTTCGGCCGTGCCGATAAAGCGTGTGCCGAAGTAGGCCAGGTCCGCACCGAGCAATTGAGCGGCGAGGATTTCGTGCCCGTGGTTCAGGCATCCAGCCAGCAGCAACGTTTTGTCGAAGAATTGTCGGATCTCGGCGATCAGCGAGAACGGGCTCCAGGTCCCGGCATGCCCACCGGCACCGGCGGCCACGGCGATCAACCCATCCACGCCGGCCTCGGCAGCTTTTTCGGCATGGCGGCGGGTCGTCACGTCATGGAACACCAGGCCGCCGTAACTGTGCACGGCGTCGACCACTTCTTTCGCAGCACCAAGGCTGGTGATCACGATCGGCACTTTGTGCTCAATGCAGATCGCCAGATCCGCCTGTAATCGCGGGTTGCTGTTGTGGACGATGAGGTTCACAGCGTACGGCGCGGGATTGTCCAGCGAAGCGAGCCCGGCTTCGATCTCTTCCAGCCAGCTCTTGAAGCCGCTGCTCTCGCGCTGATTGAGCGCAGGAAAGCTGCCCACCAGCCCGTTGCGGCAGCAGGCGAGCACCAGTTGCGGATTGGAAATCAGGAACATCGGCGCCACCACCACGGGTAGGCGCAAGCATTGTTCGAGCAGAGCGGGCAGCGACATGGGATGTACCCCGGTGAGATGTGCCTGTTGAGTTTAGAACGGCCGTACAACGACCAGAATCACGATAGCCAGCAATATCAGAACCGGCACTTCATTGAACCAGCGATAAAAGACATGGCTACGGGTGTTTTCGCCACGGGCAAATCGCTTCACTTGGGCGCCGCACATGTGGTGGTAGCCGATCAGCAGGACCACCAGGGTCAGTTTCGCGTGCATCCAGCCGCCTTGGCTGAAGTAGGCGCCAGGGTTGAGGCTGATCAGCCAGCCGCCGAAAATAAGCGTCGCGATCATTGCCGGGCCCATGATGCCGCGGTACAGCTTGCGCTCCATGAGGCTGAAGCGTTCCTTGCTGACGGTGTCCTCGCTTTGAGCGTGATAGACGAACAGGCGCGGCAGGTAAAACAGGCCGGCAAACCAGCACACGATGCTGATGATGTGAAAAGCTTTGAGCCACAGATAAAGCATTTTGGTTATTCCCAGATTCACGGTAGTCGGGATAGTAGAGGCTTGAGGCTCCATACGTCACCTTGCCGGTTGTCGCAGGCGCGCCAGCCCCCTATCATCGACGGCTTTCCAGTGGGTTCGTTGAGGGCAGGTTTATGGTCAAGGTCGGTATCGTCGGCGGCACGGGTTACACCGGTGTCGAACTGCTGCGTCTGTTGGCACAGCATCCGCAAGCTGAAGTGGTAGTCATCACTTCCCGATCCGAGGCCGGCCTGGCCGTGGCCGACCTGTACCCGAACCTGCGAGGCCATTACGACGGCCTGGCGTTCACGGTTCCGGACATCAAGACCCTGGGCGCCTGCGACGTGGTGTTCTTCGCCACGCCACACGGCGTTGCCCACGCTCTGGCGGGTGAGTTGCTGGCGGCGGGGACCAAGGTCATCGACCTGTCGGCTGACTTCCGTCTGCAGGATGCTGATGAATGGGCCAAGTGGTACGGCCAGCCGCACGGCGCACCAGAGTTGCTGGATGAGGCGGTGTATGGCCTGCCGGAAGTTAATCGCGAGCAGATCAAGAAGGCGCGACTGATCGCAGTGCCGGGTTGCTACCCGACTGCTACGCAATTGGGTTTCCTGCCGTTGCTTGAAGCTGGCCTTGCCGATGCATCGCGCCTGATCGCCGACTGCAAGTCCGGTGTCAGCGGTGCCGGTCGTGGCGCTGCTGTCGGTTCGTTGTACTCCGAGACATCGGAGAGCATGAAGGCCTATGCCGTCAAAGGCCACCGTCACTTGCCGGAAATCCGCCAGGGTCTGCGTCGTGCCGCAGGCAAGGATGTCGGCCTGACCTTTGTTCCGCATCTGACGCCGATGATCCGTGGCATTCATTCCACGCTGTACGCGACTGTCGTGGATCGCTCGGTGGATCTGCAGGCGCTGTTCGAAAAGCGTTATGCCAACGAACCGTTTGTCGACGTCATGCCCGCCGGAAGCCACCCGGAAACCCGCAGCGTGCGTGGTGCCAACGTCTGCCGGATTGCGGTACATCGGCCACAGGACGGTGATCTGGTGGTTGTGCTGTCGGTGATCGACAACCTGGTCAAAGGCGCATCGGGTCAGGCGGTGCAGAACATGAACATCCTGTTCGGACTGGATGAACGCCTTGGTCTGTCTCACGCTGGCATGTTGCCGTAAGGCTCTGTAGCGCCCAGTAAAAAGGCCCGTTAAACGGGCCTTTTTTCATTCTGGGTCGGCGATTTGATTGGTTGATATACCCTAACAATAGTTGACCGCTTTTCTAGGAGAAGCGGATAATGCGCGTCATCACGCATTATGGCGGCGTAGCGCCGGGAGATAGTCAGCATGAGCGTCGAATCCTTCACCCCCACGGCTTTGCAATTTACCCACGGTGCCGCGCACAAGGTGAAGAGCCTGGTCGATGAAGAGGGGAATGATCGCTTGAAGCTGCGCGTATTCGTTACGGGCGGCGGTTGTTCAGGTTTTCAGTACGGCTTCACCTTCGATGAAGAAGTGGCCGATGACGACACCATCGTCGAGCGCGAAGGTGTGAGTCTGGTGGTCGATCCGATGAGCTTCCAGTACCTGGCCGGGGCCGAGGTGGATTATCAGGAAGGTCTGGAAGGTTCGCGCTTCGTCATCAAGAACCCGAATGCAACCACAACCTGTGGCTGCGGCTCTTCGTTCTCGATCTGATCAGCACGCCTGCATCACTAAGCGCCGCATGGCCTCTGGGCTCTGCGGCGTTTTGCTGTCTGGCGTTTATGCGGGGTAGATCGCGCCCAATACACGCAAGCCGCGGGCGCCGGTGACGCTCGGGCGATTGGCGGCGATGCCTTCGAGACAGCAGTGGGCCAGCCAGGCGAAGGCCATGGCTTCGACCCAGTCAGGGTCGACACCGTAAGCCGCAGTGCTGCTGACGGTTGCGCCCGGCAGCAGGCTGGCCAGTCGGTTCATCAGCGAGGTGTTATGCGCGCCACCGCCACAGACCAGCAGTTCCTGGGTGTTCGATTGGGCGCTTTGCAGGGATTCGACGATGGTCAGCGCAGTCAACTCAAGTAGTGTTGCCTGCACGTCCTCGGGAGCGAAGGTCGGTAACTGCGCCAGGTGATGCATCAGCCATGGCAGGTTGAAAACCTCCCGGCCGGTGCTCTTTGGTCCCTTGGTCAAGAAGAATGGGTCGCTAAGCAGCGCTTTTAACAGCACTGGCTCGACTTTTCCGCTGGCAGCCCATTGACCGTTGCGATCAAAGTTGTCGCCACGCTGCTGATGAATCCAGGCGTCCAGTAGTACATTCCCCGGGCCGCAGTCGAAACCGGCGACAGGCTTGCCCGGCTCGATCAGGCTGAGGTTGCTGAAGCCGCCGACGTTGAGCACGGCTCGGTTGCCGGCCCGCTCTTCAAACAAGGCTTCGTGGAAGGCAGGCACCAGGGGGGCGCCTTGCCCGCCTGCGGCCACATCGCGGCTGCGGAAATCACTGACCACGGTGATATGGGTCAGCTCCGTCAATAGCGCCGGATTACCGATCTGTACCGTAAAGCCTCGCGCCGGCTCGTGGCGAATGGTCTGGCCATGGCTGCCAATCGCTCGAATGTCTTCAGGTTTGAGTTGTTCTTGTGCGAGGAGGCCGTGAATGCCCTGCGCTGCGAGCGTTACCCAGTTCTGCTGGGCGATGGCGGAGCGTGCTATCTCGTCGGGTCCGCTGGCGCACAGGCCAAGTAGCTCGGTGCGCAGCGTTTCGGGCATGGGTATGTAGTGTGTGGCGATCAGCCTGATCGCCTGGTTTTGCTCGATCAGCGCAATATCCAGTCCATCAAGGCTGGTCCCGGACATTACGCCTATATAGAGCGGCATGGCTTAGCGCTTGCTCGAAGCCAGCATGGTGGCCTTTTCCTGCTCCATGCGCGCCATCAGAGGCTGGCTCTGTGCGAGGAAGCGGGCGCGTTCGGCCTTGGCGATTGGATCAGCCATTGGCAATTTCTGGCCCAGTGGATCCACGTGCACGCCATTGACCTGGAACTCGTAGTGCAAATGCGGTCCGGTCGAAAGTCCGGTGGTGCCGATGTAGCCGATGACCTGGCCCTGTTTGACGGTGCCACCGGTCTTCACACCCTTGGCAAAGCCTTGCATGTGGCCATACAGCGTGGTGTAGGTGTTGCCATGCTGGAGGATAATGGTATTGCCGTAGCCGCCGCGGCGTCCTGCCAGCAATACCTTGCCATCACCGGCAGCCTTGATCGGAGTGCCACGTGGTGCTGCGTAGTCGACACCTTTATGTGCGCGGATTTTGTTCAGGATCGGGTGCTTGCGCCCCATGGAAAACTTCGAGCTGATGCGGGCAAAGTCCACTGGGGTGCGGATGAATGCCTTGCGCATGCTGTTGCCTTCAGCGGTGTAGTAGCTGCTGTTGCCTTGTTTATTGGTGTAACGCACAGCGGTGTAGGTTTTGCCACGGTTTGTGAAGCGTGCGGACAGGATCGGACCGTTGCCGACGGCTTTGCCATTGACGACTTTCTGCTCGTAAATCACATCGAATTCGTCGCCCTGGCGAATGTCCTGGGCGAAATCGACGTCATAACCAAACACGCTGGCCATGTCCATGGTCAGGCTGTGGGACAGGCCGGCACGTGCAGCGGACTGCGACAGCGAGCTGTTGATCACGCCATGAACGTAGGCGGAGCGGACGGTCGGCTTGGCGGTAATGCGATTGAACGTATAGCCCTTGTTGTTCTTGGTGAGGGTGATGGTTTCGAGGTCGCTGACCTTGCTGTGCAGGTTGGTCAGCTGGCCGTCGGGGCTCAGTTCGAATTCGAGTTTCTGCCCGTGCTTGAGCTGACTGAACTGCTTGGCCTGCTTGTCGCTGGCCAGCACGTCATGTACCGAGGTGGCTGGAAGGCCAACTTTCTCGAACAGCGTGGAAAGAGTGTCGCCTTTGGCGACGATCACTTCCCTGTGGTTGGGAGCCTTCTTTTCTTCGACAGCCGGAGCAGGCGCGGATTGAGCGGTTTCCTGGGTGTCTTCAGCGCTGTTGTCGATCTGCGCGAAAGGTGAAGCTACTGGCTCATTTGTGGCTTGAACGGCGTCAGCAGCGTCTTGATCTTGTGTCAGTTGTTCAGCAGGACTTTCCAGTTCAAGACTCAGGGTCGTCTTTTTGGCTTCTACATCACTGGAGGGAAATACCAGAAGGGCCAGGCTCAGAAGGGCGGCGATGCCGCTCGCGGCGAGCAGGTGGGTCTTCGGGTAAAGCGGTGGCGCTTTAGACGATTCTTTGGTCATAAGTAATTTTGACTTTGAATAAAGATGAATTGGAAAAGATGAATGACATGATGAAGATGAAATAACTGTATAAAATATAACCAAATCATCTCTGAAGCAAGTCTGCGGACGCTCTGTCCGTGGATTGGCGTCCGTGCGCCGGGCAAACTTTGTATTTGACGCACGATCTTGTATGGTTGGGTCCCTTTGAATCTGAGCCTTGCGGGTCTGTTATGAAGTCGGTTGAAGAGCAGCTAGCGCTGATCAAACGTGGTGCGGAAGAACTGTTGGTCGAGTCCGAGCTGATTGAGAAGCTCAAGCGCGGCCAGCCGCTGCGCATTAAAGCAGGCTTCGATCCGACTGCGCCGGATTTGCACCTGGGTCATACCGTGCTTATCAATAAGCTGCGCCAGTTTCAGGAGTTGGGTCACCAGGTGATCTTCCTGATTGGCGATTTCACCGGGATGATCGGTGATCCCAGTGGCAAGAGTGCTACGCGCCCACCGCTGACCCGAGAGCAGGTGCTGGAGAACGCCGAGACGTACAAGACTCAAGTCTTCAAGATTCTTGATCCGGCTAAAACCGAGGTGGCATTCAACTCCACCTGGATGGATCAGATGGGGCCGGCCGACTTCATTCGGCTGACTTCGCAGTACACCGTAGCTCGCATGCTTGAGCGCGATGACTTCGATAAGCGATACACGACCAATCAGCCGATCGCCATTCACGAGTTCCTCTATCCATTGGTTCAGGGCTACGATTCTGTTGCCTTGCGCGCGGACGTCGAGCTGGGCGGTACCGATCAGAAGTTCAACCTGTTGATGGGGCGTGAGCTGCAGCGTGGTTATGGTCAGGAGGCTCAGTGCATTCTGACCATGCCATTGCTCGAAGGGCTGGATGGCGTGAAGAAAATGTCCAAGTCGCTGGGCAACTACGTTGGCATTCAGGAGGCGCCGGGTGTCATGTACGGCAAACTGGTCTCCATTCCGGATGCGCTGATGTGGCGTTACTTCGAGCTGCTTAGCTTCCGTTCCATGGATGAGATCAATGCCTTCCGTGCTGATGTAGAGGCTGGCGCCAACCCGCGTGATATCAAGATCAAGCTGGCGGAAGAGATTGTTGCGCGCTTCCATGGTGAGGAGGCTGCGGCCAATGCTCATCGAGCAGCTGGCAACCGTATGAAGGATGGCGAGCTGCCTGATGATTTGCCGGAGATTGAGTTGAGTGCAACGGAGGATATGCCGATCGCTGCTGTCCTCAATAAAGCAGGCCTGGTGAAGAACTCGGCCGTCGCTCGGGATCTGCTCGGCTCCGGCGGCGTGCGTATCGATGGTGAGGTTGTTGATCGCACCTTTATATACGCGCTGGGTGCAACCCATGTTTGTCAGGCGGGAAAGAAAGCATTTGCGCGAATTACGCTCAAATCAGAATGAACCTGAAATAAAGGGTTGACGGCGAATTATAGAAGCCTATAATTCGCCCCACTTCCGGCGCAGTCGAAACTGAAAACTCCTTGATAAACAATGAGTTACGCAGTTTTCGGCAGCAGGTTGCTTCAGGTCATCGAAGTCGAAAGGAAGTTGAAAAAGAGGTGTTGACAGCAGCGAGTAACGCTGTAGAATTCGCCTCCCGCTGACGAGAGATCGAAAGCGCAAGTGGTTGAAGTTGTTAAGGAATCCTTGAAAACTTCTGAAAATAATCACTTGACAGCAAATGAGGCTGCTGTAGAATGCGCGCCTCGGTTGAGACGAAAGATCTTAACCAACCGCTCTTTAACAACTGAATCAAGCAATTCGTG
The DNA here is from genome assembly GCF_900105115.1 of Pseudomonas mohnii. NCBI lineage: Bacteria > Pseudomonadati > Pseudomonadota > Gammaproteobacteria > Pseudomonadales > Pseudomonadaceae > Pseudomonas > Pseudomonas mohnii. The sequence continues at coordinate 3,942,732 of NZ_FNRV01000001.1, forward strand.
TGGGTGCTTGTGGAGTCAGACTGCTAGTCAACAGATTATCAGCATCACAAGTTACTCCGCGAGAAATCAAAGATGTAACCAACGATTGCTGAGCCAAGTTTAGGGTTTTCTCAAAACCCAAAGATGTTTGAACTGAAGAGTTTGATCATGGCTCAGATTGAACGCTGGCGGCAGGCCTAACACATGCAAGTCGAGCGGATGAAGAGAGCTTGCTCTCTGATTCAGCGGCGGACGGGTGAGTAATGCCTAGGAATCTGCCTGGTAGTGGGGGACAACGTCTCGAAAGGGACGCTAATACCGCATACGTCCTACGGGAGAAAGCAGGGGACCTTCGGGCCTTGCGCTATCAGATGAGCCTAGGTCGGATTAGCTAGTTGGTGAGGTAATGGCTCACCAAGGCGACGATCCGTAACTGGTCTGAGAGGATGATCAGTCACACTGGAACTGAGACACGGTCCAGACTCCTACGGGAGGCAGCAGTGGGGAATATTGGACAATGGGCGAAAGCCTGATCCAGCCATGCCGCGTGTGTGAAGAAGGTCTTCGGATTGTAAAGCACTTTAAGTTGGGAGGAAGGGTTGTAGATTAATACTCTGCAATTTTGACGTTACCGACAGAATAAGCACCGGCTAACTCTGTGCCAGCAGCCGCGGTAATACAGAGGGTGCAAGCGTTAATCGGAATTACTGGGCGTAAAGCGCGCGTAGGTGGTTTGTTAAGTTGGATGTGAAAGCCCCGGGCTCAACCTGGGAACTGCATTCAAAACTGACAAGCTAGAGTATGGTAGAGGGTGGTGGAATTTCCTGTGTAGCGGTGAAATGCGTAGATATAGGAAGGAACACCAGTGGCGAAGGCGACCACCTGGACTGATACTGACACTGAGGTGCGAAAGCGTGGGGAGCAAACAGGATTAGATACCCTGGTAGTCCACGCCGTAAACGATGTCAACTAGCCGTTGGGAGCCTTGAGCTCTTAGTGGCGCAGCTAACGCATTAAGTTGACCGCCTGGGGAGTACGGCCGCAAGGTTAAAACTCAAATGAATTGACGGGGGCCCGCACAAGCGGTGGAGCATGTGGTTTAATTCGAAGCAACGCGAAGAACCTTACCAGGCCTTGACATCCAATGAACTTTCCAGAGATGGATTGGTGCCTTCGGGAACATTGAGACAGGTGCTGCATGGCTGTCGTCAGCTCGTGTCGTGAGATGTTGGGTTAAGTCCCGTAACGAGCGCAACCCTTGTCCTTAGTTACCAGCACGTAATGGTGGGCACTCTAAGGAGACTGCCGGTGACAAACCGGAGGAAGGTGGGGATGACGTCAAGTCATCATGGCCCTTACGGCCTGGGCTACACACGTGCTACAATGGTCGGTACAGAGGGTTGCCAAGCCGCGAGGTGGAGCTAATCCCACAAAACCGATCGTAGTCCGGATCGCAGTCTGCAACTCGACTGCGTGAAGTCGGAATCGCTAGTAATCGCGAATCAGAATGTCGCGGTGAATACGTTCCCGGGCCTTGTACACACCGCCCGTCACACCATGGGAGTGGGTTGCACCAGAAGTAGCTAGTCTAACCTTCGGGAGGACGGTTACCACGGTGTGATTCATGACTGGGGTGAAGTCGTAACAAGGTAGCCGTAGGGGAACCTGCGGCTGGATCACCTCCTTAATCGACGACTCAGCTACTCCATAAGTTCCCACACGAATTGCTTGATTCATTGAAGAAGACGATAGAAGCAGCCCGAAATTGGGTCTGTAGCTCAGTTGGTTAGAGCGCACCCCTGATAAGGGTGAGGTCGGCAGTTCGAATCTGCCCAGACCCACCAATTTTGTGTGGGACACCTGTAGAGATACGGGGCCATAGCTCAGCTGGGAGAGCGCCTGCCTTGCACGCAGGAGGTCAACGGTTCGATCCCGTTTGGCTCCACCACTACTGCTTCTGAAGTTTGAAAGCTTAGAAATGAGCATTCCATCGATGGATGGTGAATGTTGATTTCTAGTCTTTGGCTAGATCGTTCTTTAAAAATTTGGGTATGTGATAGAAAGATAGACTGAACGTTACTTTCACTGGTAACGGATCAGGCTAAGGTAAAATTTGTGAGTTGCTCTTTGAGCAATGCGAATTTTCGGCGAATGTCGTCTTCACAGTATAACCAGATTGCTTGGGGTTATATGGTCAAGTGAAGAAGCGCATACGGTGGATGCCTTGGCAGTCAGAGGCGATGAAAGACGTGGTAGCCTGCGAAAAGCTTCGGGGAGTCGGCAAACAGACTTTGATCCGGAGATGTCTGAATGGGGGAACCCAGCCATCATAAGATGGTTATCTTAAGCTGAATACATAGGCTTAAGAGGCGAACCAGGGGAACTGAAACATCTAAGTACCCTGAGGAAAAGAAATCAACCGAGATTCCCTTAGTAGTGGCGAGCGAACGGGGACTAGCCCTTAAGTGGCTTTGAGATTAGCGGAACGCTCTGGAAAGTGCGGCCATAGTGGGTGATAGCCCTGTACGCGAAAATCTCTTGGTCATGAAATCGAGTAGGACGGAGCACGAGAAACTTTGTCTGAATATGGGGGGACCATCCTCCAAGGCTAAATACTACTGACTGACCGATAGTGAACTAGTACCGTGAGGGAAAGGCGAAAAGAACCCCGGAGAGGGGAGTGAAATAGATCCTGAAACCGTATGCGTACAAGCAGTGGGAGCAGACTTTGTTCTGTGACTGCGTACCTTTTGTATAATGGGTCAGCGACTTATTTTCAGTGGCGAGCTTAACCGAATAGGGGAGGCGTAGCGAAAGCGAGTCTTAATAGGGCGTCTAGTCGCTGGGAATAGACCCGAAACCGGGCGATCTATCCATGGGCAGGTTGAAGGTTAGGTAACACTGACTGGAGGACCGAACCGACTACCGTTGAAAAGTTAGCGGATGACCTGTGGATCGGAGTGAAAGGCTAATCAAGCTCGGAGATAGCTGGTTCTCCTCGAAAGCTATTTAGGTAGCGCCTCATGTATCACTGTAGGGGGTAGAGCACTGTTTCGGCTAGGGGGTCATCCCGACTTACCAAACCGATGCAAACTCCGAATACCTACAAGTGCCGAGCATGGGAGACACACGGCGGGTGCTAACGTCCGTCGTGAAAAGGGAAACAACCCAGACCGTCAGCTAAGGTCCCAAAGTTATGGTTAAGTGGGAAACGATGTGGGAAGGCTTAGACAGCTAGGAGGTTGGCTTAGAAGCAGCCACCCTTTAAAGAAAGCGTAATAGCTCACTAGTCGAGTCGGCCTGCGCGGAAGATGTAACGGGGCTCAAACCATACACCGAAGCTACGGGTATCACTTAGGTGATGCGGTAGAGGAGCGTTCTGTAAGCCTGTGAAGGTGAGTTGAGAAGCTTGCTGGAGGTATCAGAAGTGCGAATGCTGACATGAGTAACGACAATGGGTGTGAAAAACACCCACGCCGAAAGACCAAGGTTTCCTGCGCAACGTTAATCGACGCAGGGTTAGTCGGTCCCTAAGGCGAGGCTGAAAAGCGTAGTCGATGGAAAACAGGTTAATATTCCTGTACTTCTGGTTATTGCGATGGAGGGACGGAGAAGGCTAGGCCAGCTTGGCGTTGGTTGTCCAAGTTTAAGGTGGTAGGCTGGAATCTTAGGTAAATCCGGGATTCTAAGGCCGAGAGCTGATGACGAGTGTTCTTTTAGAACACGAAGTGGTTGATGCCATGCTTCCAAGAAAAGCTTCTAAGCTTCAGGTAACCAGGAACCGTACCCCAAACCGACACAGGTGGTTGGGTAGAGAATACCAAGGCGCTTGAGAGAACTCGGGTGAAGGAACTAGGCAAAATGGCACCGTAACTTCGGGAGAAGGTGCGCCGGTGAGGGTGAAGCACTTGCTGCGTAAGCCCACGCCGGTCGAAGATACCAGGCCGCTGCGACTGTTTATTAAAAACACAGCACTCTGCAAACACGAAAGTGGACGTATAGGGTGTGACGCCTGCCCGGTGCCGGAAGGTTAATTGATGGGGTTAGCTAACGCGAAGCTCTTGATCGAAGCCCCGGTAAACGGCGGCCGTAACTATAACGGTCCTAAGGTAGCGAAATTCCTTGTCGGGTAAGTTCCGACCTGCACGAATGGCGTAACGATGGCGGCGCTGTCTCCACCCGAGACTCAGTGAAATTGAAATCGCTGTGAAGATGCAGTGTATCCGCGGCTAGACGGAAAGACCCCGTGAACCTTTACTATAGCTTTGCACTGGACTTTGAATTTGCTTGTGTAGGATAGGTGGGAGGCTTTGAAGCGTGGACGCCAGTTCGCGTGGAGCCATCCTTGAAATACCACCCTGGCAACTTTGAGGTTCTAACTCAGGTCCGTTATCCGGATCGAGGACAGTGTATGGTGGGTAGTTTGACTGGGGCGGTCTCCTCCTAAAGAGTAACGGAGGAGTACGAAGGTGCGCTCAGACCGGTCGGAAATCGGTCGTAGAGTATAAAGGCAAAAGCGCGCTTGACTGCGAGACAGACACGTCGAGCAGGTACGAAAGTAGGTCTTAGTGATCCGGTGGTTCTGTATGGAAGGGCCATCGCTCAACGGATAAAAGGTACTCCGGGGATAACAGGCTGATACCGCCCAAGAGTTCATATCGACGGCGGTGTTTGGCACCTCGATGTCGGCTCATCACATCCTGGGGCTGAAGCCGGTCCCAAGGGTATGGCTGTTCGCCATTTAAAGTGGTACGCGAGCTGGGTTTAGAACGTCGTGAGACAGTTCGGTCCCTATCTGCCGTGGACGTTTGAGATTTGAGAGGGGCTGCTCCTAGTACGAGAGGACCGGAGTGGACGAACCTCTGGTGTTCCGGTTGTCACGCCAGTGGCATTGCCGGGTAGCTATGTTCGGAATAGATAACCGCTGAAAGCATCTAAGCGGGAAACTAGCCTCAAGATGAGATCTCACTGGGACCTTGAGTCCCCTGAAGGGCCGTCGAAGACTACGACGTTGATAGGTTGGGTGTGTAAGCGCTGTGAGGCGTTGAGCTAACCAATACTAATTGCCCGTGAGGCTTGACCATATAACACCCAAGCAATTTGCTGACCTGAAAAGGCACCAGATTGCGGTGTGTGAAGACGCAATGAACCGAAAGTTCGCAACGATTCACAAAAGCCGCACAAACTATCGCATACCCAATTTGCTGAAGCGTCGAAAGACGGTTCGGTACCCGAATTTCTTGACGACCATAGAGCATTGGAACCACCTGATCCCATCCCGAACTCAGCAGTGAAACGATGCATCGCCGATGGTAGTGTGGGGTTTCCCCATGTGAGAGTAGGTCATCGTCAAGATTAAATTCCAAAACCCCTATCTGCGTACGCAGGTAGGGGTTTTGTTTTTGTCCGCAGGAAAATCTGACTCTCCGGGTTTCTATGCAACTGCTCGGGGCGTGGCTATCATGCGGGCCTCATTGTGAGGCGAGACTTGCATGCTGACGTTGTTAAAGCTTCTTAAAGATGGCCGATTCCATTCGGGTGAAGCGCTAGGTGCTGCCTTGGGCATCAGTCGCAGTGCTGTCTGGAAGCAGCTCCAGCACCTGGAGGCTGAGCTGGGTTTGTCCATTCATAAGGTCCGAGGGCGAGGTTATCAGTTGGCCGCGCCATTGACGCTGCTTGATCCACAGGAAATTGGCCGGCTTGCGTCTTCCTGTAATTGGCCGGTTTTGGCTTTTGACTCGATTGACTCCACCAATGCCGAGGCGCTACGCGCCATAGATCAAGGCCAGGCGTCTCCCTTTATCGTACTCGCCGAGCGTCAGACGGCGGGTCGTGGAAGGCGCGGAAGGCGGTGGGCGAGTCCATTTGCAGAGAATATCTATTACAGCCTGGTGCTACGTATTGAAGGTGGGATGCGTCAGCTGGAAGGTTTGAGCCTTGTTGTGGGGCTCGCTGTCATGCATACGCTGCGAGAGCTTGGCATTTCGGCGGCTGGATTGAAGTGGCCCAACGATGTTCTTGTGGGTCAGAAGAAGATTGCCGGAATTCTGCTTGAGCTGGTGGGGGATCCCGCCGATGTCTGCCATGTGGTGCTGGGTGTTGGGATCAATGTAAACATGCAGGTAACTGAGGAGGTCGATCAGCAGTGGACTTCCATGCGGCTTCAGTCCGGCAAGGTGTTCGATCGCAATCTTCTTGTCGCCGAGCTTGGATTGATGCTTCAGAAGTATCTGTCGCGTCACCAGGCGGGCGGATTTTCAGCTATTCAGGCTGAGTGGGAGCAAAATCATCTGTGGCAGGGGCGAGCGGTGTCGTTGATAGCTGGTGTAACCCATATAGACGGTGAAGTGCTGGGGATCGATAGCCAAGGCGCCTTGCGCTTGAAGGTGGATGGCGTGGAAAAAGTTTTCAGTGGTGGCGAGCTGAGTCTGAGGTTGCGCGATGATTCTTGAGCTCGATTGCGGAAATAGTTTCATCAAGTGGCGCGTGCTTGAGGCGAATGCGCGGTCAGTGGTGGGTGAGGGCGTTGTCGATTCGGATCTGGCGCTGCTTGACGACTTGAAAACACTGAAAGGCCTTGCTCTGAAGTTTTGTCGGCTGGTGAGTGTCAGGACCGCGGATGAAACCAGTGAGTTGACTGCTTTGTTGAAGGCATCCTTCAATGTCTCGGCGGTCTGCGCGGTTCCCGCGCGGGAAATGTCCGGGGTGCGCAATGGTTATGAGGATTTCGAACGGCTCGGGCTGGATCGCTGGCTCGCAATGCTGGGCGGTTTTCATCTGGCTGCGGGCGCGTGCCTTGTCCTTGATTTCGGTACTGCTGTGACAGCTGACTTCGTTGCCAGGGATGGAGGGCACTTGGGTGGATTCATCTGTCCAGGTATGCCATTGATGCGTAATCAGCTTCGCACACATACCCGCAAAATTCGTTACGGTGATCGCGCGGCCGAGCGCGCGTTGGAGAGTCTCATTCCGGGTCGTACGACGGTCGAAGCTGTCGAGCGGGGGTGTCTGTTGATGCTTCAAGGGTTTGTGCTTACTCAGCTGGAACTGGCGCGCAGTTACTGGGGTAAAGAATTCGTAGTGTTCCTGACGGGGGGCGATGCTGCCTTGGTTTCAGGCATCGTGCCGGAGGCGAGGGTGGTTCCGGACCTGGTATTCGTTGGCTTGGCTATGGCGTGTCCTTTGTCCTGAGGTCCTTATGCGTTGGTTGTTTCTGCTTCTGCTGGTTCTCAACGTCTTCTATTACATCTGGCATCAGCAAGAGGCTCCTCTGCGTGCGAAAGATGTGACGCCTTTAAGTTTGTATCGGGGGGGGCAGCAGGATATTCGCCTGTTGAGTGAAACGCCTGATTCGACCAAGGAAAAAGAAAAGGCTGCTCAAGTAGATGCTGGCTGCCTCTATATAGGCGGATTTACGCGGCAGGATGTCGCTCAGGGGCTTGAGCGCCGATTGAGCGGCATGGAGGTGAAATATCAGTCGTTGCCGAAGGGGAGCGCCGAATCAGCCGGTTACTGGGTGCGTGTGGCCCCCGAGAGCAGGCGTTGGCTCGACGATTTGCAGTTGCTAAACCTTTCTAGAGAATTCAATGAGTTAAAACATAAAATAATGCCTTGCGAGGGGGTTGCGCCCATCGAATAGTTTGCATAGAATGGCGCCCGCTCCACAGCGAAGACCTAAAGCGGTCAGCGATGTGAAGCAAGGTCAACGCAGCTAACCTCAGGTTTTTAATGAGAAAAATGCTTGACAGAAGGCTGGCATGATGTAGAATGCCGGCTCGCTTAGGAGGGGTTCCCGAGCGGCCAAAGGGATCAGACTGTAAATCTGACGTCTACGACTTCGAAGGTTCGAATCCTTCCCCCTCCACCATTTTTAGCGAGAGCTGCAAGCCTCGCGGGTATAGTTTAGTGGTAGAACCTCAGCCTTCCAAGCTGATGATGCGGGTTCGATTCCCGCTACCCGCTCCAAGTTTGCAGGTTTTGCACGGTGTTTCGCTCTTGTAGCTCAGTTGGTAGAGCACACCCTTGGTAAGGGTGAGGTCAGCGGTTCAAATCCGCTCAAGAGCTCCATATAACAAGGCAGATATGAAAATATCTGCCTTTGTTTTAATGGCTAGAGGTTGTTTGTCATTGTTTGCAAGGGTGGTTTTGGCCTCCTGGTGCGGGCGAGCGATCTGGGTCATTGAGTAAGTTGTTGTAAAGTCTTTTTCAGGCCGGCATAATGGTCGGCCTGATTTTGTTTTAGGTCAGTAGCTCAATTGGCAGAGCGACGGTCTCCAAAACCGTAGGTTGGGGGTTCGATTCCCTCCTGACCTGCCAGATTCACCAGGTGTGTCTGGCTTTCTTTTCACAGGATCTTCATAGATGACTCCTAAAGCTGAAGCTCAAGGTTCTCGCTTCGATCTGCTCAAGTGGCTAGTGGTAGTCGCTTTGGTGGTTATTGGCGTTGTTGGCAATCAGTATTTCTCTGCTTCGCCGATCCTGTACCGTGTGCTCGCTTTGCTTGTGATTGCTGCTGTAGCTGCCTTTGTAGGCTTGCAGACGGTCAAGGGCAAGTCTTTCTTTGTTCTTGTCAAGGAAGCGCGCACCGAGATTCGTAAAGTCGTTTGGCCAACTCGCCAAGAAACCACGCAGACCACGTTGATTGTTGTGGCTGTTGTTCTGGTTATGGCGTTGCTGTTGTGGGGGCTTGATTCCCTGCTCGGCTGGCTTGTTTCCTTGATTGTCGGCTAAGGGTGTCCCGTGGCTAAGCGTTGGTATGTTGTGCATGCTTACTCCGGTTACGAGAAGCATGTCATGCGCTCGTTGATTGAGCGCGTAAAGCTGGCTGGCATGGAAGATGGCTTCGGCGAGATTCTGGTTCCCACTGAAGAAGTGGTTGAAATGCGTAATGGCCAGAAGCGTAAAAGCGAGCGTAAATTCTTCCCTGGTTACGTGCTGGTCCAGATGGACATGAATGAGGGTACTTGGCACTTGGTCAAGGATACTCCTCGAGTTATGGGTTTCATTGGCGGTACCGCTGATAAGCCGGCTCCAATCACTGATAAGGAAGCGGAAGCAATTCTGCGCCGCGTCGCTGATGGTAGCGACAAGCCGAAGCCGAAGACGCTGTTCGAGCCTGGTGAGTCGGTGCGCGTCAATGACGGTCCTTTTGCCGATTTTACCGGCACTGTTGAAGAAGTTAACTACGAAAAGAGTCGCATCCAGGTGGCTGTACTCATTTTCGGTCGCTCTACTCCGGTAGAGTTGGAGTTCAGTCAGGTCGAAAAGGTCTAACTGAGCAAGCATCCCAACCCCGCAGCCTTAGGCTGTGGGGTTTTGTCGTCACTGGGATAAACGCGCAAGTAACCGGGGAGCCTTTCGAGGCGTTTGAACCCGTAATTGGAGTGCCTCATGGCCAAGAAGATTACCGCTTACATCAAGCTGCAAGTGAAGGCCGCTCAGGCTAACCCAAGCCCACCTGTTGGTCCTGCTCTGGGTCAGCACGGCGTGAACATCATGGAATTCTGCAAGGCTTTCAACGCCCGTACTCAGGGTCTTGAGCCAGGTCTGCCGACTCCAGTGATCATCACTGTCTACAGCGACCGTAGCTTCACGTTCGAAACCAAATCCACCCCTGCTTCGGTTCTGCTGAAGAAGGCGGCCGGTCTGACCAGCGGTTCCGCTCGTCCGAACACCGTTAAGGTTGGCACCGTTACCCGTGCTCAGCTGGAAGAAATCGCGAAAACCAAAAACGCGGATCTGACTGCAGCTGATATGGAAGCAGCCGTGCGTACTATCGCCGGTTCTGCTCGTAGCATGGGCCTTAACGTGGAGGGTGTGTAATGGCTAAGCTGACCAAGCGTCAAAAGGCTATCGCCGGCAAAATCGAAGCAGGCAAGGCCTACAACTTTGTAGACGCCGCTGCACTGCTGGCCGAGCTGTCGACTGTCAAGTTCAGCGAGTCGTTCGACGTTGCTGTAAACCTGGGCGTTGACCCACGTAAATCCGATCAGGTCGTTCGTAGCGCTACTGTGCTGCCACACGGCACTGGCAAGACCGTTCGCGTTGCCGTGTTCACCCAGGGTCCAGCTGCTGAAGCCGCTCTGGCTGCCGGCGCTGACCGCGTAGGTATGGACGATCTGGCTGCCGAAATGAAAGGCGGCGACCTGAACTACGACGTAGTGATCGCATCCCCGGATGCCATGCGCGTCGTGGGTCAGCTGGGTCAGATCCTCGGTCCACGTGGTCTGATGCCTAACCCTAAAGTCGGCACCGTAACTCCAGACGTAGCTACCGCGGTTAAAAACGCCAAGGCTGGTCAGGTTCGTTATCGCACCGACAAAAACGGCATCATCCACACTTCCGTTGGCAAGATTGGCTTCGACGCCGTCAAGCTGAAGGAAAACGTTGAAGCCCTGATCGCTGATCTGAAGCGTATCAAGCCGGCTTCCTCGAAAGGTATTTACGTCAAGCGCGTTACCCTGAGCACCACTATGGGCCCAGGTCTGGTCATCGACCAGAGCTCGCTGGACGCGTAAGACTCGGATTGACGCAAGCGATTGCGTCAATTGAAAAATTGGGGTCCCTGCCTGGCGGGGGCTGTCCAAGACCGTAGGCGACGCAAGTCTTAAACCTCAAGCCTACGCAGATGGTGCTCCCGGTTCCTTACCGAATCAGACACCAAAACGACATCTGGTTTCGACTGGATGAAACGGTAACAAGCAGGAGTTAAACCCGTGGCAATTAAACTCGAAGACAAGAAGGCCATCGTCGCTGAAGTCAACGAGGCTGCCAAAGTCGCTCTGTCCGCTGTCGTGGCTGATGCCCGTGGCGTAACAGTAGGCGCGATGACCGGACTCCGTAAAGAGGCTCGTGAAGCTGGCGTTTACGTACGTGTTGTACGTAACACCCTGCTCAAGCGCGCTGTTGCTGACACTGAATACAGTGTTCTCAACGACGTGTTCACCGGCCCTACCTTGATTGCATTCTCGAAAGAGCATCCGGGCGCTGCTGCCCGTATCTTCAAAGAGTTCGCAAAAGGTCAGGATAAGTTCGAGATCAAGGCAGCTGCGTTCGAGGGCAAGTTCCTCGCAGCTAACCAAATCGACGTGCTGGCAACTCTGCCGACCCGTGACGAAGCAATTTCTCAGCTGATGAGCGTGATTCAAGGCGCAACCAGCAAATTGGCTCGTACTCTGGCGGCACTTCGCGACCAGAAAGAAGCTGCTGCAGCCTAAGGCTGAGCGACTCCTTTCAGCGTTTATTGTTTATTTCGATGGCCGCGTAGGCCGTCACCCCAATACAGGAATTAATAGTCATGTCTCTGACTAACGAGCAAATCATCGAAGCAATCGGCGAAAAATCCGTAATGGAAATCGTTGAGCTGATCAAGGCAATGGAAGAGAAGTTCGGCGTTTCCGCTGCTGCTGCTTCCGCTGGCCCAGCTGTTGCTGCTGCCGTTGTTGAAGAACAAACTGAATTCAACGTCATGCTGACCGAAGCTGGCGAGAAGAAAGTTAACGTGATCAAGGCTGTACGTGAACTGACCGGTCTGGGCCTGAAAGAAGCCAAGGCTGTAGTTGACGGCGCTCCTGCCATGGTTCTGGAAGCTGTTGCCAAAGACGCAGCTGACAAAGCCAAAGCAGCTCTGGAAGAAGCAGGCGCTAAAGTCGAGCTGAAGTAAGCATCGACTTTGCGTTTCCAGCCCGAGCGTTAAGCGACAGGCTGATGGCTGGTGGCTCTTGCCACCGGCCTTTTTCCGTTATTGGCAGCCGGCTCGGTCGGCGCTGATAGCGAGCTGTAACCACCCGATGCGGTGGCGCAAACCATGGGGTTTGCACGATTTTCTGGCTGCTCCCGTCGGGAGGGGCCAAACAAGCAGGTGACCAAGCTGGGGAACGCTGATGGCTTACTCATATACTGAGAAAAAACGTATCCGCAAGGACTTTAGCAAGTTGCCGGACGTCATGGATGTGCCGTACCTCCTGGCCATCCAGCTGGATTCGTATCGTGAATTCTTGCAAGCGGGAGCGACTAAAGATCAGTTCCGCGACGTGGGCCTGCATGCGGCCTTCAAATCCGTTTTCCCGATCATCAGCTACTCCGGCAATGCTGCGCTGGAGTACGTCGGTTATCGCCTGGGCGAACCGGCATTTGATGTCAAAGAATGCGTATTGCGCGGTGTAACTTACGCCGTACCTTTGCGGGTAAAAGTGCGCCTGATCATTTTCGACAAAGAGTCGTCGAACAAAGCGATCAAGGACATCAAAGAGCAAGAAGTCTACATGGGTGAAATCCCCTTGATGACTGAGAACGGTACCTTCGTAATCAACGGTACTGAGCGTGTAATCGTTTCCCAGCTGCACCGTTCCCCGGGCGTGTTCTTCGACCACGACCGTGGCAAGACGCACAGCTCCGGTAAACTGCTGTACTCCGCGCGCATCATTCCTTACCGCGGTTCGTGGCTGGACTTCGAGTTCGACCCGAAAGACTGCGTATTCGTGCGTATCGACCGTCGTCGCAAGCTGCCTGCATCGGTACTGCTGCGCGCGCTCGGCTATACCACCGAAGAAGTGCTGGACGCGTTCTACACCACCAACGTATTCCACGTGAAAGGCGAGAGCCTGAGCCTGGAGCTGGTGCCTCAGCGCCTGCGTGGTGAAATTGCGGTCCTGGATATCCTGGATGACAAAGGCAAGGTTATTGTCGAGCAAGGTCGTCGTATCACCGCTCGTCACATCAACCAGCTGGAAAAAGCAGCGATCAAAGAGCTGGAAGTGCCTCTGGACTACGTCCTGGGTCGCACCACCGCCAAGGTCATCGTGCATCCGGCAACTGGCGAAATCCTGGCAGAGTGCAACACCGAGCTGAACACCGAGATCCTGGCGAAAATCGCCAAGGCCGGCGTTGTTCGCATCGAAACTCTGTACACCAACGATATCGACTGCGGTCCGTTCGTCTCCGACACGCTGAAGATCGACTCCACCAGCAACCAACTGGAAGCGCTGGTCGAGATCTATCGCATGATGCGCCCTGGCGAGCCGCCGACCAAGGACGCTGCCGAAACCCTGTTCAACAACCTGTTCTTCAGCCCTGAGCGCTATGACCTGTCTGCGGTCGGCCGGATGAAGTTCAACCGTCGTATCGGTCGTACCGAAATCGAAGGTTCGGGCGTGTTGTGCAAGGAAGACATCGTTGCGGTACTGAAGACTCTGGTCGACATCCGTAACGGTAAAGGCATCGTCGATGACATCGACCACCTGGGTAACCGTCGTGTTCGCTGCGTAGGCGAAATGGCCGAGAACCAGTTCCGCGTTGGCCTGGTGCGTGTTGAGCGTGCGGTCAAAGAGCGTCTGTCGATGGCTGAAAGCGAAGGCCTGATGCCGCAAGACCTGATCAACGCCAAGCCGGTAGCGGCAGCGGTGAAAGAGTTCTTCGGTTCGAGCCAGCTGTCCCAGTTCATGGACCAGAACAACCCGCTGTCCGAGATCACCCACAAGCGCCGTGTTTCTGCACTCGGCCCTGGCGGTCTGACTCGTGAACGTGCCGGCTTTGAAGTGCGTGACGTACACCCGACGCACTACGGTCGTGTTTGCCCGATCGAAACGCCGGAAGGTCCGAACATTGGTCTGATCAACTCCCTGGCTGCCTATGCGCGCACCAACCAGTACGGCTTCCTCGAAAGCCCGTACCGCGTGGTGAAAGACGCTCTGGTCACCGACGAGATCGTGTTCCTGTCCGCCATCGAAGAAGCTGATCACGTGATCGCTCAGGCTTCGGCCACGATGAACGACAAGAAAGTCCTGATCGACGAGCTGGTAGCTGTTCGTCACCTGAACGAGTTCACCGTCAAGGCGCCTGAAGACGTCACCTTGATGGACGTATCGCCGAAGCAGGTAGTTTCGGTTGCAGCGTCGCTGATCCCGTTCCTCGAGCACGACGACGCCAACCGTGCGTTGATGGGTTCGAACATGCAGCGTCAAGCTGTACCAACCCTGCGTGCTGACAAGCCGCTGGTCGGTACCGGTATGGAGCGTAACGTAGCCCGTGACTCCGGCGTTTGCGTCGTGGCTCGTCGTGGTGGCGTGATCGATTCCGTCGATGCCAGCCGTATCGTGGTTCGTGTTGCCGATGACGAAGTTGAAACCGGTGAAGCCGGTGTCGACATCTACAACCTGACCAAATACACCCGCTCCAACCAGAACACCTGCATCAACCAGCGTCCGCTGGTGCGTAAAGGTGATCGGGTTCAGCGTAGCGACATCATGGCCGATGGTCCGTCCACCGATATGGGTGAATTGGCACTGGGTCAGAACATGCGCATCGCGTTCATGGCATGGAACGGCTTCAACTTCGAAGACTCCATCTGCCTGTCCGAGCGTGTTGTTCAGGAAGACCGTTTCACCACGATCCACATCCAGGAACTGACCTGTGTGGCCCGTGACACCAAGCTTGGCCCAGAGGAAATCACTGCGGACATCCCGAACGTGGGTGAAGCTGCACTGAACAAGCTGGACGAAGCCGGTATCGTTTACGTAGGTGCTGAAGTAGGCGCAGGCGACATCCTGGTTGGTAAGGTCACTCCGAAAGGCGAGACTCAGCTGACTCCGGAAGAGAAGCTGTTGCGCGCGATCTTCGGTGAAAAAGCCAGCGACGTTAAAGACACCTCCCTGCGTGTACCTACCGGTACCAAGGGTACTGTCATCGACGTACAGGTCTTCACCCGCGACGGCGTTGAGCGTGATGCTCGTGCCCTGTCGATCGAGAAGTCCCAGCTGGACGAGATCCGCAAGGACCTCAACGAAGAGTTCCGTATCGTCGAAGGCGCTACTTTCGAACGTCTGCGTTCCGCTCTGGTCGGCCACAAAGCCGAAGGCGGCGCCGGTCTGAAGAAAGGCCAGGACATCACCGACGAAGTACTCGACGGTCTTGAGCACGGCCAGTGGTTCAAACTGCGCATGGCTGAAGATGCTCTGAACGAGCAGCTCGAGAAGGCTCAGGCCTACATCGTTGATCGTCGTCGTCTGCTGGATGACAAATTCGAAGACAAGAAGCGCAAACTGCAGCAAGGCGATGACCTGGCTCCAGGCGTGCTGAAGATCGTCAAGGTTTACCTGGCAATCCGTCGTCGCATCCAACCGGGCGACAAGATGGCCGGTCGTCACGGTAACAAGGGTGTGGTCTCCGTGATCATGCCGGTTGAAGACATGCCGCACGATGCCAATGGCACCCCGGTCGACGTCGTCCTCAACCCGTTGGGCGTACCTTCGCGTATGAACGTTGGTCAGATCCTTGAAACCCACCTGGGCCTCGCGGCCAAAGGTCTGGGCGAGAAGATCAACCGCATGATTGAAGAGCAGCGTAAAGTTGCCGAGCTGCGTAAATTCCTGCACGAGATCTACAACGAGATCGGCGGTCGTCAGGAAAGCCTCGATGACTTCTCGGACCAGGAAATTCTGGATCTGGCTCAAAACCTGCGCGGCGGCGTACCGATGGCCACTCCGGTGTTCGACGGTGCCAAGGAAAGCGAAATCAAGGCCATGCTGAAACTGGCAGACCTGCCAGAAAGCGGCCAGATGCAGCTGACCGATGGCCGTACCGGCAACAAGTTCGAGCGCCCGGTTACCGTTGGCTACATGTACATGCTGAAGCTGAACCACTTGGTAGACGACAAGATGCACGCTCGTTCTACCGGTTCGTACAGCCTGGTTACCCAGCAACCGTTGGGTGGTAAGGCGCAGTTCGGTGGTCAGCGTTTCGGGGAGATGGAGGTCTGGGCACTGGAAGCATACGGTGCTGCATACACTCTGCAAGAAATGCTCACAGTGAAGTCGGACGATGTGAACGGCCGGACCAAGATGTACAAAAACATCGTGGACGGCGATCACCGTATGGAGCCGGGCATGCCCGAGTCCTTCAACGTGTTGATCAAGGAAATTCGTTCCCTCGGCATCGATATCGATCTGGAAACCGAATAACACGTGACGCGAATCGAGAGCGGGGCTGGATTGCCCGCTCTCTGCTCCGCCAGGAGGAAAGGCCTTGAAAGACCTACTGAATTTGCTGAAAAACCAGGGTCAAGTCGAAGAGTTCGACGCCATCCGTATCGGATTGGCATCACCTGAGATGATCCGTTCGTGGTCGTTCGGTGAAGTTAAAAAACCGGAAACCATCAACTACCGTACGTTCAAACCTGAGCGTGACGGCCTGTTCTGCGCCAAAATCTTTGGCCCGGTAAAGGATTACGAGTGCCTGTGCGGTAAGTACAAGCGCTTGAAGCACCGCGGTGTGATCTGCGAGAAGTGCGGCGTTGAAGTCGCGCTGGCAAAAGTTCGTCGTGAGCGCATGGCGCACATCGAACTGGCTTCGCCGGTCGCCCACATCTGGTTCCTGAAGTCGCTGCCGTCCCGTATCGGCTTGCTGATGGACATGACCCTGCGTGATATCGAGCGCGTTCTCTACTTCGAGAGCTACGTCGTTATCGATCCAGGCATGACCACCCTTGAAAAAGGTCAGCTGCTCAACGACGAGCAGTACTTTGAAGCGCTGGAAGAGTTCGGCGACGATTTCGATGCCCGCATGGGTGCCGAAGCTGTCCGTGAACTGCTGCACGCTATCGACCTGGAGCACGAGATTGGTCGCCTGCGTGAAGAGATTCCGCAAACCAACTCCGAAACCAAGATCAAGAAGCTGTCCAAGCGTCTGAAGTTGATGGAAGCCTTCCAGGGTTCCGGCAACCTGCCAGAGTGGATGGTGCTGACCGTTCTGCCGGTTCTGCCGCCAGATCTGCGTCCACTGGTCCCGCTGGATGGCGGTCGTTTCGCGACTTCCGACCTCAACGATCTGTATCGTCGGGTGATCAACCGTAACAACCGTTTGAAGCGCCTGCTGGATCTGTCCGCTCCGGACATCATCGTGCGCAACGAAAAGCGTATGTTGCAGGAAGCTGTCGACGCATTGCTCGACAACGGTCGTCGTGGTCGCGCCATTACTGGTTCCAACAAGCGTCCTCTGAAATCCCTGGCTGACATGATCAAGGGTAAGCAGGGTCGTTTCCGTCAGAACTTGCTCGGTAAGCGTGTTGACTACTCGGGTCGTTCGGTAATTACCGTAGGCCCGACCCTGCGTCTGCACCAGTGCGGTCTGCCGAAGAAGATGGCTCTCGAGCTGTTCAAGCCGTTCATTTTCGGCAAGCTGGAAATGCGTGGTCTCGCGACTACCATCAAAGCTGCCAAGAAGATGGTCGAGCGCGAGCTGCCAGAGGTTTGGGACGTTCTCGCTGAAGTGATTCGCGAACACCCAGTGCTTCTCAACCGTGCACCGACCCTTCACCGTCTGGGTATCCAGGCGTTTGAACCGGTACTGATCGAAGGTAAGGCTATCCAGCTGCACCCTCTGGTCTGCGCCGCGTACAACGCCGACTTCGACGGCGACCAAATGGCCGTGCACGTACCGCTGACACTGGAAGCCCAGTTGGAAGCGCGTGCGTTGATGATGTCGACCAACAACATTCTGTCGCCAGCCAACGGTGAGCCAATCATCGTTCCGTCGCAGGACGTTGTATTGGGTCTGTACTACATGACTCGTGAAGCGATCAACGCCAAGGGCGAAGGTCGTGTGTTCGCGGATCTGCAGGAAGTTGACCGTGTGTTCCGTGCCGGCGAAGCCGCTCTGCACGCCAAGGTCAAAGTGCGGATCAACGAAACCGTCAACGACCGTGATGGCGGCAGCGTGACCAACACCCGTATCGTCGACACCACTGTCGGCCGTGCGCTGTTGTTCCAGGTTGTGCCAAAAGGTCTGTCGTACGACGTCGTCAACCTGCCGATGAAGAAAAAGGCGATCTCCAAGCTGATCAACCAGTGCTACCGCGTGGTTGGTCTGAAAGAGACCGTGATCTTCGCTGACCAGTTGATGTACACCGGTTTTGCCTATTCGACCATTTCCGGCGTTTCCATCGGTGTTAACGACTTCGTTATCCCGGATGAAAAAGCCCGCATCATCGGTGCAGCCACCGACGAAGTGAAAGAGATCGAAAGTCAGTACGCCTCCGGCCTGGTAACCCAGGGCGAGAAGTACAACAAAGTGATCGACCTCTGGTCCAAGGCGAACGACGAAGTTTCCAAGGCGATGATGGCCAACCTCTCGAAAGAGAAAGTCATCGACCGTCATGGTGTCGAAGTCGACCAGGAATCCTTCAACTCGATGTACATGATGGCCGACTCGGGCGCACGGGGTTCTGCTGCGCAGATCCGTCAGCTCGCCGGTATGCGTGGCCTGATGGCCAAGCCGGACGGCTCCATCATCGAAACGCCGATTACTGCGAACTTCCGTGAAGGTTTGAGCGTACTCCAGTACTTCATCTCCACTCACGGTGCTCGTAAGGGTCTTGCGGATACCGCGTTGAAAACAGCTAACTCCGGTTACCTGACTCGTCGTCTGGTAGACGTAGCACAAGATCTGGTTGTAACCGAGATCGATTGCGGCACCGAACACGGCCTGGTAATGACTCCGCACATTGAAGGCGGTGACGTTGTAGAGCCGTTGGGTGAACGCGTATTGGGTCGTGTTATCGCCCGTGACGTATTCAAGCCGGGTACCGAGGACGTCATCGTTCCTGCCGGCACTCTGGTAGACGAGAAGTGGGTCGAGTTCATCGAGCTGAACAGCATCGACGAAGTGATCGTGCGTTCGCCGATCAGCTGCGAAACCCGCTATGGCATTTGCGCCAAGTGCTACGGCCGTGACCTGGCTCGTGGTCACCAGGTGAACATCGGTGAAGCGGTCGGCGTTATCGCTGCCCAGTCCATCGGTGAGCCGGGTACCCAGCTGACGATGCGTACGTTCCACATCGGTGGTGCGGCAAGCCGGACCTCCGCAGCCGACAGCGTTCAGGTGAAGAATGGCGGTACCGTCCGTCTGCACAACCTGAAACACGTTGAGCGAGTGGATGGCCACCTGGTTGCCGTGTCCCGTTCTGGCGAGCTGGCTATCGCTGATGACTTCGGTCGTGAGCGCGAGCGTTACAAGCTGCCGTACGGTGCCGTGATTTCGGTTAAAGAAGGTGACAAGGTCGACGCTGGCGCAATCGTGGCCAAGTGGGATCCGCACACTCACCCAATCGTCACCGAGATGAAAGGTACCGTGACCTACGTGGGCATGGAAGAAGGCATCACGATCAAGCGTCAGACTGACGAATTGACCGGTATGACCAACATTGAAGTGCTCGACGCCAAAGACCGTCCAGCTGCCGGTAAGGACATCCGTCCCGCCGTGAAGATGGTCGACGACAACGGCAAGGATCTGTTGCTGCCAGGTACTGACGTTATTGCTCAGTACTTCCTGCCAGCCAACGCCCTGGTCGGTGTGGCGGATGGTGCGAAGATTGCGATCGGTGATGTTATCGCTCGTATTCCGCAAGAAACTTCGAAAACCCGTGACATCACCGGTGGTCTGCCGCGTGTTGCCGACTTGTTCGAAGCTCGTCGTCCGAAAGAAGCGTCGATTCTGGCTGAAGTCAGCGGCACCATCGCGTTCGGTAAAGAGACCAAAGGCAAGCGCCGTCTGGTTATCACCCCGAACGACGGTAGCGATCCGTATGAAGAGCTGATTCCGAAGTGGCGTCACCTGAACGTCTTCGAGGGCGAACAAGTGAACCGCGGCGAAGTTATCTCCGACGGCCCGAGCGATCCACACGACATCCTGCGTCTGTTGGGTGTAAGTGCGCTCGCCAAGTACATCGTTAACGAGATCCAGGACGTTTACCGTCTGCAAGGCGTGAAGATCAACGACAAGCACATCGAGACCATCCTGCGTCAGATGCTGCGTAAAGTTGAGATCGCTGAATCCGGCGATTCCAGTTTCATCAAGGGCGACCAGATGGAACTGACTCACGTACTGGTAGAGAACGAGCGCCTGAGCGCGGAAGACAAGTTTGTCTCCAAGTTCACTCGCGTTCTGCTGGGTATCACCAAGGCGTCGTTGTCCACCGAATCGTTCATCTCGGCGGCTTCCTTCCAGGAAACCACTCGCGTACTGACCGAAGCGGCGGTAACCGGCAAGCGCGATTACCTGCGCGGCCTGAAAGAAAACGTGGTCGTGGGTCGTCTGATCCCGGCTGGTACCGGTCTGGCTTATCACAGCGAGCGCAAGCGTCGCCGTGATGCAGACAAACCGTTGCGCGTGAGCGCCAGTGAAGTGGAAGCTGCACTGACCGAAGCGCTGAACTCGAGCGGTAACTGAGTTCTGCGGTAAATGAGCGTAAGGCCCTGGTCACTCCGTTCATCGAATCAAGACAATTTGTCGAGGTTGGATGAGTGGGGAGGTCGGGGCCTTGCCTTGACTGGGGGCAAGATCCTCTTTAGACTCTTGTACCCCTAAATTTGGCGGGAACTCGTTCCTGCCATTTTGCTTTTCTTGCAAGACAATAGCGTCGCAAGACAACAGTGGAGCTAGTAGATGGCAACTATCAACCAGCTGGTACGTCAGCCGCGTAAGCGTATCGTCGAGAAATCCGACGTGCCTGCGCTGCAGAACTGCCCGCAACGTCGTGGCGTGTGCACCCGTGTGTACACCACTACGCCGAAAAAACCTAACTCGGCACTGCGTAAAGTATGCCGTGTGCGTCTGACCAACGGTTTCGAGGTTTCCTCGTACATCGGCGGTGAAGGCCACAACCTGCAAGAGCACAGCGTGGTACTGATCCGCGGCGGTCGTGTAAAAGACTTGCCAGGTGTTCGTTACCACACCGTACGCGGTTCTTTGGATACTTCCGGCGTTAAAGGTCGTAACCAGGGTCGTTCGAAGTACGGTACCAAGAAGCCTAAGTAGTAGCGGCTTTTTGTAAACTGAATCATCTATTTTTCTGAGTCGATAAGAGTAAGGTCGGAGGCGTCCCGCAAGGGCACCGATTCCGAGCGAACCTGAAGACCGTTTGAGGGCTTATCCATGCCAAGAAGACGCGTAGCAGCCAAGCGCGAAGTGCTTGACGATCCAAAATACGGAAGCCAGATCCTGGCCAAGTTCATGAACCACGTGATGGAAAGCGGCAAGAAAGCCGTTGCCGAGCGTATCGTTTATGGCGCGCTGGAAAAGGTTAAAGAACGCAAGAACAGCGACCCCCTGGAAATCTTCGAGAAAGCTCTCGACGCCATCGCTCCGCTGGTCGAAGTAAAGTCGCGCCGTGTAGGCGGTGCTACTTACCAGGTTCCGGTTGAAGTTCGTCCGTCCCGTCGTAACGCTCTGGCAATGCGCTGGTTGGTAGACTTCGCCCGTAAGCGCGGCGAGAAGTCTATGGCTCTGCGTTTGGCTGGCGAACTGTTGGACGCCGCCGAAGGTAAAGGTGCTGCAGTTAAGAAGCGTGAAGACGTGCACCGTATGGCTGAAGCTAACAAAGCTTTCTCGCACTACCGCTTCTAATTTTAGCGTCACTAATTTTGCGAGGGCTTTATGGCTCGTACTACACCGATTAATCGCTACCGTAACATTGGTATCGTTGCTCACGTGGATGCTGGTAAAACCACCACCACCGAGCGCGTCCTTTTTTACACTGGCAAAAGTCACAAGATGGGCGAGGTGCATGACGGCGCCGCGACCACAGACTGGATGGTTCAGGAGCAGGAGCGTGGTATTACCATTACTTCTGCTGCTATTACCGCCTTCTGGCAGGGTTCTGCTAAGCAGCACAAAGACCAATACCGCTTCAACGTCATTGACACCCCGGGTCACGTAGACTTCACCATTGAAGTTGAGCGTTCCCTGCGTGTACTCGACGGCGCGGTCGTTGTGTTCTGCGGTACGTCCGGCGTTGAGCCTCAGTCCGAAACCGTATGGCGTCAAGCCAACAAGTACGGTGTTCCACGTATCGTTTACGTGAACAAGATGGACCGTGCCGGTGCGAACTTCCTGCGCGTGATCGCTCAGATCAAGCAGCGTCTGGGTCACACTCCGGTGCCGATCCAGTTGGCTATCGGTTCCGAAGACAACTTCCAGGGTCAGATCGATCTGATGACCATGGAAGCGGTTTACTGGAACGATGCTGACAAGGGCATGACTCCACGTCGCGAAGCTATCCCTGCTGAACTGCAGCAGCTGGCTGAAGAGTGGCGTAGTAACATGGTTGAGGCTGCGGCCGAAGCCAGCGAAGAGCTGATGAACAAGTACCTCGAGGGCGAAGAGCTCACCATCGAGGAAATCAAGGCCGCTCTGCGTCAGCGTACTATCGCTGGCGAAATCGTCCTGGCTGTTTGCGGTTCTTCCTTCAAGAACAAGGGTGTTCCCCTGGTTCTCGACGCCGTTATCGACTACCTGCCGGCTCCAACCGACATTCCTGCCATCAAGGGTACTGACCCGGATGATGAGGAAAAGCAAATGGAGCGTCATGCAGACGACAACGAGCCGTTCTCGGCTCTGGCGTTCAAGATCGCTACCGACCCATTCGTGGGTACCTTGACCTTCGTCCGCGTTTACTCGGGCGTGTTGGCCTCCGGCGACGGCGTGATCAACTCGGTTAAAGGCAAGAAAGAGCGCGTGGGTCGTATGGTGCAAATGCACGCAAACGCCCGTGAAGAGATCAAGGAAGTACGCGCTGGCGACATCGCGGCCCTGATCGGCATGAAGGATGTCACCACCGGTGAAACCCTCTGCAACGCTGACAAGCCAATCATCCTGGTTCGTATGGACTTCCCGGAGCCGGTTATTTCGGTTGCCGTTGAGCCTAAGACCAAGGATGACCAGGAAAAAATGGGTATCGCTCTGGGCAAGCTTGCTCAGGAAGACCCGTCTTTCCGCGTCAAAACTGATGAAGAGACTGGTCAAACGATCATCTCTGGCATGGGCGAGCTGCACCTGGACATCCTGGTTGACCGGATGCGCCGTGAGTTCAACGTCGAAGCCAACATCGGTAAGCCTCAGGTTTCCTATCGTGAGCGCATCACGAAGAGCTGTGAAATCGAAGGCAAGTTCGTTCGTCAGTCCGGCGGTCGTGGCCAGTTCGGTCATTGCTGGATCCGTTTTGCACCTGCTGACGAAGGTCAGGAAGGTCTGCAATTCCTGAACGAAGTAGTGGGTGGTGTGGTTCCTAAGGAATACATCCCGGCTATCCAGAAGGGTATCGAAGAGCAGATGAAGAACGGTGTTGTTGCCGGCTATCCGCTGATCGGCCTGAAGGCTACCGTGTTTGATGGTTCTTACCACGACGTCGACTCGAACGAGATGGCGTTTAAGGTGGCTGCTTCCATGGCGACCAAGCAACTGGCCCAGAAGGGCGGTGGTGAGTTGCTCGAGCCGATCATGGCGGTAGAGGTTGTTACGCCTGAAGACTATATGGGTGACGTGATGGGCGACCTTAACCGTCGTCGCGGCATGATTCTGGGTATGGAAGATACGGTTTCCGGTAAGGTTATCCGTGCTGAAGTTCCGTTGGGCGAGATGTTCGGTTATGCGACCGACGTTCGTTCGATGTCCCAGGGTCGCGCAAGCTACTCTATGGAATTCAAAAAATACAATACGGCTCCGTCGCACATCGTCGAAACCGTTACCAAAAAACAAGGCTGATTCAGTCCTTTAGGCAAGGAGTTAATTGTCGTGGCTAAAGAAAAATTTGATCGTTCCCTACCGCACGTCAACGTTGGCACTATCGGTCACGTTGACCACGGTAAAACCACTCTGACCGCTGCTCTGACTCGCGTCTGCTCCGAAGTTTTCGGTTCGGCTCGTGTTGACTTCGACAAGATCGACAGCGCACCAGAAGAGAAAGCTCGCGGTATCACCATCAACACCGCGCACGTTGAGTACAACTCGAGCATTCGTCACTACGCTCACGTTGACTGCCCAGGTCACGCTGACTACGTGAAGAACATGATCACCGGTGCTGCCCAGATGGACGGCGCTATCCTGGTTTGCTCGGCCGCTGATGGTCCGATGCCACAAACCCGTGAGCACATCCTGCTGTCCCGTCAGGTAGGCGTTCCGTACATCGTGGTTTTCCTGAACAAGGCTGACCTGGTAGACGACGCAGAGCTGCTGGAACTGGTTGAGATGGAAGTGCGCGATCTGCTGAGCACTTACGACTTCCCAGGTGACGACACTCCAATCATCATCGGTTCCGCGCGTATGGCGCTGGAAGGTAACGATGAAAACGAGATGGGCACCACTGCTGTCAAGAAGCTGGTTGAAACTCTGGACAGCTACATCCCAGAGCCAGAGCGTGCTATCGACAAGCCATTCCTGATGCCAATCGAAGACGTATTCTCGATCTCGGGTCGTGGTACTGTTGTGACTGGTCGTATCGAGCGCGGTATCGTTCGCGTTCAAGATGCACTGGAAATCGTTGGTCTGCGTGACACCACCACCACCACCTGCACCGGTGTTGAAATGTTCCGCAAACTGCTCGACGAAGGTCGTGCTGGCGAGAACTGCGGCGTTCTGCTGCGTGGTACCAAGCGTGACGACGTTGAGCGTGGCCAGGTTCTGGTTAAGCCAGGTTCGGTTAAGCCGCACACCAAGTTCACTGCAGAAGTTTACGTTCTGAGCAAGGAAGAAGGCGGTCGTCACACTCCGTTCTTCAAAGGCTACCGTCCACAGTTCTACTTCCGTACTACTGACGTGACCGGTAACTGCGAGCTGCCAGAAGGCGTTGAAATGGTAATGCCAGGCGATAACATTCAAATGACTGTTACCCTGATCAAAACCATCGCGATGGAAGACGGTCTGCGCTTCGCTATCCGTGAAGGCGGCCGTACCGTTGGTGCTGGCGTTGTAGCTAAAATCATCGAGTAAGCTCTTTTTGAGTTAGCTTTGATGCTTTGAAAAGGCCCCCGCTCAGCGGGGGCTTTTTTTATTGGGTTGACACCTATCGGGGGCGTCTATAGAATTGCGCCTCCTTTTAACGGGCGTATTGCGCCCGGTGGGAATAGCAGCCGGAGTCTGAAATCCAATGCAAAATCAGCAAATCCGTATCAGGTTGAAGGCTTTCGACCATCGCCTGATCGACCAATCCACCCAGGAAATCGTGGAAACCGCGAAACGTACTGGTGCTCAAGTGCGTGGTCCAATTCCACTGCCTACCCGTAAAGAGCGGTTCACCGTTCTGGTCTCCCCGCACGTCAACAAAGACGCGCGTGACCAGTACGAGATCCGTACTCATAAGCGCGTTCTGGACATCGTCCAGCCAACGGATAAAACCGTTGATGCACTTATGAAGCTTGATCTTGCGGCCGGTGTGGAAGTGCAGATCAGCCTCGGCTAAGACTCGGTCTTAGTCGTGTAACGCTCTGAAATGGGCGGCCATAGCGGGTGAAAGCCCCGTACACTCATGAGGTTTACAACATGACTATTGGTGTAGTCGGTCGTAAATGCGGTATGACCCGTATTTTCACCGAAGAAGGTGTCTCCATTCCGGTCACGGTCATTGAGATCGAACCGAATCGCGTCACCCAGTTCAAAACTGAAGAGACCGATGGCTATCGTGCAGTGCAAGTCACTGTCGGCGAGCGTCGTGCTTCGCGTGTAACAGCAGCTCAGGCTGGCCACTTCGCTAAAGCGAACGTTGCCGCTGGTCGTACCGTAATGGAATTCCGTCTTGAAGAAGGCGAGTACCAGGCCGGCGATCTGATCAACGCTGAAATCTTCGCCGCTGGTCAACTGGTTGATGTAACCGGTCAGTCCAAGGGTAAAGGCTTCCAGGGTACGATCAAGCGTTGGAACTTCCGCGGGCAAGATAACACCCACGGTAACTCCGTATCCCACCGCGTTCCAGGCTCTATCGGCCAGTGCCAGACTCCTGGTCGTGTATTCAAGGGCAAAAAAATGTCCGGTCATATGGGCGCTGAGCGCGTGACCGTGCAGTCCCTCGAAGTAGTGCGCGTGGACGCTGAACGCAATCTGTTGTTGGTCAAGGGCGCTGTTCCTGGCGCTACTGGCGGCAACTTGGTTGTACGTCCAGCAGCCAAGGCTCGCGGTTAAGGGGAAGCTGACATGCAATTAAATGTAAATGACGCTCAAGCGATCGAAGTTTCCGAACTGACATTTGGCGGCGAATTCAACGAGACGCTGGTTCACCAAGCAGTCGTGGCCTACATGGCTGGCGGCCGTCAAGGTAGCAAGCAGCAAAAGACCCGTTCCGACGTTTCTGGTGGCGGTAAGCGCCCATGGCGTCAGAAAGGTACTGGCCGTGCTCGTGCCGGTACTATCCGTAGCCCAATCTGGCGTGGCGGCGGTACCACTTTCGCAGCTCGTCCTCAGGATCACTCCCAGAAGCTGAACAAGAAGATGTATCGCGCAGCAATGCGTTCCATCCTTGCTGAGCTGGTGCGTACTGATCGTCTGGTCGTGGTTCAGGATTTCGCTGTTGAAACGCCGAAAACCAAAGACCTGCTGGGCAAGCTGAACAACATGAGCCTGACCGATGTTTTGATCGTGTCGGACGCTGTTGATCAGAACCTGTACCTGGCTGCTCGTAACCTGCCACACGTAGATGTACGTGACGTGCAAGGTTCCGATCCAGTTAGTCTGATCGCATACGACAAGGTGTTGATCACCGTGTCGGCCGTGAAGAAATTCGAGGAGCTGCTGGGATGAACCAGGAACGCGTATTTAAAGTTCTGCTTGGCCCGCACGTTTCCGAGAAGGCTACGGTTCTGGCAGACAAGAAAGGCCAGTTCGTTTTCAAGGTTGCTACTGATGCAACCAAGCTGGAAATCAAGAAGGCCGTCGAAAGCCTGTTCAGCGTGAAAGTAGAGCGTGTTACTACCCTGAATGTTCTGGGTAAGAGCAAGCGCACTGCTCGCGGTCTGGGCAAGCGTAATGACTGGAAGAAGGCAGTTATCTCCCTTCAGCCAGGCCAAGATCTCGATTTCAGCAGCAGTGCTGAGTAAGGAAGGGGTGCATCATGGCAATCGTTAAATGCAAACCGACTTCCCCTGGCCGCCGTTTTGTGGTCAAGGTGGTCAACCAGGAGCTGCATAAAGGCGCTCCTCACGCACCGCTGCTCGAGAAGAAGTCGAAGTCTGGTGGTCGTAACAACAATGGCCGTATTACCACTCGTCACATCGGTGGTGGTCATAAGCAGCATTATCGTCTGGTCGACTTCCGTCGCAACGACAAAGATGGCATCGCTGCCACTGTCGAGCGTATCGAATACGATCCAAACCGTACTGCTCACATCGCTCTGCTGCTGTACGCAGATGGCGAGCGTCGCTACATCATCGCCCCTAAGGGCGTGAGTGCTGGCGACCAGCTGATCGCAGGTGCTCTGGCACCGATCAAGCCGGGCAACGCTCTGCAACTGCGTAACATTCCAGTTGGTAGCACCGTACACGGCATCGAATTGAAGCCAGGTAAAGGCGCACAGATCGCTCGTTCCGCTGGTGCTTCGGCTCAGCTGATCGCTCGTGAAGGTGTCTACGTGACCCTGCGTCTGCGTTCTGGTGAGATGCGTAAAGTGCTGGCTGAATGCCGCGCGACCCTGGGTGAAGTCTCGAACTCCGAGCACAGCCTGCGTTCGCTGGGTAAAGCTGGTGCCAAACGCTGGCGTGGCGTTCGCCCAACCGTTCGTGGTGTTGCCATGAACCCGGTTGACCACCCACATGGTGGTGGTGAAGGTCGTACCTCTGGTGGTCGTCATCCGGTATCGCCATGGGGCTTCCCGACTAAGGGCGCGAAGACTCGTGGTAATAAGCGTACCGACAAAATGATCGTCCGTCGTCGCAAGTAAATAGAGGGATACGACAGTGCCACGTTCTCTGAAAAAAGGTCCTTTTATCGATCTTCACCTACTGAAGAAGATCGAAGTGGCGGCGGAAAAGAACGATCGCAAACCAGTTAAAACCTGGTCGCGTCGCTCGATGATCCTGCCACAAATGGTCGGTCTGACCATCGCAGTACACAACGGTCGTCAACACGTCCCAGTTCTCGTTAACGAAGACATGGTCGGCCACAAACTGGGCGAGTTCGCCGGTACCCGCACTTATCGTGGGCACGTGGCAGACAAGAAAGCCAAGCGTTAAGGGGTTAGGAAATGGAAGTAGCCGCTAAGTTGTCGGGCGCTCGAATCTCCGCCCAGAAAGCCCGCTTGGTCGCCGACCAGATCCGCGGGAAGAAGGTGGGCGAAGCGCTCAACCTGTTGGCTTTCAGCAGTAAGAAAGCCGCCGAGATCATGAAGAAAGTGCTGGAGTCGGCCGTAGCCAACGCCGAGCATAACGAAGGCGCAGACGTTGATGACCTGAAAGTCAGCACCGTTTTCGTTAACGAAGGGCGTTCGCTGAAGCGCATCATGCCGCGTGCCAAAGGCCGTGCTGATCGCATCGTCAAGCGGTCTTGCCATATCACTGTCAAGGTTGCTGACAAGTAACGGAGTCGAAGAGATGGGTCAGAAAGTACATCCCATTGGCATTCGCCTGGGAATCGTCAAGGAGCACACCTCCGTCTGGTACGCAGACGGTCGGACTTATGCGGACTACTTGTTCGCTGATCTGAAGGTGCGTGAGTATCTCCAAGACAAACTAAAAAGCGCGTCCGTAAGCCGTATCGATATCCATCGTCCGGCCCAAACTGCACGTATCACCATTCACACCGCTCGCCCAGGTATCGTTATCGGGAAGAAAGGTGAAGATGTTGAGAAACTGCGTCAGGACCTGACCAAGCAAATGGGTGTGCCTGTGCACATCAATATCGAAGAGATCCGCAAGCCGGAGCTCGACGGTATGCTGGTTGCGCAGAGCGTAGCTCAGCAGCTGGAGCGTCGCGTTATGTTCCGTCGCGCTATGAAGCGCGCTGTACAGAACGCAATGCGCATTGGTGCCAAAGGCATCAAAATCCAAGTGAGCGGTCGTCTCGGCGGTGCTGAAATCGCACGTACTGAATGGTATCGCGAAGGTCGTGTGCCACTGCACACCCTGCGTGCCGACATCGACTATGCCAACTACGAAGCTCACACCACCTACGGTGTGATCGGTGTAAAGGTTTGGATCTTCAAAGGCGAAGTAATTGGTGGTCGCCAAGAAGAACTGAAACCACAAGCACCAGCGCCTCGTAAAAAAGCTGCTAAGTAAGGGGTACGCCAAATGTTGCAACCAAAGCGTACGAAGTTCCGCAAGCAAATGACTGGTCACAACCGTGGCCTGGCATTGCGCGGTAGCAAAGTCAGCTTCGGCGAGTTCGCGCTGAAGTCTGTTGCTCGTGGTCGTCTCACCGCTCGTCAGATCGAGTCAGCGCGTCGTGCTCTGACCCGTCACGTAAAACGTGGCGGCAAGATCTGGATCCGTGTATTCCCGGACAAGCCGATCTCCAAAAAACCTCTCGAGGTTCGGATGGGTAAAGGTAAGGGTAACGTCGAATACTGGGTAGCCCAGATTCAGCCAGGCAAAGTCCTGTATGAAATCGAGGGTGTAACTGAAGAGCTGGCGCGTGAGGCTTTTGCCCTGGCTGCTGCAAAGCTGCCGCTCGCCACCGCCTTTGTTAAACGGACGGTGATGTGATGAAAGCGAATGAACTTCGTGAAAAATCCGCACAGCAGCTGAACGAGCAACTGCTCGGCTTGCTGCGCGACCAGTTCAATCTGCGTATGCAGAAAGCAACTGGCCAGTTGGGGCAGTCTCATCTGCTCTCGCAAGTTAAGCGTGACATCGCTCGCGTGAAGACTGTGCTCAACCAGCAGGCAGGTAAGTAATCATGGCTGAAGCCGAAAAAACTGTCCGTACGCTGACTGGCCGTGTTGTCAGCGACAAGATGGACAAAACCATCACCGTTCTGATCGAGCGTCGCGTAAAGCACCCGATCTACGGTAAATACGTTAAGCGTTCGACTAAGCTGCACGCGCACGACGAAACCAATCAGTGCCACATCGGCGACAAAGTCACTATTCGTGAAACTCGTCCTTTGGCCAAGACCAAGTCTTGGGCGCTGGTTGATGTTCTCGAACGCGCTGTGGAAGTCTAAGGACTAGGGGTCGGAGAAATTATATGATTCAGACTCAATCCATGCTCGATGTGGCCGATAACAGCGGCGCTCGCCGCGTTATGTGCATCAAGGTGCTGGGTGGCTCCCATCGTCGTTACGCTGGTATCGGTGACATCATCAAAGTTACCGTGAAGGAAGCAATTCCTCGCGGTAAGGTGAAAAAAGGCCAAGTGATGACTGCTGTTGTAGTCCGCACTCGTCACGGCGTACGTCGTGCTGATGGCTCCATTATCCGCTTTGATGGCAACGCTGCTGTTCTTCTGAACAACAAGCAAGAGCCAATCGGCACCCGTATCTTTGGGCCAGTGACCCGTGAACTTCGTACTGAGAAGTTCATGAAGATCGTCTCGCTCGCCCCAGAAGTGCTGTAAGGAGATCCGACATGCAAAAGATTCGTCGTGACGACGAGATCATCGTGATCGCCGGCAAAGACAAAGGTAAGCGCGGTAAGGTGCTGAAGGTTCTTGCTGACAACCGTCTGGTTGTTGGTGGTCTGAACCTGGTCAAGCGTCATACCAAGCCTAACCCGATGTCGGGCGTACAGGGCGGTATCGTCGAGAAAGAAGCGCCACTGCACGCTTCCAACGTCGCCATCTTCAACGGCGAAACCAACAAGGCTGACCGCGTTGGTTTCAAAGTAGAAGACGGTAAGAAAATTCGTGTCTTCAAGTCGACCCAAAAAGCGGTTGATGCTTGAACACTGCTAGGTAGAAGACCATGGCACGACTAAAAGAGATTTACCGGAAGGAAATCGCTCCGAAACTTAAGGAAGAACTTAAGCTTTCGAACGTGATGGAAGTTCCGCGCGTTACCAAAATCACCCTGAACATGGGTCTGGGCGAAGCGATCGGCGACAAAAAAGTCATCGAGCACGCTGTTGCTGACCTGGAAAAGATCACCGGCCAGAAAGTCGTTGTGACCTACGCTCGCAAATCCATCGCTGGCTTTAAAGTCCGTGAAGGTTGGCCGATCGGCGTCAAAGTGACCCTGCGCCGTGAGCGTATGTACGAGTTCCTGGATCGTCTGCTGTCGATCTCCCTGCCTCGGGTTCGCGACTTCCGCGGCCTGAATGCCAAGTCCTTCGATGGTCGTGGCAACTACAGCATGGGCGTGAAAGAGCAGATCATCTTCCCGGAAATCGACTACGACAAGATCGATGCTCTCCGCGGTCTGGACATCACCCTGACCACCACTGCCAAGAACGATGATGAAGGCCGCGCTCTGCTGCGTGCGTTCAAATTCCCGTTCCGCAACTGATTGGAGTAGGACCATGGCCAAGATGAGCATGAAAAACCGCGAGCTGAAGCGTCAGCTCACGGTTGCCAAGTACGCCAAGAAGCGTGCAGCACTGAAAGCTATCATCGTTGATCTGAACGCAAGTCCAGAAGCGCGTTGGGAAGCTACAGTAGCCCTGCAGAAGCAGCCACGTGACGCAAGCGCTTCGCGCATGCGTAACCGCTGCCGCCTGACCGGTCGTCCACACGGCGTTTACCGCAAGTTCGGCCTCGGCCGTAACAAACTGCGTGAAGCGGCAATGCGTGGTGACGTACCAGGTCTGGTTAAAGCTAGCTGGTAAGTACTGTCAAAGTCTCGGTGGTCGGAATCGCAAGATCCTGACCACCGGTGGCCTTGAATCTGAATCAAGCCCCTTTTGGGGCTTGATTCATTTCTGGGGTGTGTCTAGAATACCCGGCTCGCCTGAGCCCGTGTTTTCTATGCTCGGAGATTCTCGGCGACACGTAATAGCCGCAAGGCTAATTTTTTTGTATTAGGAGCGTCTAGCCCATGAGTATGCAGGACCCGTTAGCGGACATGCTAACTCGTATCCGTAATGCCCAGATGGCTGAAAAGTCCGTCGTAAGCATGCCATCTTCCACGTTGAAGGTAGCTGTTGCCAAAGTCCTGAAGGACGAAGGTTACATTGCGGGTTATCAGATCAGCAGCGAAACAAAGCCACTGCTGTCCATCGAGCTGAAATACTTCGAAGGCCGTCCGGTTATCGAAGAAGTGAAGCGCGTTAGCCGTCCAGGCCTGCGTCAGTACAAGTCCGTCGATGATCTGCCAAAAGTTCGTGGCGGTCTCGGTGTGTCTATCGTCTCCACCAACAAGGGTGTGATGACTGATCGTGCTGCGCGCGCTGCCGGTGTCGGCGGCGAAGTTCTTTGCACTGTGTTCTAAGGGGGGATAAGCATGTCTCGCGTCGCTAAGAACCCCGTTAAGCTGCCAGCCGGTGTCGAAGTAAAATTCGCAGGCCAACAGCTTTCGGTGAAGGGTGCCAAGGGCACTCTCGAACTGAACATCCATTCGTCCGTTGAGATTGTTGAAGAAGCTGGTGAGCTGCGTTTCGCTGCTCGCAATGGCGATCAACAAACTCGCGCAATGGCTGGTACCACTCGTGCGTTGGTAAACAACATGGTCCAAGGCGTAAGCCAAGGCTTCGAGCGCAAGCTCCAGCTGGTCGGTGTTGGTTACAAAGCGCAAGCAAAAGGCACAGTGCTGAACCTGGCTCTTGGCTTCTCGCATCCAGTGGATTACGAACTGCCGGAAGGCATCACCGCTGAGACTCCTAGCCAGACCGATATCCTGATCAAGGGCATCGACAAGCAGCTGGTAGGTCAAGTGGCCGCCGAGATCCGCGACTTCCGTCCACCAGAGCCGTACAAAGGCAAAGGTGTGCGCTACGCGGACGAAGTCGTCCGTCGTAAAGAAGCCAAGAAGAAGTAGGGCATAGCAAATGACCGACAAAAAAGTTACTCGACTGCGTCGCGCTCGCAAAGCACGCCTGAAAATGCACGAACTCGAAGTCGTGCGTCTCTGCGTGTTCCGCTCTTCGCAGCACATTTACGCCCAGGTCATTTCGGCCGACGGCAACAAAGTCCTGGCGAGCGCCTCGACTTTGGATAAAGAACTGCGTGATGGCGCCACTGGCAACATCGACGCGGCCACTAAGGTTGGCCAGCTGGTCGCTACGCGTGCTAAGGCCGCTGGCGTCTCGCAGGTGGCTTTCGACCGCTCTGGCTTCAAGTACCATGGCCGCGTTAAAGCGTTGGCTGATGCTGCTCGTGAAGCTGGGCTGGAGTTCTAAGTTATGTCAAATAACGACCAAAAGCGCGACGAAGGCTACATTGAGAAGCTGGTTCAAGTTAACCGCGTAGCCAAAACCGTTAAAGGCGGCCGTATCTTCACTTTCACCGCGTTGACCGTGGTTGGTGATGGTAAAGGGCGCGTTGGCTTCGGCCGTGGCAAGTCGCGTGAAGTGCCTGCTGCGATCCAGAAGGCAATGGAAGCTGCTCGCCGCAACATGATCCAGGTTGATCTGAACGGCACCACTCTGCAGTACGCAATGAAGTCCGCTCACGGCGCTTCGAAGGTGTACATGCAGCCTGCTTCTGAAGGTACCGGTATCATCGCTGGCGGCGCTATGCGTGCCGTTCTCGAAGTTGCTGGCGTTCAGAACGTTCTGGCCAAGTGCTACGGCTCGACTAACCCGGTAAACGTGGTTCACGCCACTTTCAAAGGTTTGAAGGCTATGCAGTCTCCTGAATCCATTGCCGCCAAGCGTGGCAAAAGCGTCAAGGAGATCTTCTGATCATGGCTACCGTTAAAGTTACGCTGATCAAAAGCATGACCGGCCGCATCCCTAACCACAAACTGTGCGTTAAGGGTCTGGGTCTGCGTCGCATCGGTCACACTGTAGAAGTCCAGGATACTCCCGAGAATCGCGGGATGATCAACAAGGCTTACTACATGCTGCGTGTCGAGGGTTAATCGATGAAACTCAATGATCTGAGTCCAGCGCCGGGTTCCCGTCGCGAAAAGCATCGTCCGGGCCGTGGTATCGGTAGTGGTTTGGGTAAGACTGGTGGCCGTGGCCACAAAGGTCAGACTTCCCGCTCCGGTGGCACCATTGCTCCAGGCTTTGAAGGCGGTCAACAGCCGCTGCATCGTCGCCTGCCGAAGTTCGGTTTCGTTTCCCTGAAAGCTATGGATCGCGCAGAAGTGCGTCTGTCCGAGCTGGCTAAAGTGGAAGGCGACATCGTCACCGTGCAGTCCCTGAAAGATGCCAACGTGATCAACGTCAACGTACAGCGTGTGAAAATCATGCTGTCCGGTGAAGTGACTCGCGCTGTCACTATCGGCAAGGGAATCGGCGCCACCAAAGGTGCGCGTGCGGCTATCGAAGCAGCTGGCGGCAAGTTCGAGGAATAAATGGCTAAGCAAGGTGCTCTCTCTGCGCTCGGCAAAGGCGGTATGTCTGAACTCTGGGCTCGTCTGCGTTTTCTGTTCTTGGCGATTATCGTCTACCGAATAGGCGCACACATCCCGGTTCCAGGTATCAACCCGGACCGACTCGCGGACCTGTTTCGACAGAATGAGGGGACCATTCTTAGCTTGTTCAACATGTTTTCCGGCGGCGCGCTGGAGCGGATGAGCATCTTTGCACTGGGGATCATGCCGTACATTTCGGCATCGATCATCATGCAGCTGATGACCGCCGTCAGCCCGCAGCTGGAGCAGTTGAAGAAGGAAGGTGAAGCTGGCCGTCGCAAGATCAGCCAGTACACCCGCTACGGCACTGTCGTCCTCGCTCTCGTTCAAGCCATTGGCATGTCCATTGGTCTGGCGGGGCAGGGCGTAGCGTTCACTGGTGACTTTGGCTTCCATTTCGTCGCGGTATCCACTTTTGTGGCTGGTGCGATGTTCATGATGTGGCTGGGTGAGCAGATTACTGAGCGTGGTGTTGGCAACGGTATCTCGATGTTGATTTTTTCGGGTATCGTCGCCGGTCTTCCGAGAGCGATCGGGCAGTCTTTCGAGTCTGCACGTCAGGGTGATATCAACATCTTCGCCCTGGTTGCCATCGGTTTGCTGGCAGTAGCGATTATCGGTTTCGTGGTGTTCATTGAGCGTGGCCAGCGTCGTATTGCTGTTCACTACGCCAAGCGTCAGCAGGGTCGCAAGGTCTTTGCTGCGCAGACCAGCCACTTGCCGCTGAAGGTGAACATGGCCGGTGTTATTCCGGCTATTTTCGCGAGCAGCATATTGCTGTTCCCGGCTTCGTTGGGTGCCTGGTTCGGTCAGTCTGAAGGTATGGGCTGGTTGCAGGACATCTCGCAGTCGATCGCTCCTGGTCAGCCGTTGAATATTCTGCTGTTTAGTGCAGGGATTATTTTCTTCTGCTTCTTCTATACGGCGTTGATGTTCAATCCGAAAGACGTAGCGGAAAACCTGAAGAAGTCCGGTGCCTTTATTCCGGGCATCCGTCCAGGTGAGCAGTCTGCGCGCTACATTGATGGCGTTCTGACTCGCTTGACCATGTTCGGTGCTCTTTACATGACGGCCGTCTGCCTGTTGCCCCAGTTCCTGGTGGTTGCAGCCAACGTTCCGTTCTACCTTGGCGGGACCTCGTTGCTGATCGTGGTCGTGGTTGTGATGGACTTCATGTCCCAAGTACAATCGCACCTCGTTTCGCACCAGTACGAATCCCTGATGAAGAAAGCCAACCTGAAGGGTTACGGCAGCGGCATGTTGCGCTGAGTACCCATAAGGTTCGAGGAGTTGGTGATGAAAGTTCGTGCATCGGTGAAAAAGCTGTGCCGTAACTGCAAGATTATTCGCCGCGAAGGTGTTGTTCGAGTAATTTGCAGCGCGGAACCGCGTCACAAACAGCGCCAAGGCTGAGTGTGATTGTGCTTCAAGCCCGGCAGCTAGTGCGCTGCCGGGTTGATTATTTGTTATTACAGCGATATTATCTCGCGCCCTATTTCTTGGCTTCCGGGGCGTAGGTAGCTGTCAATTGGAGTCCCACTGAATGGCCCGTATTGCAGGCGTTAACATTCCAGATAACAAGCATACTGTTATCTCGCTGACCTACATCTATGGTGTTGGTCGCACTACTGCACAGAAAATTTGTGCAGATACTGGGGTAAACCCAGCAGCAAAGATCAAGGATCTGAGCGACGAGCAAATTGAACAGCTGCGTGGCGAAGTGGCGAAGTTCACCACTGAAGGTGACCTGCGTCGCGAAATCAACATGAAAATCAAGCGCTTGATGGACCTCGGTTGCTATCGCGGTCTGCGTCATCGTCGTGGTCTTCCAGTACGCGGTCAGCGTACCAAGACCAACGCGCGTACCCGTAAAGGTCCGCGTAAGCCGATCCGCAAGTAATCGCCCCAGCGAATCGACAGGAAATTAATCATGGCAAAACCTGCTGCTCGTCCTCGTAAAAAAGTTAAAAAGACAGTGGTTGATGGCATCGCCCACATCCATGCATCTTTTAACAACACCATCGTGACCATTACCGACCGTCAAGGTAACGCTCTTTCCTGGGCTACCTCCGGTGGTTCGGGTTTCCGCGGTTCCCGCAAGTCCACCCCGTTTGCTGCTCAAGTAGCTGCTGAACGTGCTGGTCAAGCTGCGCTGGAATACGGCCTGAAAAACCTCGACGTAAACGTCAAAGGTCCAGGTCCAGGTCGTGAATCCGCAGTCCGCGCTTTGAACGGCTGTGGCTACAAGATCGCCAGCATCACCGACGTGACGCCAATCCCGCACAACGGGTGCCGTCCGCCGAAGAAGCGCCGCGTGTAATCCAGGAGATTGTAAAGAATGGCTCGTTACATTGGTCCAAAATGCAAACTCGCTCGTCGCGAAGGCACCGATCTCTTCCTGAAGAGCGGCGTGCGCGCGATCGAATCGAAGTGCAACATTGAAGCAGCACCTGGTATCCACGGTCAGCGCCGCGGTCGCCAGTCCGATTACGGCACCCAACTGCGTGAAAAGCAGAAGGTCCGTCGTATCTACGGCGTTCTCGAGCGTCAATTCAGCGGCTACTACAAAGAAGCTGCTGGCAAGAAAGGCGCAACTGGCGAAAACCTGTTGCAACTGCTCGAATGCCGTCTGGACAACGTTGTATACCGTATGGGCTTTGGTTCGACTCGTGCCGAATCCCGCCAACTGGTATCGCACAAGTCGATCAGCGTAAACGGTCAGACCGTTAACGTACCGTCCTACCAGGTTCGTGCTGGTGACGTGGTCGCTGTTCGCGAGAAAGCAAAAAATCAACTTCGCATTGTCCAAGCTCTCGATCTGTGTGCCCAACGTGGCCGCGTAGAATGGGTAGAAGTAGACACTGAGAAGAAGTCGGGCGTTTTCAAGAACGTTCCAGCTCGCAGTGATCTGTCCGCCGACATCAACGAAAGCCTGATTGTCGAGCTCTACTCCAAGTAAGGGCTAGAAAATAGGTGCATCCATGCAGATTTCGGTAAATGAGTTCCTGACACCCCGCCACATTGATGTGCAGGTTGTCAGTCCAACCCGCGCCAAGATCACTCTCGAGCCTCTCGAGCGTGGCTTTGGCCACACCCTGGGCAACGCGCTGCGCCGCATCCTGTTGTCCTCAATGCCCGGCTGTGCAGTAGTCGAGGCCGAGATTGACGGTGTGCTCCACGAGTACAGCGCCATCGAAGGTGTACAGGAAGACGTAATTGAAATCCTGTTGAACCTTAAAGGTCTGGCTATCAAGCTGCACGGCCGTGACGAAGTTACGCTGACCTTGTCGAAGAAGGGTTCGGGGGTGGTTACCGCTGCCGATATTCAGCTGGATCATGATGTCGAGATCGTTAACCCCGATCACGTAATCGCTAACCTGGCGTCTAACGGCGCCCTGAACATGAAGCTCGTCGTAGCTCGTGGTCGTGGTTATGAACCGGCAGACTCGCGTCAGAGCGATGAAGACGAAAGCCGCAGCATTGGTCGCTTGCAGCTTGACTCTTCGTTCAGCCCGGTTCGCCGTATCGCATACGTGGTGGAAAACGCCCGTGTCGAACAGCGTACTAACCTGGACAAGCTGGTTATTGATCTGGAAACCAACGGTACTCTGGATCCTGAAGAGGCTATCCGCCGCGCTGCAACCATCCTGCAACAGCAGTTGGCTGCGTTCGTCGACCTCAAAGGTGACAGCGAACCAGTGGTAATCGAGCAAGAAGACGAGATCGATCCGATCCTGCTTCGCCCGGTTGACGATCTGGAACTGACTGTACGTTCGGCTAACTGCCTTAAGGCGGAAAACATCTACTACATCGGTGACCTGATTCAGCGTACCGAAGTAGAGCTGTTGAAGACTCCGAACCTGGGCAAGAAATCCTTGACTGAAATCAAGGACGTTCTGGCCTCCCGCGGTCTGTCCCTCGGCATGCGCCTCGACAACTGGCCGCCTGCAAGTCTTAAGAAGGACGACAAGGCGACTGCCTGATCGTCGTAATCACCGAACGTAGTGTTTGGTAAGGAATGAACCATGCGTCATCGTAAAAGTGGTCGTCACCTCAGCCGCACCAGCTCGCACCGCAAGGCCATGTTCCAGAACATGGCGGTGTCGCTGTTCGAGCACGAGCTGATCAAAACTACTCTGCCAAAAGCCAAAGAACTGCGTCGCGTTGCTGAGCCGCTGATCACTCTGGCCAAGACAGACAGCCTGGCTAACCGCCGTCTGGCTTTCGACCGTACTCGTTCGAAAGCTATCGTTGGTAAGCTCTTCAACGACCTGGGCAAGCGTTACGCTACCCGTGAGGGTGGCTACCTGCGCATCCTCAAGTGCGGTTTCCGCGCTGGCGACAACGCGCCTATGGCGTACGTCGAGTTGGTTGATCGTGCTGTCGGCGGTGAAGCTGTATCCGCTGAGTAAGACGTCAGTCTGAAACAAGGAACCGGGCCCAGTGCCCGGTTTTTTGTGCCTGTAAGAAATGCGCTCTGCGTACAAGCTTCAATCCTTTCCGGTCGGCACTATAAGTGTGGGTTGATCATTAGTAATTTTCTATCGATGTCCACAAGTTAATGAATTTGTGGCTGTCATGATGATGATCAATACTTCCCGCCAAGCCGATTACCCGGCAGTTCAAGACTGAAAAAGGAAGAGTTCGCATGAGCCAAAATAAAACACTGACTACCGCCAGTGGCGCTCCTGTCGCCGATAATCAGAATTCCCGTTCAGCCGGCCCGCGGGGCCCGCTGCTGCTCGACGATTTTCACCTGATCGAGAAACTCGCCCACTTCAACCGAGAAAACATCCCTGAACGACGTGTGCACGCCAAAGGTTCGGGTGCGTACGGTACGTTTACCGTGACTCGCGACATTACTCAGTTCACCAGCGCCAAGCTGTTTGAAACAGTGGGTAAACAAACGCCGACCTTTTTGCGGTTTTCCACCGTTGGCGGTGAGCGCGGTTCGGCGGACACCGAGCGCGATCCACGCGGTTTCGCGTTGAAGTTCTACACCGAGGAAGGAAACTGGGACATTGTTGGCAACAACACACCAGTGTTCTTCATCCGCGATCCGCTCAAATTCCCGGACTTTATCCATACGCAAAAGCGGCTGCCGCAAAGCAATCTCAAAAGCGCGCAGGCGATGTGGGACTTCTGGTCCCACTCTCCTGAAGCGCTGCACCAGGTCACGATCCTGTTTTCCGATCGAGGCATTCCTGACGGCTATCGTCATATGCACGGCTTCGGCAGTCACACGTACAGCTTGATCAATGCCAGTGGCGAGCGCCACTGGGTCAAGTGGCACTACAAGACTCGACAAGGGATCAAGAACCTGGCGCCGGCAGAAGCTGCGCGCCTCGCGGGTACTGATCCGGATTACGCTCAGCGTGATCTGTTCAGCGCCATCGAGCGTGGCGACTTCCCGAAATGGCGTGTGTGTATCCAGATCATGACCGAGGCACAAGCTGCCGCGCATTATGAGAACCCGTTCGACGTGACCAAGACTTGGTCGCAGAAAGAGTTTCCGCTGATTGAAGTCGGCGAGTTGGAGCTCAATCGCAACCCGCTCAACTATTTCGCGGAAGTCGAGCAAGCGGCATTCGGCCCAAGCAATATGGTACCGGGGGTTGGCCTGTCGCCAGACCGGATGCTACAGGGGCGCGTTTTCGCTTATGCCGATGCTCACCGCTACCGTGTCGGCACCAATCACCAACAATTGCCGGTTAACGCTCCACGTAGCCCGGTTAACAGCTATCAGCGCGATGGATCGATGGCGTTTGGCACCAATGGCGGTGCAGCACCCAACTACGAACCGAACAGTTATGTCGAATCGCCTAAACAAGCACCTCGTTACGCTGAGCCTGCGCTAGCGTTAAGCGGTTCGGCCGATCGCTACGATCACCGCAAAGATACCGATTACTACAGTCATGCCGGTGCGCTGTTTCGCTTGATGAGCGATCAGCAGAAAGCATTGTTGGTCGGTAACATCGCCGGTGCGATGGGAGGTGTATCCAGTGATGTGGTTGATCGTCAATTGCAGCATTTCTACAAGGCCGATCCGGCGTATGGAGAAGCAATCGCGAAGCTGCTCGACGTACAGCTTAACGAAGTCTAAATGAGAAGCAGAACCGCCCTTGATTGGGCGGTTTTTGCGTCATTTAAACCACTTTTCTCAGAATATCTTCTACTTTGTTGCGCCCGGCGAGTGACGTTATGTTCAGCTTGGTTCAAACTACAGACTTTCAAGCAGGGAGATGTAGGGCGATGCAAGGCCACCCAGACGTTATCGATTACCTCAACACGTTGCTGACCGGCGAATTGGCCGCGCGTGATCAATATTTCGTCCATTCGCGGATGTATGAGGACTGGGGATTCACCAAGCTCTACGAACGAATCAATCACGAAATGGAAGAAGAAGCCGGTCACGCCGATGCGTTGATGCGGCGGATCCTGATGCTGGAAGGCACGCCACGCATGCGTCCGGACGATCTCGATGTGGGCACTACAGTGCCTGAGATGCTCGAGGCTGATCTGCGTCTTGAGTACAAGGTCCGCGCAGCACTGTGCAAAGGTATCGAGCTTTGCGAGCAGCACAAGGATTACGTCAGTCGCGAAATCTTGCGTATTCAGCTCAATGACACCGAAGAAGATCACACGTACTGGCTGGAAAAGCAGTTGGGTCTGATCAAGTTGATCGGTCTCGAGAACTACCTGCATTCGCACACCTGATTGCAGCGGATATCAAAAAGCCCCTGTCACTGATGAAGTGACAGGGGCTTTTTCTTTTTGCGGGCTCAGGCCCGATCGCGTTCCAGCAGCGGTTTCAGGTAGAAGCCGGTGTGAGACTGTTTCATCTCTGCAACTTCCTCCGGTGTGCCGACGGCAATGATTTGGCCGCCCTTGGACCCGCCTTCAGGCCCCAGGTCCACCAACCAGTCAGCGGTCTTGATCACGTCCAGGTTGTGCTCGATCACTACGACCGTGTTGCCGTGGTCGCGCAGTCTATGCAACACGTCGAGCAATTGCTGGATATCTGCGAAGTGCAGGCCCGTGGTCGGCTCGTCCAGGATGTACAGGGTCTTGCCCGTGTCGCGCTTGGACAGTTCGCGGGACAGTTTCACCCGCTGTGCTTCGCCACCGGACAGCGTGGTCGCCGATTGCCCCAGCTTGATGTAAGACAGGCCGACATCCATCAGCGTCTGCAGCTTGCGCGCCAGTGCCGGCACGGCGTCGAAGAACTCCCGCGCTTCCTCGATGGTCATCTCGAGGGTTTCGTGGATGCTCTTGCCCTTGTACTTGATCTCCAGGGTTTCGCGGTTGTAGCGCTTGCTCTTGCACACGTCACAAGGAACGTAGATGTCCGGCAGGAAGTGCATTTCCACCTTGATCAGGCCATCGCCCTGGCAGGCCTCGCAGCGTCCGCCCTTCACGTTGAAGGAGAAGCGCCCTGGCCCATAACCACGGGAGCGGGACTCCGGCACGCCGGCGAACAGCTCGCGAATCGGCGTGAACAACCCGGTGTAGGTCGCCGGGTTGGAACGCGGCGTACGACCAATCGGGCTCTGGTCGATATCGACGACCTTGTCCAGGTGTTCCAGACCCTTGATGCTGTCGTGTGCGGCGGCTTCCAGTGTGGTCGCGCCGTTAAGTGCCGTGGCGCTCAGGGGAAACAGCGTGTTGTTGATCAGGGTCGATTTGCCTGAGCCGGATACACCGGTCACACAGGTCAGCAGCCCGATCGGAATCTCGAGGTCGACGTTGCGCAAATTGTTGCCGCGAGCGCCCTTGAGCGATAGCGACAGCTTCTTGTTGCGCGGCGTACGTTTGGCCGGCACCTCGATCTTCACCCGACCCGACAGGTACTTGCCCGTCAGCGAGTCTGGGTGAGCCATGACTTCGGCCGGCGTGCCTTCGGCAACGATATGCCCGCCATGAACCCCGGCGCCCGGGCCGATATCCACCACGTAGTCAGCCAGGCGAATCGCATCTTCGTCGTGCTCGACCACGATCACCGTGTTACCGATGTCCCGCAGGTGCTTGAGGGTGCCGAGCAGTCGGTCGTTGTCGCGTTGGTGCAAGCCAATCGACGGCTCGTCGAGGATGTACAGGACACCCACCAGGCCGGCACCGATCTGGCTGGCCAGGCGAATACGCTGGGCCTCACCACCGGACAAGGTGTCGGCGCTGCGATCCAGCGACAGGTAATCAAGACCAACGTTGACGAGGAACTGCAGACGCTCGCGGATTTCCTTGAGGATCTTGTCGGCGATTTCCCCACGACGTCCGGTGAGCTTGAGCTCGCCGAAGTAGTCGCAGGCATCGCCGATGGGCAGGTTGGTCACCGCCGGCAGGGTTTTCTCGCCGACCCATACATGCCGCGCCTCACGCCGCAGACGGGTGCCGCGGCAGTCCGGGCAGGCCTGGGTGCTTAAGAACTTGGCCAGCTCTTCGCGCACTGAAGCCGATTCGGTTTCGCGGTAGCGGCGTTCCAGGTTCGGCACGATGCCTTCGAACGGGTGCGAACGCTTGACGATGTCGCCACGGTCGTTCAGGTATTTGAAGTCGACGTTTTGCGAGCCGCTACCGTGCAGGATGAACTTCTGCTGGTCGCCAGGCAGTTCGTTGAACGGCACTTCGAGGCTGAACTTGTAGTGCGAGGCCAGCGAGCCGAGCATCTGGAAGTAATAGACGTTGCGTCGATCCCAGCCGCGAATTGCGCCTTCGGCCAGGGTCAACTCGCCATTGACCAGTCGCTTGATGTCGAAAAACTGCTTCACACCCAGGCCATCACACGTCGGGCAGGCGCCGGCC
Organism: Pseudomonas mohnii; assembly: GCF_900105115.1. Lineage (NCBI taxonomy): Bacteria > Pseudomonadati > Pseudomonadota > Gammaproteobacteria > Pseudomonadales > Pseudomonadaceae > Pseudomonas > Pseudomonas mohnii. The sequence continues at coordinate 3,985,713 of NZ_FNRV01000001.1, forward strand.
GGGTTGTTGAAGGAGAACAGCTTGGGTTCGAGCTCGCTGATGGCGTGGCCGCAAATCGGGCAGGCGAAGCGCGCGGAGAAGATCATCTCTTCACCCGGCTCATCGTCCATCGGTGCGACCAGAGCGATGCCATCCGCCAGCTTCAGCGCAGTCTCGAAGGATTCGGCCAGGCGTTGCTGCAGATCGGCGCGGACCTTGAAGCGGTCGACCACCACATCGATGGAATGCTTCTTTTGTTTGTCGAGCTTGGGCGCTTCGTCCAGCTCATACAGCTTGCCGTTGATCCGGGCACGCACGAAGCCCTGGGCGCGCAGCTCTTCGAACACCGAAAGGTGCTCGCCTTTGCGCTCGCGAATGACCGGGGCCAGCAGCATGAGCTTGCTGCCCTCCGGTTGCGCCAGAACCAGGTCGACCATCTGGCTGACGGTCTGTGCCTCAAGCGGGATGTCGTGATCCGGACAGCGCGGAATGCCCACGCGTGCATAAAGCAGGCGCAGGTAGTCGTAGATTTCGGTGATGGTGCCGACCGTCGAGCGCGGGTTGTGCGAGGTCGACTTCTGTTCGATGGAGATGGCCGGCGAAAGGCCTTCGATGGTGTCGACATCGGGCTTTTCCATCATCGACAGGAACTGGCGGGCGTAGGCCGACAATGATTCGACGTAGCGGCGCTGGCCTTCGGCGTAGAGCGTATCGAAAGCCAGGGATGACTTGCCGGAGCCGGACAGGCCGGTGATGACGATCAGCTTGTCCCTTGGCAGGGTCAGGTCGATATTCTTCAGGTTGTGGGTTCGAGCCCCACGAATCAGGATCTTGTCCAAAGTGGCCTCGCTTGGCGGGCGTCGAAAACGTAAGAGTATACGGCCAAATACTGGATGGATGCACACTATCAAATGACGGGAGTATTGGCTTACATGAAGAGTCTGTCAGATGAGCGCGTCAAAGCGTCGCGATATACCCCGCCAATCGATGGGACTGGTAGAATCGCCGCCGGTTCACATGAGGTTTTTCCATGCACGATCCCCACAGCGAACGCATGAGTGGCAGCGAGACCCGCGCGGCGAGTGGTCTGGCCCTGGTGTTCGCCTTCCGTATGCTTGGCATGTTCATGGTGTTGCCGGTATTGGCGACCTATGGGATGGACCTGGCGGGAGCGACCCCGGCCCTTATCGGGCTGGCGATTGGCGCTTACGGCCTGACCCAGGCGATTTTCCAGATTCCTTTCGGTTTCATTTCCGACCGCATCGGTCGCCGCCCGGTCATTTATCTCGGTTTGATTATCTTTGCGCTGGGCAGTCTGCTGGCCGCCAACGCCGATTCGATCTGGGGCGTGATCGCCGGACGTATCCTCCAGGGGGCCGGAGCGATTTCCGCCGCAGTCATGGCATTGTTGTCAGATCTGACCCGCGAGCAGCATCGGACCAAGGCCATGGCCATGATTGGCATGACGATTGGCCTGTCGTTTGCCGTCGCCATGGTGGTCGGACCTTTGCTGACGCGCGCTTTCGGCCTGACCGGATTGTTCCTCGCCACCGGTGGCATGGCGCTGTTCGGCATTGTGATCGTGATGTTCATGGTGCCGCGTGCCACCGGGCCATTGCAGCATCGTGAATCCGGTGTCGCACGCCAGGCGCTGATTCCGACGCTCAAGCACCCGGACCTGCTGCGTCTGGACCTGGGCATCTTTGTGTTGCACGCGATGTTGATGTCGAGTTTCGTTGCGTTGCCCCTGGCCCTGGTCGAAAAAGCCGGGCTGCCTAAAGAGCAGCACTGGTGGGTCTATCTGACCGCGCTGCTGATTTCCTTCTTCGCCATGATTCCGTTCATTATCTACGGCGAGAAAAAACGCAAAATGAAACGAGTTTTGTTGGGCGCGGTACTGACGCTGATGCTCACTGAGCTATTCTTCTGGCAGTTCGGCGACAGCTTGCGGGCTCTGGTGATCGGGACGGTGGTGTTCTTCACTGCGTTCAATCTGCTGGAAGCTTCGTTGCCGTCGCTGATCAGCAAGGTTTCACCGGCTGGCGGCAAGGGCACGGCCATGGGGGTGTATTCCACCAGCCAGTTCCTCGGTTCGGCACTGGGCGGCATACTCGGCGGCTGGTTGTTCCAGCATGGCGGTTTGTCGGTTGTGTTCCTGGGATGCGCCGGTCTGGCTGCCCTCTGGCTGGCCTTTGCTGTTACCATGCGCGAACCTCCCTACGTCACGAGCCTGCGCTTGCCGTTGTCGCCCGAGGCGATCCGCGAAGCGGGTCTGGTTGAGCGCCTGAAGGCGGTCGTAGGGGTAACAGATGCAGTGATCGTCGCTGATGAAGCGGCCATTTACATCAAATTGGACACCGAACTATTGGATCGCACCACCCTTGAGCGCCTGGTGAATAGCCCGGCCGAGGCAGCGTGCGTAGCCTAGGAGAACGTAATGGCCCGTGGGGTTAACAAAGTCATATTGGTCGGCACTTGCGGCCAGGATCCTGAAGTTCGCTACCTGCCAAACGGTAACGCCGTGACCAACCTGAGTCTGGCGACCAGCGAGCAGTGGACTGACAAGCAAACCGGTCAGAAAGTCGAAAAGACCGAATGGCACCGTGTGTCGATGTTCGGCAAAGTTGCAGAGATCGCTGGCGAGTACCTGCGTAAAGGTTCGCAGGTGTACATCGAAGGCAAGCTGCAGACCCGCGAGTGGGAAAAAGACGGCATCAAGCGTTACACCACCGAAATCGTCGTCGACATGCAAGGCACCATGCAACTGCTGGGCGGCCGTCCACAGGGCGACCAGCAAGGCCAGGGCGGCGGTAACAACTACCAGCAATCCGCTCCGCGCCAGCAGGCTCCACGTCCTGCACCGCAACAGCAGCCACAGCGTCCGGCACCGCAACAAGCCGCGCCGCAACCGGCACCGGATTTCGACAGCTTTGATGACGATATTCCGTTCTGACAAGCCGCTTCACCCGCTCTAAATACAAAGGCCCGGCGCTCACAGCGTCGGGCCTTTTTTGTGGGCGTCGGATTGATCAATCCGTCACCAGGCGTGGCAAGCTCCGGTCCTAGCCCTGGCTGGCAGACAGGAACTCGTCAGTGGAAATCACCTTGGCGTAGGCAAAACCCAAGGCTGACATAAAGGCCGCATGCACCTGGGCCGCCGGAACGGTCAGGCCGTTGAACTCCAGATCACGGGAAGCGCAGGCGTCGTGGATCACCGTGACGCTATAGCCAAGGTCGTTGGCGGCACGGGTGATACCGTCGATGCACATGTGGCTCATGCTGCCGACGACCACCAGTTCCTTGATGCCTTGTTCGTCGAGGATCGACTGCAGTTCAGTTTCGCGGAACGAGTTGACGAAGTGCTTGAGTACCACCGGCTCATCGGCACGGTTGAGAACGTTGGGGTGCAACTTCGCGCCTTCGGAGCCAGGGGTGAAAAACGGTGCTTCTTCGGACGTGAATTCGTGGCGGATATGCACCACTGAATCACCAGCGTCGCGGAAGGCTTTGAGCAGGCGGACCGCGTTGTCTGCCGCGGCATCGGCGCCGACCAGCGGCCACTTGCCTTGGGGGAAGTAGTCGTTTTGGATATCGACTAGGATGAGTGCTTGCTTGGCCATGACTGTTTCCTTGAAGTGCGGGTTGAATGTGGAATCAAGTATTGGTCCAGGCACGTCATCCGGGGATTGGCCGCACCGACAATAGAAGGGGGAAAACTGACAATGGATGCACAAAGGGCAATCGCCGAACTGGGCGTATTGATCTATCCCGGCGCGCAAATGGCGGCGGTGCATGGGTTGACGGACCTGTTCGGGGTGGCCAATCGGATCGCTGCCGAACATCAGGCGGCGCAGTTACCGTTGCTTCGGGTCAGTCATTGGCAAGTGGACGGCGAGCAGGCGCCAGCACGGGTGTACGACAGCCATCCCGGGGAGGACGGCGCCTTGGTGGCGGTATTGATTCCGCCGTCGATTGCCGGGTTCCGCGAAGGCCAGGCATCGCAGGCGTTGATTCGCTGGATGCGTCAGCAACATGCCAGCGGCGCAACCCTCGGTGGTATCTGCGTGGGCTCGATTCTGCTGGCCGAAAGCGGCCTGCTCGACGGCCGGAGTGCCACCACCCACTGGACCTCGGCCAAGGCATTCGCCGAACGTTACCCGGCAATCAAGCTCAAGGCCGATACCCCCATCGTCGATGACGGCGACCTGATCACCACCGCCGGGCTGATGGCCTGGTCGGAGCTGGGTCTGCGCCTGGTGGATCGCTTGCTGGGACCGAGCATCGCCACCGGTACCGCGCGTTTTCTGGTGGTTGAACACAGTGACAGCGCCAGCGAGTGCGGCAGCAATTTCGCGCCGATTCTCAGTCATGGCGATGCATCGATCCTCAAGGTTCAACACTGGCTGCAAAGCACCGGGGCCACCGACGTGTCGTTGACGTCCATGGCCGAGCGGGCAGGATTGGAGGAGCGCACGTTCCTGCGCCGGTTCCGTGCCGCCACCGGGCTCAAGCCCACCGAGTACTGCCAGCACTTGCGGGTCGGCAAGGCGCGGGAAATGCTCGAATTCACCAACAGCACCATCGACCATATTGCCTGGACCGTGGGGTATCAGGACCCAGGCGCCTTTCGCTCGACATTCAAGAAAATCACCGGGCTGGCGCCGAGTGATTACCGGACGCGGTTTGGGGTGATGCCGAGTGTTGTTACCCGATAAAAGCTGCACTACTTAACCCGTGGGAGCGAGCTTGCCCGCGAATGCAATGTGCCAGTCAAATCGATGTTGAATAGTCTGCCGCCATCGCGAGCAAGTTCGCTTCCACAGGGGGGAGGAAGGTTGGAGCCGTGCAAAATGCCGGAATATTAAAGGTCGTCGTGCAGAATAGAGCAGGCGTGGTGCCACTACCCATTTCGCAAATGGCTGATTCGAAAACCGTTTTTCTCAAGAAGCGGTTGGCCTGAACCCTGCACCTCATCAGCTACATTCATTCAGCGACAATTGAAGGGGGACGCATGACCCCAACAAGCCGCAAGAAAACAGTGGTCGCCCATTCGGTGCGTTCCGACGCGCCATTGCACGAAGTCGAAACCAATCGCGCGCTGGCCCGCTGGCTGGCGCACATCCTCGGGCTCAAGTACGGCGGCAATTACGACCCTGCGCAGCATCACGGCCTTGAACATTACCTGCTCCCGACCCAGACGCTGGTGGGTGCTGCCGCCGCCCGGCAACTGGGCGTCAAGGGGCCGGAGGATTTGTGGGGCGGTTACGTCGAGCATGACTTCATCTGCACCAAGGCCATCAGTCACGGTTTGTGCAACCAACTAGCCCGAGCTCCCCATGGCTGGTCGCCGTTGTTTTCCCAACGGGTGCGCCCTGTGGTGCTGGATGGCCTCAGCGTATTTTCCTTCGACGATGCGCGGCCGGCGGCGGAGCACCTGCTTTGCACCGGCCCGATCCGCCTCAAGCCGATTCATGCGTGCGCCGGGCGGGGCCAGGAAGTCATCAAGAGCCTCGACCAGTTCGATGAGATCCTTGCCCGGCCCGAGGCCAAAACGCTATTCACTGAAGGCGTGGTGCTGGAGCAGGACCTGGACCAGGTGATTACCCACAGCGTTGGTCAGAGTTTCATCGGCGACAAGGTACTGAGTTACTGCGGTGATCAATATTTGACCAAGGACGCCCACGGTGAAGAGGTCTATGGTGGTTCCAACCTGCTGGTGGTGCAGGGGGGCTACGACGAATTGCTGAAACTGGACCTGCCCGATGACGTGCGGCTGGCCATCCAGCAGGCACAAGTGTTCGACAGCGCCGCGGACGAAGCCTACCCCGGTTTTTATGCATCACGGCGCAACTACGACATCGCCCAGGGCGTGGCCAGCGACGGCAAGCCACGCAGCGGCGTGCTCGAACAATCCTGGCGCATGGGCGGTGCCAGCAGTGCCGAAATGGCGGCCTTGCAGAGCTTCGTCAACGACCCTGGGATGCGTGGGATCCGTGTGTCTTCGGTGGAAACCTACATCGAACAGCCATTACCGGCGCACGCCATTGAGGTGTATCGCGGACCGGCGCAAGACAGTGATTTTCTCCTCAAGTACGTAACGGTCAAATCCTATGACGGCTAGAAGCGAAAGCATTCAAATCGACATCGACGACGAACAGATGAGCGGGACGTTTCTCAGTCCTAAATCGAAAGTCCCCGGCGTGTTATTCGTGCACGGTTGGGGCGGTAGTCAGGAACGCGACCTGGAACGGGCGAAAGGCATCGCTGGCCTGGGTTGTGTGTGCCTGACCTTCGACCTGCGCGGGCATACCGGCGGCACCGGCATTCCGTTGTCCCGGGTGACCCGTGAAGACAATCTGCGCGACCTGCTGGCGGCTTACGATCGCCTGCTCGCGCACCCGGCGCTCGATACCTCGGCGATTGCCGTGGTGGGCACCAGCTATGGCGGTTACCTGGCTGCGATCCTGACTTCGTTGCGCCCCGTGCGCTGGCTGGCGCTGCGGGTGCCGGCGCTGTACCGCGACGATCAATGGCACACGCCCAAGCGCGATCTGGACAAACTCGATCTGCGCGATTATCGCAGCACCCTGGTGCGCGCCGATGGCAACCGGGCGCTGCATGCCTGTTCGCAATTTACCGGGGATGTGCTGCTGGTGCAGTCCGAGACCGATGACTACGTGCCCCACGCAACCATCATGAGTTATCGCGCGGCCTGTCAGCAGACCCATTCGCTGACGCACCGCATCATCGACGGTGCCGACCATGCCCTGAGTGATCCGGTTTCACAGCAGGCCTACACCTCGATCCTCGTGGACTGGATCACGGAAATGGTGGTGGGCGAGCGGCTGAGCATCATTCAGTCCCGGTGATAGTGGGTGTCTCGAAGAACGCCATCGCGGGCAAGCCCGCTCCCACAATGGATCCTGGTTGAACACATTATTTGTGAACACCAGGGACCCTGTGGGAGCGGGCTTGCCCGCGAAGGCGGCCTTTCAGGCAGCAACAGTCACTTGGGCTTCTTCGAGATCCGCAACGCCTTGGCCTTGGCCTCCACCACCAGATACATGACCAATGTGATCAACAACGGCAGCAAGAAGTAGATCGCCCGATAAGCCAGCAGCCCCGCCACCAGGCTGCCCCGCGACACCTCATGTTGCAGCAGCGCCACGAACACGGCCTCCAGCACACCGAGGCCGGCCGGGATGTGGGTGATTACCCCGGCGATGGCGCTGATCAGTAGCACGCCAAGCACCAGCGGATAGTCCAGTTTGCTCGGCAGCAGGGTGAAAATCACCGCCGCCATCAACGACCAGTTCAAGGCCCCGAGGGCCAGTTGCAGGATCGCCATGCGCAGTGACGGCAAGTTGATTTCCACACCGCGAATGACCCATTCCCGGCGGGTGGAATACCGGCACGCGGCCAGATAGCCCGCACTCGCCAGCAGCAGCAACACGCCCACCCCTTGCAGCGCGCCGCTGCTGAGTGTCCAGCCGGTCGGCATGCGCACCAGACCGCTGCTGAACACCGCGCCTGCAATCACCATGTAGCCAAACCAATTGGTGGCCAGGCTCAGGCCGAGGATTTTCGCAATGTTGGCTTTGCTTACACCGAGTCGTGAGTACAGCCGATAACGCATGGCAATACCGCCGACCCAGGCACTCAGGTTGAGGTTGAAGGCGTAACTGATGATCCCGACGGGCAGGATCTGTTTCCACGTGAGGTCCTGGCGGATGTAAGTGCGGCCGATCAGGTCGAAGCAGGCATATACCAGGAAACTCGTGAGGGTCAGCCCAGACGCGATGATCAGCGTGCGCACCTTGAAGTCGGCCAGGGTGTCGAACACTTCGTTCCATTCGATGCGCTGGGCGAACATCGTCAACAGCACGATCAGCGCCAGAAAAAACAGCAGCGTCAGCGGTCGCTTCCAGTGGCTCCAGCGCGACTTGGCCGGGTGTTCGGCGTTACGCATCGCGGGTGCTTCAGTGCGGCTCATGATGGCTCGCTCCCGGTCGGCGCGGTGAAGGCCTTGAGGCGGGGTTTATGCGCCGGCAACCAACCGGCCCAGGCCGGGAAATGCCGCAGGAAGTGGAAGACCAGAAAACCCACGGTCATGTGCCAGATTCGGCCGCGCGGGGCGTTGTCGACCGACATGACTTTGCAATGGTTGTCGCTGAGATCTTCGAGGCGCTCGAACAGATGCCGGTTGAACTCGCGGTCGCGGATCAACACGTTGGCCTCCAGGTTCATCGACAGGCTCAATGGGTCGAGGTTGCTGGAGCCGACCGTGCTCCAGTCCTCATCCACCAGCGCGACTTTGCCGTGCAGCGGACGGTCGCAATATTCGTAAATCCTCACACCGGACTTGAGCAGGTAGTCGTAGGTCATGCGCGCCGCGAGTTTGGCCACCAGCATGTCCGGTTGCCCCTGCAGAATCAGCCGCACCTCGACACCCCGGCGGGCTGCGTTGCGAATCTCGCGCAGCAGGCGATAGCCGGGAAAGAAGTAAGCATTGGCAATCACCACGCGCCGTTGCGCGGTACGCAGTACCTGGCGGTAAACCTCCTCGATGTCGGTCCGATGCTCGCCGTTGTCGCGATACACCAGGCGCACTTGTCCATCGTGATCGCTGAACGCCAACTCCGAGCGGCGTTGTCGACGGCGTTGCCACCAGTACTTGGCGCGTACCGGGCGCCCGCATTGCAGCAAGGCAAAGTGATGGATGTCGGTCACCGCCGGGCCTTGTACTTCCACCGAGTAATCCTGCTTGGCCTCCGGGCCGAAGTCGGCCAAATGGTCGGCGGAAAAATTGATCCCGCCGAGGAACGCGAAGGTCCCGTCGACGACCACGATCTTGCGATGCAGGCGCCGAAACCAGTTGGTGCGGATGCCCAGGCGTTTTGGCGCCGGGTCGAACATTTGCAGATGCACACCGGCGTCACTGAGGGCAGCGAGGTAACCGCTGCTCAGTTCTCCGCAACCAAAACCATCGAAGCTGGCGGTGACGCGCACGCCGCGCCGGGCCGCGTCGATCAGTACGGCCTGCAGTTCTGCGCCGACCTTGTCCTCGAAGACGATGAAGGTTTCCAGGAGGATTTCGCTTTTGGCCTGACGCATGGCCTCGAACACCCGGGGGAAATAGGCTTCGCCGTTTTCCAGCAACTCGACCCGGTTGTTGCCCTGCCAGCGGTACTCGACATCGACGACAGCCGGTTCGCTGACCGGGGGCGCGGAAACCGGGTCCACCGTGGTTTTATCCATCGGCGAAGCGCTCATAGCTCGATCTCCACTGATAGCGGTGCGTGGTCGGAAAGGTGTGACCAGGGTCGGTTCGTCAGTACTTGCGGGCGACTGGCCTTCAGATTGCGTACATAGATGCGGTCCAGACGCAGCGCCGGCCATCGTGCGGGAAAACTGCGCGCCGGTTGGCCATGGTGTTCGGCGAAGACTTCGCGCAAGCCACAAGGCTTGAGCAAGGCATCGGCGCGCTGGCGCCAGTCGTTGAAATCACCGGCGATGATCACTGGTGCGTCACCGGGCAGTTCTTCCAGGCGACGGGCCAACAGCTTGAGCTGTTCAGTGCGGTGGCTTTCACGCAGGCCCAGGTGAACGCATATGGCATGCACCTCCGGGCCTTCGCCGGGCAAGCGCAACACACAATGCAGCACGCCGCGATTCTCGTGGCCGCTGATCGATACGTCGAGATTGTCATGGCGCACGATCTGGAATTTCGACAGCAGCGCATTACCGTGATCGCCCGCCGGATAGACCGCGTTGCGCCCATAGGCGAACTGCGGCCAGAGGCTATCGGCGAGGAATTCGTATTGCGGCATCGCCGGCCAATTGTCATAGCGCTTGGGGTGGTGTTCGTGGGTGCCGTGGACTTCCTGCAAAAACACTACATCGGCGGACACACTGCGCACCGCTTCGCGCAATTGCGGCAAGATGAAACGCCGGTTCAGTGCGGTGAAGCCTTTGTGGGTATTGATCGTCAGTACGGTGAAGCGATGCACCAGGGGCTCGATGGTTGCTTGCTCGTCGGTGACGCCAACCGGCTCGGGAATGCTCATGCCAGCACTCCTTCGGCAGCCGGCGTGTCGGCGTACCACTCTGGGTAGCGGTCTGGCCGTTGCAGGGCATAAAACGATCCATTGATTTCGATGCTGTTGACCGCCCGCGAGGCGAATTGCAATTCGCGCTTCTGGGCCAGGCCCTGCGGGTAGAAATCCCCCCGCCAAGGCGTGTACCGCCAACCTGAAATACCGATATGAATCGCCGCCATGTCGCCTCCGGTCCGTGTGCCCCTGTTTTTTGATGACTGCGGGGCAGTGGCGAAAGTTTCGATGGGACTACGGGTGGCCGATATTTCACAGGTCACCGCAAAACCTGTAGGAGCCGGCTTGTCGGCGATGGTCGTCAACGATAACGCGCGTGTTCTGGATAGACGCGGCGTACTGGAAACCATCGCCAGCAGGCTGGCTCCTACAGGTATTGCGTGACCGGCGCGGTCCTCTGTGGGAGCTGGCTTGCCAGCGATGGTCGTCAACGATAACGCGTGTGTTCTGGATAGACGCGGCGCACTGGAGACCATCGCCAGCAGGCTGGCTCCTACAGGTATTGCGTGACCGGCGCGGTCCTCTGTGGGAGCTGGCTTGCCAGCGATGATCGTCAACGATAACGCGTGTGTTCTGGATAGACGCGGCGCACTGGAGACCATCGCCAGCAGGCTGGCTCCTACAGGTATTACGTGACCGGCGCGGTCCTCTGTGGGAGCTGGCTTGCCAGCGATGGTCGTCAACGATAACGCGTGTGTTCTGGATAGACGCGGCGTACTGGTGACCATCGCCAGCAGGCTGGCTCCTACAGGTATTGCGTGACCGGCGCGGTCCTCTGTAGGAGCCGGCTTGTCGGCGATGGTCGTCAACGATAACGCGTGTGTTCTAGATAGACGCGGCGCTCTCGAGACCATCGCCAGCAGGCTGGCTCCTACAGGTATTACGTGACCGGCGCGGTCCTCTGTGGGAGCTGGCTTGCCAGCGATGGTCGTCAACGATAACGCGTGTGTTCTGGATGAATGCGGCGTACTGGAGACAATCGCCAGCAGGCTGGCTCCTACAGGTATTACGTGACCGGCGCGGTCCTCTGTGGGAGCTGGCTTGCCAGCGATGGTCGTCAACGATAACGCGTGTGGTCTGGATGAATGCGGCGTACTGGAGACCATCGCCAGCAGGCTGGCTCCTACAGGTATTGCGTGACCGGCGCGCTCCTCTGTGGGAGCTGGCTTGCCAGCGATGATCGTCAACGATAACGCGTGTGTTCTGGATAGACGCGGCGCACTGGAGACCATCGCCAGCAGGCTGGCTCCTACAGGTATTGCGTGACCGGCGCGGTCCTCTGTGGGAGCTGGCTTGCCAGCGATGGTCGTCAACGATAACGCGTGTGGTCTGGATGAATGCGGCGTACTGGAGACCATCGCCAGCAGGCTGGCTCCTACAGGGGATCAGTGACCAACGACGATACGGGTTGAACCTTCGGCGTACGCAGGGCCGAGGCGATCGAGACGGCCGCTCCACGCGGTCAGCGCCAGTGCCACCAACACCACCAGGCCGCCAATCCACGCCGTATGAATCAGCCCCATATGCGCGACAATTAGGCCACCACCCCAGGCACCGCCGGCGATGCCGAGGTTGAACGCGGCAATGTTCAGGCCGGAAGCCACGTCCACCGCATGTGGCGTGTGATGTTCGGCCTGGCGCACCACGTACACCTGCAACCCCGGCACATTACCGAACGCCACGGCCCCCCAGACCAGCACGGTGGCCAGCGCCAGCCATGGATTGCCGGCCGTGAAGGTCAGCACGAATAGCACGGCGGCGAGCAGGCTGAAGATGATTTTCAGGGCGCTGATCGGGCCGCGTTTGTCCGCCAGTTTGCCGCCCCAGATGTTGCCCACGGCCACCGAGATGCCGTAGACCAGCAGCACCAGGCTGACGGTGCTGGCGCTGAAGCCGGAAATGTCCTGAAGGATCGGTGCCAGGAAGGTGAACGCAATGAACGAACCGCCGTAGCCAACCGCCGTCATGGCGTACACCAGTAGCAACCGTGGCTGCTTGAGCACCTGCAATTGCTGTAACAGCGACGCGGGTTTGCTGTGGGCGATGTTTTTCGGCACGTACAGCAGGCTGCCGATGAAAGCGATCACACCCAGCGCCGACACGGCGAGAAAGGTTTCACGCCAGCCGAAATGCTGGCCGATGAAGGTGCCCAACGGCACGCCAGTGACCAGCGCCACGGTCAGTCCGGTGAACATGATGGCAATCGCGCTGGCGGCTTTTTCCTTGGGCACCAGGCTGGTCGCGATGGTCGAACCAATCGAAAAGAACACACCGTGGGCCAGACCGGTGACGATCCGCGCAATGATCAGCGATTCATAGCTCGGCGCCTTCCAGGCCAGCAGGTTACCGAGGGTGAACAGCACCATCAGCGACAACAGCAGCATTTTGCGGGGGACTTTGCCGGTGAGGGCGGTCAGCACGGGGGCGCCGACCGCGACGCCCAGCGCATACAGGCTGACCAGAAGGCCGGCGGACGGCAGGCTGACACCCAAGTCGGCGCCGATGGTGGGTAACAGGCCAACGATGACGAATTCGGTCGTCCCGATGGCGAATGCGCTGAGGGTCAGCGCGAGCAAGGCAATGGGCATGGCTGCAACTCCGGTGGGTTGATTCGATGGAGCGCAGTGTCGAGGTTTGGGGTGTGCTGAAAAATACAGGGATGAGCATTTGATATTTGCGTGCAGATCAAATATTGCCGCGACAATCGAAAACCTGCGGCGAGGGAGCTTGCACCGGGCGGCGTTCCGACGATGAGGCCAGCCCAGGCAGCACTAATGCCGGATCAGCTTGCCGTGCACTTCAGCCATGGCCTGTTGATCCAGCTCTAGCCAGAAATGCGGTTGGCCGGCGATCTCGGCAGCGGCCGGCAAACCGTCGCGGTACACCAGCCGATTGCTTGCCAGTGCCGGTACTTTGGGGCCGGGCAGCAGGGTGCCGGCGAGGTTCAAGGGATCGACGCCGCACACCGCGATCAAGCTGCCGTCATGGGGCCGGCGCCGAACTTCGCGCAACAGCGCAATCGCCTCGGGCAGGGCGAATTGCTCGCCCGCCAGGCCACTGACAAAGCGTCCACCGCGAATCTCGCCCCGCGCCTCCAGTCGATGGAAGGTGCGCAGCAATTCTCGCCAGCTCGGCAACCAATCGGCCTCGCGCTCCAGCAAACGCCAGAACACTACGCCATAGCGACGCAGCAGGGTCATGGCGATGTGTTCCAGGGGCTCGGCAGGCGTGGCCGACGGCTGTTTGTTATCGACAACCGGCGCGACAGCCCCGCGCCGTAACAGTGCCCAACGTCCGGCATCGTCCATACCCCCGACAAACGCGCCGCGCCCGCGACGGCTGCTGCGATTCAGACGTTTGCTGGCCGGAGTGATCAGCGCCCGCAGTCCGGCGAAGCTGTCGGCGTTTACCCGTCCGGCGCCCACCAGTTCCTGCAAGGCAATTTCCAGCTCTGAGCGCAGCAGGTGGGCCTCGTGAATCAACTCATCGAAAAACAGCGCGCCGTGCTGGCTGAGTGCGGCATGGACCTTTTGCGTTTTCGGCGACAGTTCGCTGATCGGCGTTTGCTCGGTCAAGTCGCTCCAGAGCCCGACCCGATTGCGCGGCAGTAACAGAATCGGCGTACTGCGCAGCGCCGTGCCGGCACTTTTGTTGCGCGCGGTGAGTCGGGTCCAGACCAGTTTGCCACTGCGGCACAGGTCATCCAGCCAACCTGGCGCATAGTCCTTGAGGCGTGCTGGCAGCAGGTCGCTGTCCCAGGCCGATGCGGCGCCGGGGTAGCCCTCGAACTGCGCGATGATCGTCGGCAACACCGCACTGCCCTGGCCCTGAGTGGCGCTGGACACGTGCTGCCAGTCGAACAGAAACCGCATGAAATCCTGCAACGCCACCGGCTCGATTTCCCGGCGCAGGCGCTTGACCGTGTAGCGATGAATCCGTGCCAGCAAATGACGCTCGCACCATTGTTCTTCGGTCGCACCCGGCGTGAAGCGGCCGCGCAGCACATAACCTTCGCGTTCCAGTTGCGCCAGTGCCTGGGCGACCTGAGTCGCGGGCAAGCCGAGCGGATCGGCAATCGCCTTCAACGGTAACGGGCCAAAAGCACTGAGCCGGGCGCGGATGACTTCAAGCACCGCATCGTCCGCGTTCCAGGCTTCATCGAATCCCGGCAGCGCCTCCCGTGCCGGCAGTACATCAGCCTGTGGGTAAATCGTCCGCAGACAGGTCAGCCGTTCCCGTGCCAGCCACAGCGACGAGTCGAGGCGGCAGGCGCGGCCGCTGTCGGCCAGGGTGTTGAGCCAGTCGAGCCAGTTCGGGTTGGCCTGGGCTTCGGCTTCGGTGATGCACGCCAGGCTCATCAACGCCTCATGCATTTCATCGATGCCATTGGGGGCAGGCCAGGCTTCTTCGCGCACGGCGGCAATCGCTTCGGCGTCCAGCGCGCCGAGGTCGTCGGTCGATTCCGGGTCGCTCCAGCGGCGGTTGAGCACCGCTTGCGTGCGGCGTTCTTCCAGCGGCGCATCGTCGAGAAAGGTGTAGGGGCGGGCGCTGAGAATCTCCGCCGCCAATGGCGAGGGCGCCGGCAGGTCGCGACTGATTAGCCGGACCTCGCCGCGCTCCATGCGCCGCAACAGCGCGAGCCAGCCTTCGCTGTCCATGGCTTCGTGCAGGCAATCGTCGAGGGTTTGTTCCACCAGCGGATGGTCGGGAATGTCCCGCTCGCCGACGAGGTTCTCCACGCAGGCGATCTGATCGGGAAACACGCTGGCGATCAGGTCTTCGCTCTTCATCCGCTGGATTTGCGGCGGGACTTTTCGCCCGCCGGAATAGCGTGGCAACGCCAGCGCCACCCCGGCATTCCAGCGCCAGCGCACGCCGAACAGCGGCGCATCGAGGACGGCTTGAATCAGCGTGTGTTCGGCGCTGTTGCTGTGCAGGTAACGCCACACGTCATCCAGTTCAAAGCTGTGGCTGGTGGACAGCGACAGTACGATGGCGTCTTCACTGGCGGCAGCCTGCAATTCGAAGTTGAAGGTGCGGCAGAAACGCTTGCGCAGGGCCAGGCCCCAGGCACGGTTGATGCGGCTGCCGAACGGTGTGTGGATGATCAGTTGCGTTCCACCGGACTCGTCGAAAAACCGTTCCATCAACAGTGTGTCTTGCGAGGGCAGGGCGCCGAAGGCCTGGCGCGCGCGGGCCAGGTATTCCACCAGTTGTTCGGCGCTGGCCAGGTTCAGGCCGAGGGTTTGCGTCAGCCAGTCGAGGCCGGGCTGCAAGTTGCCCGGCGTAGCGCCGAGCCATTCATCGAGTTGCGCTTGCAGGCGCGCGACGGCGAACGACAGTTCCGCGCTGCGCCCCGGTGCTTCACCGAGCCAGAACGGTATGGTCGGCGGCTGACCCTGGGCATCCTCGACCCGGACCTTGCCGGTCTCGACCCGCAGGATCCGGTACGACGTGTTGCCCAGTTGAAAAACGTCGCCAGCGATGCTTTCCACCGCGAAGTCTTCGTTGACGCTGCCGATGTTCAACCCTTGTGGCTCCAGCAACACGCTGTAGTCGGCGTTGTCCGGAATGGTCCCGCCGCTGGTCACGGCCGTCAGCTTGGCGCCCCGGCGACCGCGCAGGCTGCGGGTCACCGCATCGCGGTGCAGGTAAGCGCTGCGGATGCCCTGGCGACCGTTGTAGCCCTCGGCGAGCATGCGCAGCAGCGCCTGGTAATGTTTTTCGTCGAGCCCGGCATAGGGCGAAGCTTGGCGGAACAGCGCCAATAGCGCGTCTTCCTGCCATTCCTGACAACTGACTTCGGCGATGATCTGCTGGGCCAGCACGTCCAGCGGGGCCTCGGGGATTTGCAGGGTATCGAGTTCGCCCCGGCGCGCGCAGTCGAGCAGGGCGGCGCATTCGATCAGGTCGTCGCGGGTGGTGGCGAACAAACGGCCCTTGGGGGTACCGCCGACCTGGTGTCCGGAGCGACCGACCCGTTGCAAAAAAGCCGAAATCGAGCGCGGCGAGGCGATCTGGCAGACCAGGTCGACGTCGCCAATATCGATGCCCAACTCCAGCGACGCCGTGGCGATCAGCACTTGCAGTTCGCCGCGCTTGAGCCGTTGCTCGGCATCCAGGCGAAACTCCTTGGCCAGGCTGCCGTGGTGGGCGGCCACGGCGTCCTTACCCAGGCGTTCGCTCAAGTGGCGGCTCAGGCGTTCGGCCAGGCGCCGGGTGTTGACGAAAATCAGCGTGGTCCGGTGTTCGCGGGCGAGGGCGGCGAGTCGGTCATACACCAATTCCCAGACATCGTTGGCCATCACCGCTGACAACGGCACCGGTGGTACTTCAATGTCCAGG
Source organism: Pseudomonas mohnii (assembly GCF_900105115.1). Taxonomy (NCBI): domain Bacteria; kingdom Pseudomonadati; phylum Pseudomonadota; class Gammaproteobacteria; order Pseudomonadales; family Pseudomonadaceae; genus Pseudomonas; species Pseudomonas mohnii. The sequence goes on from NZ_FNRV01000001.1 coordinate 4,002,149, forward strand.
TCCCGTGGGCGGGCGTGGCCGATGTCGATGATTTCGCACGGACGGTCGCGGCCCACCAGAAAACGTGACACCGCGTCGATGGGTTTTTGCGTGGCGGACAGACCGATGCGCACCAGTGGCTCGGCGCAGAGCGCTTGCAGGCGCTCGAGGCTCAGGGCGAGGTGGCTGCCGCGTTTGCTGGCGGCGATGGCATGGATTTCATCGACGATCACCGTGCGCGTGGTACCGAGCATTTGCCGGCCCGAATCGGAGCCGAGCAGCACGTAGAGCGATTCCGGGGTGGTGACCAGAATGTGCGGCGCCGTCTTGCGCATCGCCGAGCGTTCTTTTTGCGGGGTGTCGCCGGTGCGCACGGCCGTCGTGATCTGCAATTCAGGCAGGCCCAGCAGGCGCAATTGTTCGGTGATCCCGGCCAGCGGGTTTTGCAGGTTGATGCGGATGTCGTTGGACAGCGCCTTGAGCGGCGAGACGTAGACCACCAGGGTTTCGTCCGGCAGGCCTTCGGGCTGCTCCAGGCCACGGTGCACCAGGTCGTCGATCACGGCGAGAAACGCGGTGAGGGTCTTGCCGGAGCCCGTGGGGGCGGCGATCAGGGTCGAGCGACGCTGGCGGATCAACGGCCACGCCCGGGCCTGGGCGGCGGTCACCGTCGCGAAGGTCTTGCTGAACCAGGCGCTGACGGCGGGGTGGAAGCCGTTCAGAGCACTGTCTGCGGGGATGGGCAGGTTCATGCAACAATTTATGCGGGTGGGGGCGAGAAGATGCAAGTACCGCTCAAGATCTTCGCTGAGTCTGAGGGCTCCATCGCGAGCAGGCTCAGGTCGCACAAATCCCGCACATCTACACTTTACGGATGACGGTTGCGCACTAAACCCGCAAAATGCAAGGATTCTGACTACTTTCAACGACAGCGCTCGCGAGCGCTGTCGACAAACCCTCGTTCCAATCAGACTGGGCCTGCTGACTCTATGCGAATGCGCCTTATGTTACTGGGCGGCGGAAATGCCCTTGGGCAGGCGCTGATTCGCCTCGGTGCGGAAGAAGACATCGGTTTCCTCGCCCCCCGCCCACCGCAAGACGGCTGGGATGCCGCGAGCCTGACGCAACTGCTCGACGACACCCGCCCGGACGCGTTGATCAACCTCGCCTACTACTTCGACTGGTTCCAGGCGGAGACGGTCAGCGAACAGCGCCTGGCCGGGCAGGAGCGGGCGATCGAGCGCCTGGCTGAACTGTGCCAGCACCACAACATCGTCCTGCTGCAACCTTCCAGCTATCGCGTGTTCGATGGCTCCCGGGCGACTGCCTACAGCGAAAAAGACGAACCGGTGCCACTGGGCCTGCGTGGTCAGGCGTTGTGGCGCATCGAGCAAAGTGTGCGCGCCACGTGCCCGCAACATGTGCTGTTGCGTTTCGGCTGGCTGCTCGACGACAGTCCCGAGGGCACGCTGGGGCGTTTTCTCAGTCGCGCCGAACTGCCGGAAGAGTTGCTGATGGCCGACGATCGCCGGGGCAATCCGACCCCGGTGGATGACGCTGCCCGCGTGATCATCTCCGTACTCAAGCAACTGGACTGCGCAGCGCCGCTGTGGGGCACTTACCACTACGCCGGGCATGAAGCGACCACGCCGCTGGCCCTGGGCCAGGCGATCCTCACCGAGGCACGCGCCCTGCATCCGCTGGCCATCGAAGCGCCGACCGCCCAGGCTCACGCCGCGCGCCCGGACGCCGCTGAAGAACCGCAACACGCGGTATTGGCCTGCAAAAAAATTCTGCACACGTTCGGGATCAAGCCACGCGCTTGGCGTGCGGCCCTTCCGGGCTTACTCGACAGGTACTATCGCCATGGCTGACGGCCCCGTTTTAATCACCGGCGGTGCCGGTTTCATTGGTTCGCATCTCACCGATGCCTTGCTCGCCAAGGGCCATTCGGTGCGGGTACTCGATGACCTGTCGACCGGCAAGCGCAGCAACCTGCCGCTGGACAATCCCAAGGTCGAGTTGATCGTCGGTGACGTCGCCGATGCCGCACTGGTCGCGCGGGCGATGGCTGGTTGCAGCGCCGTGGCACACCTGGCGGCGGTGGCGTCGGTGCAAGCCTCGGTGGACGATCCGGTGAAAACGCACCAGAGCAATTTCATCGGCTCGCTGAATGTCTGCGAAGCCATGCGTCAGACGGGCGTCAAACGCGTGTTGTTTGCCTCCAGCGCGGCGGTGTATGGCAACAATGGCGAAGGTGAGCCGATCGATGAAGACACGCCCAAGGCGCCGTTGACCCCTTATGCATCGGACAAATTGTCCAGCGAACATTACTTCGATTTCTATGGGCGCCAGCATGGGCTGGAACCGGTGATTTTCCGCTTCTTCAACATCTTCGGCCCACGTCAGGACCCGTCCTCGCCGTATTCCGGAGTGATCAGCATTTTCAGCGAGCGTGCGCAGAACGGCCTGCCGATCACGGTGTTTGGCGACGGCGAGCAGACACGCGATTTTGTCTACGTCGAGGATCTGGTCAGCCTGCTGGTGCAAGCCATCGAGAAACCGCAGGTGGACGTCGGCGCGGTCAACGTTGGCTGGAACGAGGCGACGAGCCTCAAGCAGATGCTGACGGCGCTCAAGGAAGTGATCGGTGAGTTGCCGCCGGTGAGCTACGGCCCGGCACGCTCCGGCGACATCCGTCATTCTCGGGCGAACAACCGGCGCCTGCTGGAGCGCTTTACCCGCCCGCAACAGACGCCGTTGAGTGTCGGACTGGCGCGATTGTTGGGACGCTGAGATTCAGCGAGCACAAAAAAGGCGCCCCTGAGGGCGCCTTTTTTGTGGCCGGATTTCGCTTCTAAGGCGAGGTAATTCCTGTGGTGAGGGGGCAAGCCCCTTCACCACAAAAGCCAGGTTCACCACCACGTGAACATCCGTTAGAACTTGTAACCCAGACCCACCATGTAGATGAACGGGTCCACATCGACGTTGACGCGGGCACGGGTGCCCGGTGCCACGGCGTCGTTTTCCACGGTCGCGCGGGTATCGATGTCGATGTAGCGCAACTGGGCGTTGAGCATGATGTTGTCGGTGATCATGTAATCGGCACCGACCTGGAACGCCATGCCCCAAGAGTTACTCGCCTTGAAGTTGCTGAAGCCATTGGCCTGGGCCTGGCTGCTGACGTGTTCGTCGTAGATCCAGGTGTAGTTGATACCGGCGCCGACGTAAGGCTGGAATGCGGACTTCGCGTCCAGCGGGTAGTACACGACGCTCAGGGTCGGTGGCAGGTGTTTCAGCGAACCGAGTTTGCCGTTCGCTGCACCCAGGGCGGTGCCCTTGAGTTTGACGTCATGCTCGAACGGCGTGGCTGCGAGCAGCTCGATCCCCCAGTTGTTGGTGATCATGTAGGCAAAGTTGAGACCCAACTGTGTGTCGCTGTTCAGGGTCGCCTTGCCCCCCAGATTGGCACCCGCCAACGGACCCTGATCGACTTTGACGCTCGAGCTGTCGTCTTTCGGGTTCACGGTGATTGCACCGGCACGAAGGATGATGTCACCGGCTTCGTGAGCGTGTGCGAGCGGGGCGGCGAGCGCGAGGGAGACCAGCGCGACGCTGAGCAAGGACTTGTTCATGGGGGCTCCAGAGGACGTTAGAAATATTTGATGTCCAATGGTAAACAGCCGTTTGATTCGGTCTTTTGACTCAGCTCAATGAAAGTAGGGTGAGGGGAATTTTGTTGGCGATTTTGCGGGCCTCTTCGCGAGCAAGCTCGCTGCCACAGGGTTGCGCGTTTCCCTGTGGCAGCGAGCTTGCTCGCGATGGCGGATGATCTGACAACGCAAAAAAAACGGGTTCACTCCGGCAATTCATAGATGTAAATCTTGTCCGCCTCCATCTGATACCCGGCATCGGCCAGTTCGCTGGTGGAGGGTTTGACCTGCATCGCACCTTCGATCCAATACGGCTGATACAGTTCGTCGAGCTTCACGCCGACTTCGCTTTTGACATGCACGATCTGGTTCGAGGGCGGCGGCGGAACGTGGATGCAGGCGCCGAAATATGGCACCAGCAGAAACTCCGTCGTACGTCCTTCTTCACTCACTTCCAGCGGCACGATGTAACCCGGCAGGCGAACGTTTTGCCCGTCAAGGGCCTTGACCACCGGCGCGTTGGGCATGTCCTGCCTGGCGGCGGGCGCGGATTCGGCGGACAGCGCGCTGCTCATCTGCGACATGTCGTGCAGTGGCGTCATGTTCGGCACTTCCGCCGGGGCGTCCGGCGGGATCATTTCCGACCAGGTCAGCTCTTTCGGCTCGGCCGCCCATAGGGGCAGGGCGACCAGCATCAACAGCGCAAGCAGAGCGCGGGGCATTTTCAACGTCCTCATAAACGGATCGACAGGCCATCGGCCAAGGATTGGCGATAAGCGCGCCAGGCCGGCACGCTGCCCATCAGCAGCGCGGCGATCAGAATGCCACCGAGCAGTGTCCATTCATATTCGCTTGGCCAGGTCAGCGGCAGAAACAGACCGTAATTGGCTTGCACGTAACCCTGGGCGGCGGCGATGCACACATACAGTAGCGCCACGCCGGCGACCACGCCGGACAATGCCAGGGCAAACGCCTCCAGCACCAGCAGCGTTGCGATGTGCCATGGCCGCGCGCCCACCGAACGCAGGATCGCCATCTCGCGGCGCCGCTCGTTGAGGCTGGTGAGAATAGCCGTGAGCATGCCGATCAGTCCGGTCAGCACGACGAACAGCGACACCACGAACAAGGCTTTTTCCGCCGTGCCCATCAAGCTCCACAATTCTTGCAGGGCCACTCCCGGCAGGATCGCCAGCATTGGTTCGCCGCGGAATTCATTGATTTCACGCTGCAGGGCAAAGGTCGAAATCTTGTTGTTGAGGCCAAGCATGAACGCGGTGATCGCTTGCGGCGTCAGGTCCATGTTGCGCGCCTGATCGGCGCTGACCCGACCTTCGCCCCTGGCCGGCACGCCGTTGTGCCAGTCGATGTGAATGGCTTCCATGCCGCCAAGACTGATGTGCAGCGTGCGGTCCACCGGGGTACCCGTGCGCTTGAGAATGCCGACCACGGTGAAGGGCTTGTCGTCGTGCTTGACCAGGCTGATCGCCGCGACACCGTGGGCCAAGACCAGTTTGTCGCCCAGTTTGTAGTGCAGTGCATCGGCCACTTCGGCTCCGAGCACCACTTCGAACGGATCGGTGGCGAAGGCGCGACCGTCGGCCAATTCCAGGTGTTGCTGGCGGCCGTACTGATAATGCTCGAAGTACGCTTCGGTGGTGCCCATCACCCGATAACCGCGGTGCGAGTCACCGAGGGACATCGGGATCGCCCACTTCACTTTCGGGTTGCTGGCGAAGTGTTCGAAGCTGTCCCAACGAATGTTGTTGGTGGCGTTGCCGATGCGGAACACCGAGTACAACAGCAAATTGACCGAGCCGGAGCGTGCGCCGACGATCAGGTCGGTGCCGCTGATGGTGCTGGCGAAACTGGCCTTGGCCTCGGTGCGCACCCGCTCAACCGCCAACAACAGGCAGACCGACAGGGCAATGGCGAACGCAGTGAGGATCGCGGTGAAGCGGCGGTTAGCCAGGCTGGCCATGGCTAGACGAAACAAATACATCTCAGACCTCGGACGGGGTGGCGGCGCGATTGAGATCGGCCAGCGACAGGTGGCGATCGAACAGCGGCGCGAGGCTTTGATCATGGCTGACGAATAGCAGGCTCGATCCGGCTTCGCGGCATTCGGCGAACAGCAGGCGAATGAAGTTTTCGCGGGCGTCGTAATCCAGGGCAGAGGTCGGTTCGTCGGCGATCACCAGTTCCGGCTGGCCGATCAACGCCCGTGCGGCCGCCACTCTTTGCTGTTGGCCGATGGACAGGGAGTCGGCGCGGCGACTGAGGAGGCTTTCATCTTTCAAACCCAAATGTGCAAGCAACGTGGCAGCTGCTTGATCGATGCTGCCATGACGCTGGATCGCCCGTCGGGCGCGCAACTTGGAGAAGCGGCAAGGCAGCTCGACGTTTTCGCGTACCGAGAGAAACGGCAGCAGGTTGAACTGCTGGAAGATGTAGCCGGTGTGATCGACGCGAAAGTGATCGCGGGCACCGGCCGAGAGTTCGGTCAGTTCCTGGCCGAGCAGGCGGATACTGCCACGATTCGGTTTCTGCACACCGCCGAGCAGGCCGAGCAGGGTGGTCTTGCCACTGCCGCTCGGGCCTTTGAGGAACAGGGTTTCCCCCGGCTCCAGGCGAAACGCCGGAATATCCAGCAACGGTGGGTGACCGGGCCAACTGAAGCCCAGGTCGGACAGTTCGATGAGTGCTTGGGTCATGTGAAACCGGTCTGGTTGGTGGTAAACCCTGTAGGAGCGAGCCTGCTCGCGATGGTGTGTCAGTCAACATCAACGTGGCTGACACTCCTTCGCGAGCAGGCTCGCTCCTACAGGTGATCTTCAGCTAATTCAGAATTTCAGGGCAGCCGCCTTCGCCGTCACCTCAACCCCTTGTTGCCCGCTCGGGCCGATCAGTTGTACCTGAATTTTCTGGGTGGCCGGGAACGTGTTGAAGATATTCGCCAGATCCAGAGTCTTCAGCGCACCGGGAGTGGCGCAAGTGAAGCTGTAATGGGCGTGAATTTCGCTGTGGTCGTGGTGATGTTCGTCCTTGGCGTCTTCGTCGTGATCGTCATCAGCCTCTGGTTTGTCGCCGAACAGCGGGCTTTCCAGTTTCTGACTCGCCACTTCGCAACCGGCGGCTTTCGCCAGGGAGAACAGCGCCACGGGCTTCTCCAGTTGGGCGCGGACGGCAGCCACCTTGGCCTTGTCGGCATCGGTGGTGGCGGTGTGTTCGAAGCCCACCAGGTTCATCGCCGGGCTTTCCAGTTCCAGCTCCAGGGTCTGAGCCTCCAGCACCGCGTTCAAGCGACCGACACCGTGTTCGTGGGCGCCGAGGCTACCGTGCTCATGGTCGTGGTCATGTTCGTCAGCCGCGTGGGCGACAGCCAGCGGCAGCAGGGCAAACGGCAAAGCGAGCAGCAGACGACGCATGGGTGACACTCCGGAAAGTAAAATGAAAAATATGTTATGTAATCTTATAACGTAAGTGCGGAGAGTTTGACTGGCTGCTTGGCGTTGCACAAGTCCCATGGGAGCATGCCGCTTAGAAATAGGCGGGAGCAGACTCATGTTGCGAATTCGCGGGAGCATCGGCGATTGGCCGGTGGATTTGACGTTGGAGATGGATGACGCCGACTGGGCGCGGCTGGGGGCGCAGTTGACCGTGGAAAAAACCGGGGTCACTGCCGCGCCGGCCAAACCGCAGAATCAGGATGATGCGCTGTGGCAGATCGCCAGGGACCTGCTGCGCAAGGCAGGGCAGTTGAGTGGGCCGGATCTGCTGGAGCAACTGGAAGGGCTGACCGGCAATGCGTCGGCGGGCAAACGCCTGTTGGTGCGTTTGCGCCATAGCCCGGACGTGAAGGTGGAAAGTGGCGCGGATACGCCGATCTATCGCTGGTTGTAGGAGCGAGCTGGCTCGCGAAGGATATACGGGAGCCCTGGTTATACAGTTAGCCCGCGTTATGGTTGACGTCCATCGCGAGCAGGCTCGCTCCTACAAGGTCGTGCTTAGTAAAGGGCTGCAAACAACTTGCGACGGTAGGTGGTCACCAGCGGGTGATCGTTGCCGAGCAGTTCGAACACCTGCAGCAAAGTCTTGTGTGGCAAGCCTTCGCTGTAGCTGCGGTTGCGAATGAACAGCTTGAGCAGGCCATCCAGCGCCGCGTCGTATTGCTGGCGGGCCAGTTGCTGCACCGCCAGTTGATAGACCGCCTCATCGTCCTGCGGATTTTTTGCCAGTCGTGCCTTCAGTTCGGCGGCATCCGGCAAGTCCTTGGCCTGGCCGAGAAACTTGATCTGCGCCTTGGCGCCGGCCAATGCAGCCTTGTGTTCATCACTCTTGACCGCGTCGAGCACCGCTTGCGCCTCGCTCAGTTCACCGCGTTCGGTGAGGCAGCGGGCATAGAGGATCAGCGCCTTGGCGTTGGTGTTGTCTTCGCCCAGCAGCACTTTGAGGATGGCTTCGGCGTCGGCGAAGCGGCTGTCGTCGAACAGCGCCTGGGCCTGGTCGAACGGATCGGCCGCCGCGGGCGGCGGCATTTGCACGTGAGGCTCGAGCATCGCCCGCACGGCTGATTCCGGCTGCGCCCCGGCAAACCCGTCGACGGGCTGACCATCCTTGAACAGCACCACGGTCGGCAAGCTGCGAATGCCGAAACGGGCGACGATGTCCTGTTCGATGTCGCAGTTGACCTTGGCCAGCAGCAACTCACCCTGATAACTCTCGGCAATGGTCTGCAGCATCGGCATCAGCACTTTGCACGGCGCACACCATTCGGCCCAGAAATCCACCAGCACCGGTTTGTGGAAAGAATTCTCGATCACCGACTGGTCGAAGTCGGCAGTCGTGGCGTCGAAGATGTACGGCGTTTCCTGGCTCATGGGGGATCTCGTAGAAGCGTGAATGGGGCAACTATACGGCCTGTCGCGACGCTTTCAAGCGCGCCGCGCATGGTAAAGGCTCACATGCCGAAACTCTTCCGGCTCGGCCAGATCCGGCAGGGTCATCGCTTCAAGCATTTCGATTCGGCGATACAACGGATGGCGAAAATCCCGGACTCGCGAATCGGCCACCAGCGCCTCCTGGCCACGACTCAGGAACTCATCGAGTAGCGGCAGGTTCGCCCGGTCGTACAGCACATCGGCGACCAGGATCAGATCAAAGCGATCGGCTTCGGCGAAAAAATCCGTCGAGTAGTGGAGCTGCACGTCATTGAGTTCGGCATTCGCCCGGCAGGCGGCAATCGCCAGCGGGTCGAGGTCGCAAGCCACTACTTCCAGCGCTCCGGCCTTCACCGCCGCAATCGCGGCCACGCCGGAGCCTGCGCCGAAATCCAGGATTCGTTTGCCTTTGACCCATTCAGGGAATTGCGCGAGATAGCGGGCTACCGCCAAGCCACTGGCCCAACAGAAACACCAGTAAGGGGGTTCATGCAGAATCCGTCGGGTTTCTTCCGGGGTGAAGGCGCGGTCCATGTTGTCGCCATCGATCAGCCACAGCTTCAGCTCGGTGCCCGGCAGCTGGCAGTCGACCAATCGCGCATCGCCAAGCAATTCCCCCAAGGCCCGTTGCAGGTCGAGCGGTGCACTCATGGGGCTTTGACGAATTGCAGTTGGCCCAGCACCTGGGTATTCGGTTGCGTGATCGGCTGCGCCGGCAGATGCAGGATCAGCTGGCCGGACTGGCTGGCGCGACCGCGCAGTTCAACCCGGGCACCGGCCGGGAAGGATTCCGGATTGAAGCGCAAGTGAAACGGCAGCTGCTGGTTGTTGCCGATCAGGTTCGAACTGGCGAGTAATTGTTGCGGACGACCTTTTTCGTCGATCACCAGCAGCGCCAGTTCGACTTCGGCGCCTTCGGGCACGCCTTGCAGGGTCCCGCTCAGTTCGCGTTGATAGGCGGGCAACGGGCCGAGGTTGGCCGACTCCCTGGCTATCTTCTGCGCCTGTGCCGGTGCGGGGCCTGGCGTCGGTGACTGGGGTTTGGGTGCATCGCTGCCGCAAGCCACCAGCAGGCTGAAAACACTGAGCAAAACGAGCGGTCGTAACGACATTGGCAGCTCCGTAAAGGTAAATTCCATGGATCGATAGATCATGGCGTCTGTATACCGCAAACCCTATGGCTTGTCTTGCCACGGGGATGCGCTACCATGGCCCTCCCTTTTTTTGTTGCCTGCCACCATGCACTGTCCCTTCTGCGGTGCCAACGACACCAAGGTCATCGACTCGCGTCTGGTCGCCGAGGGCGAACAGGTGCGCCGCCGGCGTGAATGCCTGGCCTGCGGCGAGCGATTCACGACGTTCGAGACCGCCGAACTGGTGTTGCCGCGCCTGATCAAAACCGACGGCAGTCGTCAGCCGTTCGACGAAGAAAAACTCCGCGCCGGCATGCAGCGCGCGCTGGAAAAGCGTCCTGTGAGTGTAGAACGCCTGGAATCGTCGCTGGTGCACATCAAACACAAACTGCGTGCCACCGGCGAGCGCGAGGTCAAATCCCTCGTCGTCGGCGAACTGGTGATGGCCGAGCTGCAGAAGCTCGACGAAGTCGCCTACATCCGTTTCGCCTCGGTGTATCGACGCTTCCAGGACCTCAATGAGTTCCGTGAAGAGATCGATCGCCTGGCCCGTGAGCCGGTGAAAGAATGAGCATGCCAGCCGAACAAGCCATCCTCGACGCCCATTTCATGGCCCGTGCCCTGGAACTGGCGCGCAAAGGTCATTACACGACGCACCCCAATCCCCGGGTCGGTTGTGTGATCGTGCGTGACGGGCAGATCGTCGGCGAAGGCTGGCACGAACGCGCCGGCGAACCCCACGCCGAGGTCCACGCCTTGCGAGCCGCCGGTGAACTCGCCCGTGGCGCCACCGCTTACGTAACCCTCGAACCCTGCAGCCATCATGGCCGGACACCGCCCTGTGCCGACGCACTGGTCAATGCCGGTGTGGCGCGGGTGGTCGCGGCGATGCAGGACCCGAACCCGGAAGTCGCCGGTCGCGGCCTGCAACGCCTGGAGCAGGCCGGCATCGTTACCCAAAGCGGTGTGCTGGAAGGCGAGGCGCGCCAGCTCAATCAAGGCTTCTTGAAACGCATGGAACACGGCTTGCCGTTCGTGCGGGTCAAGTTGGCCATGAGCCTCGATGGCCGCACAGCGATGGAAAGCGGTGAAAGCCAATGGATCACCGGCCCGGCGGCGCGTTCGGCGGTGCAACGCCTGCGGGCCCAGGCCAGTGTGGTGTTGACCGGTGCCGACACGGTGCTGGCGGATAACGCCCGCCTGACCGTGCGCGCCGATGAGCTGGGGCTGGACGCCGAGCAGACCGCCCTGGCCATGAGTCGCCCGCCGCTGCGTGTGCTGGTGGACGGTCGTCTGCGCGTGCCGCTGGATGCGCCATTCTTCAGGGCCGGCCCGGCGCTGGTTGCGACGTGCATGGCAGTGGAAGAGCAATACGCCAACGGACCTGAATGCCTGATCGTGCCCGGCTACGATGGCCAGGTCGATCTGCGCCAGTTACTGATCGAACTGGCCGCTCGCGGCGTCAACGAGGTGTTGGTCGAGGCGGGGCCGCGTCTTGCCGGGGCTTTTGCTCAGCAAGGTCTGGTCGATGAGTTTCAGATCTTCATGGCCGGCAAGTTCCTGGGCTCCTCGGCGCGCCCACTGCTGGACTGGCCGCTCGCGCAAATGAAAGACGCGCCAGTGCTCAAAATTATCGAAATTCGTGCGGTTGGCGATGACTGGCGAGTCACTGCCATTCCTTTGCCAGCAGCGAGCGTATAATTTCCGGCCATCGCTATTGCGCTGGCTCTGTTCTCGAGGAGAACCCCATGTTCACCGGCATTATCGAATCCATCGGCAGTATTCGCGCATTGACCCCAAAAGGCGGAGATGTGCGGGTCCATGTAGAAACCGGCAAGCTCGACCTGAGCGACGTCAAACTGGGCGACAGCATTGCGGTCAACGGCGTGTGCCTGACCGCGGTTGAATTGCCGGGCAACGGCTTTGCGGCCGACGTCAGCCGCGAAACCCTCGACTGCACCGCCATGAACGATCTGAAAAGCGGCAGTCCGGTCAATCTGGAAAAAGCCCTGACTCCGACGACTCGCCTTGGCGGGCATCTGGTCAGCGGGCACGTCGATGGCGTGGGTGAAGTGGTTGCCCGCACCGAGAATGCCCGTGCCGTGGAGTTCCGAATCCGCGCACCGAAAGAACTGGCCAAGTACATCGCCCATAAAGGCTCGATCACCGTCGACGGCACCAGCCTGACCGTGAACGCGGTCGATGGCGCCGAGTTCCTGCTGACAATCATTCCGCACACCCTGAGCGAAACGATCATGGCGTCGTACCAGCCGGGTCGCCGGGTGAATCTGGAAGTGGACTTGCTGGCGCGTTACCTGGAGCGCCTGTTGCTGGGCGACAAGGCCGCAGAGCCTACGGCTGGCAGCACCATTACTGAAAGCTTTCTGGCCGCCAACGGCTACCTCAAATCCTGACTCAAGGGGGTGCCTTGTGGCGCTCAATAGCATCGAAGAACTGGTTGAAGACATCCGCCAAGGCAAGATGGTCATCCTCATGGATGACGAAGACCGCGAGAACGAAGGCGACCTGATCATGGCCGCCGAGTGCTGCAAACCCGAGCACATCAACTTCATGGCCAAGCACGCCCGCGGCCTGATCTGCATGCCGATGAGCCGCGAGCGCTGCGAGCTGTTGAAGCTGCCGCTGATGGCGCCGCGCAACGGTTCCGGTTTCGGCACCAAGTTCACCGTTTCGATCGAAGCGGCCACCGGCGTGACCACCGGCATCTCCGCCGCCGACCGTGCCCGCACCGTGCAGGCGGCGGCCGCGAAAGACGCCAAGGCTGAAGACATCGTCAGCCCTGGCCACATCTTCCCGCTGATGGCCCAGGCCGGCGGTACGCTGGCTCGCGCTGGCCACACCGAAGCCGCCTGCGACCTGGCGCGCATGGCCGGTTTCGAGCCGAGCGGCGTGATCTGCGAAGTGATGAACGACGACGGCACCATGTCCCGTCGCGCGGAACTCGAAGCTTTCGCTGCCGAACACAACATCAAGATCGGCACCATCGCCGACCTGATTCACTACCGGATGATCCACGAACGTACCGTTCAGCGGATTGCCGAGCAGCCGCTGGACAGCGAACTGGGCCAATTCAACCTGGTGACCTATCGTGACTCCGTGGAAGGCGACGTGCACATGGCACTGACCCTGGGCAATGTCTGCGCTGATGAACCGACCCTGGTTCGCGTGCACAACATGGACCCGCTGCGCGACCTGCTGATGGTCAAGCAACCGGGCCGCTGGAGCCTGCGCGCCGCCATGGCCGCGGTTGCCGAGGCCGGCAGCGGCGTGGTGCTGTTGCTCGGCCACCCGCTCGATGGCGACGTGTTGCTGGCGCACATCCGCGAAACCGCAGACCACGCGGCCGTGAAAAAACCGACCACCTACAGCATTGTCGGTGCCGGTTCGCAGATCCTGCGTGACCTCGGTGTGCGCAAAATGCGCCTGATGTCCGCACCGATGAAATTTAATGCGATATCCGGTTTCGATCTGGAAGTTGTAGAATACGTGCCCTCCGAATAATGACCGGTTGTTTCCGGCCTTGAATTCGCGGTTCAAATATCACTGAGGGGCGCGTAGAAGACGCGTCCCGGCTCTTTAAGAGATCTAACGAATGACCCTGAAGACCATCGAAGGTACCTTCATCGCCCCTAAAGGCCGCTACGCTCTGGTAGTGGGCCGTTTCAACAGCTTCGTCGTTGAAAGCCTGGTCAGCGGTGCAGTTGATGCCCTGGTTCGCCATGGCGTGAGCGAAAGCGACATCACCATCATCCGTGCGCCTGGCGCCTTCGAAATCCCGCTGGTTGCGCAGAAAGTCGCTCAGAAGGGTGAGTTCGCGGCAATCATCGCCCTGGGCGCGGTCATTCGTGGCGGTACTCCGCATTTCGAATACGTGGCAGGCGAATGCACCAAGGGCCTGGCCCAGGTGTCCATGGAGTTCGGCATTCCGGTCGCTTTCGGCGTCCTAACCGTTGATTCCATCGAGCAAGCCATCGAACGTTCCGGCACCAAGGCCGGTAACAAAGGTGCTGAAGCTGCCCTGTCCGCTCTGGAAATGGTCAGCCTGCTGGCGCAGTTGGAGGCCAAGTGATTAGCGACGAAAGCGATCGTTTCAACCCGCGCGATCCAAAGCCTGCGGATGCCGGCAAGCCATCGAAAAGCGTCAAGCGTCGTGAAGCCCGTCAGCTCGCGACCCAGGCGCTGTACCAATGGCACATGGCCAAACAGTCGCTGAACGAGATCGAAGCGCAGTTCCGGGTCGATAACGATTTCAGCGATGTCGACGGCGCGTACTTCCGCGAGATCCTCCACGGGGTTCCGCAGTTCATGACCGAAATCGACATCGCACTCAAGCCTTGCCTGGACCTGACCATCGAAGAGCTCGACCCGGTTGAACTGGCGGTTCTGCGCCTGTCCACCTGGGAACTGCTCAAGCGCGTCGACGTGCCGTACCGCGTTGTGATCAACGAAGGTATCGAACTGGCCAAGGTCTTCGGTTCCACCGACGGTCACAAGTTCGTCAACGGTGTGCTCGACAAACTGGCCCCGCGCCTGCGTGAAGCTGAAGTAAAGGCGTTCAAGCGCTAACCTGCGCTTGAGCTGCCATTACCATGGGTGAGTTTGAGCTGATCCGCAATTTCTTCGCCGCCGCGCCTTGTGCGCAGGGCGGCGAAGGCGTTGACCTCGGGATCGGTGACGATTGCGCCTTGCTGGCTGTTCCCCCCGGGGAGCAGTTGGCGATTTCTACCGATACGCTGGTGGCCGGTGTGCATTTCGCCGACCCTTGCGATCCCTTTCTGCTCGGTCAGCGCTCGCTGGCCGTGGCCGTCAGTGACCTGGCCGCCATGGGCGCCACCCCCATTGCCTTTACCCTTGCCCTGACCTTGCCAACGGTGACTGCCGATTGGTTGCAGGCCTATGCCCGCGGTTTGAACCGGATGGCGCAAAGCTGCGGCGTTGCATTGGTGGGCGGTGACACCACCCGCGGGCCGTTGAGCATGACCATGACCGTGTTCGGGCGCGTACCCAACGGGCTGGCCCTTTGCCGCAGCGGCGCGCAACCGGGCGACTTGTTGTGCGTCGGCGGTGAACTGGGCAATGCCGCTGGCGCCTTGCCGCTGGTGCTCGGCGAGCGCACTGCCGAACCTGCCATCGCCGATCCGCTGCTGGCGCACTATTGGTCGCCGCAACCGCAGTTGGCGCTGGGCCAGGCATTGCGTGGCAAGGCAACGGCGGCGCTGGACATCTCCGACGGCTTGCTCGCTGACTGTGGGCATATTGCCCAGGCCTCGAAGGTCTCCGTTCAAGTCGAGCGCGATCGCTTGCCGTTGTCCGGGGCCCTGGTCGCTTTCCTCGGGCAGGCGGGCGCGCAGAACGCGGCCCTCAGCGGTGGTGATGATTACGTATTGGCTTTCACGCTGCCGTCCGTCGAGTTATCGCCATTACTGTCCGAGGGCTGGCCGATTCATGTGATCGGGCGGATTGTGGCGGGGCAGGGCGTGACACTGCTCGATAGCGATGGGCAAGACATCACCCCGCAAACCCAGGGTTATCAACATTTTCGGGAGTCACCGTGACAGATCATCCCAAACAGGTCCCGGCGGAAGTCGTACCGCCGTCGGTCTGGCGCAACCCGTGGCATTTCCTGGCGTTCGGCTTCGGCTCGGGCACCTTGCCAAAGGCCCCCGGCACCTGGGGTTCATTGGTTGCGCTACCTTTTATCCCGTTGTGGCAGATGCTGCCGGACTGGGGTTACTGGCTGATGCTCGGCATCACCATGCTGTTCGGCTTCTGGCTGTGCGGCAAAGTCGCGGACGACTTGCGGGTGCACGACCATGAAGGCATCGTCTGGGACGAGATGGTCGGGATGTGGATCACCCTGTGGCTGGTGCCGGAAGGCTGGCAGTGGTTGCTGGCGGGTTTCCTGATGTTCCGTTTCTTCGATATTCTCAAGCCGTGGCCGATTCGCTGGATCGACCGGCATGTACACGGTGGCGTCGGGATCATGCTCGATGATGTTTTGGCGGGTGTGTTTGCGTGGCTGGCAATGCAGGGGTTGGTATGGATTTTCGCCTGACCTGACCGTAAAGGTCTTGAGGCGCCAAGTGGGAGAACTAAGGATGGCTCTACACAGGTTGATAGTAATGGTGCTTGCGGTGTTTTGCTCCCTCGCGCAAGCGCAGGAGGTCGTGGCGCCGCCGTCGGTCATTCACCTGGCCAGCGAAGACTGGGAGGACTATACCGCCGCCGATGGCCATGGGCTGGGCTGGGACGTGCTGCGACAAGTTTTCGAACCGGCAGGCGTCAAGCTCGATATCCGCACTGAACCCTATCTGCGCTCCGTAGGCCTGGCCAAGCGTGGCGAGGTCGACGCCTGTGTCGGTTCCTATCGCGACGAATCCAGCGAACTGCTCTATCCCCGCTGGAACTTCGATACCGATCACATCTACGCCTTGGGGCTGGCCAGCAGCCCGGTGCCGACCCCGGAAACCCTGGGCAATTATCGGCTGGCGTGGGTTCGTGGCTACGACTACCAGGATTACTTGCCCAATGTGCGTCATTACGCCGAAGTCATCCGGCGTACCGGTATCGTTTCGATGCTGACCCACAGCCGTGCCGACTTCTATATAGACGCGTTGACCGAGGTCGATTACGTCGTCAGCCGCGCCAAGGATCCATCGCAGTTGCGCCGCACCCATATCGCAGAACTGCCGCTGTATCTGTGCTTTGCCAAGACCCCGCAGGCCCGTACGCTGATGGTGTTGTTTGACCAGCGCATGGAACAACTGGTGAAAAGCGGCGAGCTCAAACCCATTTTCGAACGCTGGAAACAGCCTTATCCGTTTGATGAAAACTGAAGGGCTGACACCTCACAGGAGCGGTGTTGTCAGGGGGCATATCAAACTTTTTGATCGTTATCCCCGATAATTCAGCCTAAGCGTCATCCGGAACCTGCTGTTACAATGCCCGCCTGCGAATCTTCAGACTTTTAGATCAGGAGCACACAGGTGCCTGTCGTTTTTGTCGCCGCTTGCAAGCTGCCAACGCCTTTTGCGCAATTCACCATGCATGGCTTTCTCGATGAAGCCACCGGCCGTGAGCACGTTGTGCTGAGCCTGGGCGAGATTGCCGACGGTGCCCCGGTACTCGGCCGGTTGCACTCCGAATGCCTGACGGGCGATGCCTTGTTCAGCCAGCGTTGCGACTGCGGCTCGCAACTCGAAGCCGCGTTGCAGGCGATTGCCCGCGAAGGCCGTGGCGTATTGCTGTACTTGCGTCAGGAAGGCCGTGGCATTGGCCTGCTGAACAAGATCCGCGCCTATGAGCTGCAGGATGGCGGTGCCGACACCGTTGAAGCCAACGAGCGCCTGGGCTTTGCCGCCGACCAGCGCGACTACGCCATGTGCCTGCCGATGCTGGAGCACTTGGGCGTGAAATCCCTGCGTTTGATGACCAACAACCCGCGCAAGGTCAAAGCCTTGACCGAGATGGGCATCGTGGTCGCCGAGCGCGTGCCATTGCACACCGGTCACAATCCGCACAACAAACTCTACCTGGCGACCAAGGCGAGCAAGCTTGACCACATGATGGGCAATGAACATCAGGGCGAGGTAGACCGGGCGTGACCCGCGGTCAGGTGCGGCGGCGACTGTCCGTCAACTGGTGGCAATACCTGGCGCTGGCCTTGTTGCCGCTGTTCGTGATCAACGGCGTGTTCGGCCAGAGCGAAGCGATCTTGCCGGTGCTGGCAATGCCGTTGTTCATCGCCGGTGTGGCTTCGATGTTTGTCAGCCTGAAGTTTTTCGGTGCTTACAAGCACGCCTTGATCGCCACCCAGAAAGCCCTTGATACCCCTGAAGAGCCTGCCGCGTGGGTCAGTCTGGCGACCAAACGGCGTACGGCATTTCTTGTCGCCGGCCTGCCGGCATGGATCGGTGCCCTGGCCGTGTTCGTTGGTCTCGAAGCCGTGCCGCTGGTGCTGCTGGCGCTCTCGACCACGGTGCTGTTCTACCTCTACCGCATTCCGCGTCAACTCGGCTGATGCATGCGGCCTGGCTGGCGGTTCTGCTGCTGGCCGTCAGCGGCTCGGTGGCGGCGGTCGAACGGGTCGTCAGCCTGGCGCCATCGCTCTCTGAAATCGTTGTCGAACTGGGTTCAGCCGACCTGCTGGTGGGGGTGCTGGATGCCGGTGAGCGTCCCGCTGAAATCCAGGACCTGCCTTCCGTTGGCCGCTACGGTCAGTTGGACATGGAGCGGCTGCTCAGCCTCAAGCCCGACTTGCTGCTGCTCTGGCCCGGCAGCGTCGGTCCGGCTCAGCGTGAACAACTCAAAAACCTGAACATCCCGACCTACGTCGCCGAACCCCATGACCTGGACCAACTCGCCGCGCAAATCGAGGCGATTGCCACGCAACTGGGGCGGCCGGAGCGCGGTGTCTCACTGGCGACGGGGTTAAGGCAGCGCCTGACGGAGTTGCGTCAACGTTATCGCCGCGATCAACCGTTGCGGGTGTTTTATCAGGTCTGGGATCGGCCGCTGTACACCATTGGTGGCGAGCAGATCATCAGTAATGCGCTCGAAGTTTGCGGGGCACGAAATGTATTCGGCGACCAGGCGCTGGCCGCGCCACAGGTCAGTGTGGAGGCGGTGTTACAGCGCAATCCGCAGGTGATTCTGGCCGGCGATCAGGCGCAGCTCGATGCGTGGAAAACCTGGGGCCAGGTGGAAGCGGTGGCGAAGGGGCAGTTGCTGTTGGTGGCGGATAAAGGCCTGGAGCGGCCCAGCGGGCAAATGATCGAAGCGACCGCCAAGCTTTGCCAGTTGATCGCACCTGACCGTTGAGGCCTGTCCGAACACCGCTCTTTTCAGATCAGATCTGCGGCGTCCACGTCACCCCAAACATCCACGTTCGACCTTCCTCACGATACCCATACTGACTGCCTTCATGGCTGTACAGCACCCGGCTGTAGTCCTTGTCCAGCAGGTTATCGACCTTCAACTCCAGCTTGATCTCGCGATTGAGCTCCCAGCTGCTACGCAACCCCAACAAGGCATAGCCGCCCAAGGGTTGTTGATTGTTCAGGTCGTCATAGCTGCCGCTCACCGCTTGCCAGCTGGCGCCGAGGCCCAGGCGGTCGAACTGCCGGTCCAGGTCCAGGCTCAAGGTGCGCCGGGCACGCCGCGCCAGGGTATGGCCCGTGTCGCGATCGCGGGGGTCAATGATCGCTACGCCGAGGTTGCTCTGCCAGCCGAACAGCTCTTGTTTCAACGCCGCTTCAAAGCCGTTGATCCGTGCCGAAGCCACGTTCTGCGGGCGCGAGTTGCTGCCGAAGATGATCGCGTCTTCCAAATCCGTGCGGTACAGCGAGGCTTCCAGGCGACTGTCCTGCGTCAACTGACTGCGCCATTGCAGCTCATAGCTCTTTGACGTTTCGGGTTTCAGGTCCGGGTTGCTGAAGTCCGGGTAATACAGGTCGTTGAAGGTCGGTGCGCGGAAGCCTTCGCTGTAGCTCAGCAGGATGTCGTTGTCCGGGTTCAGCGGCAGCGTGAAGGTGCCGCTCCAGCTGTTCTGGCCGCCGAACTGCTGATTGTCATCGTGACGCAAGCCCAGCTCGGTGGAGAAGCGGTCTGTCTGATAGCGGTGCTGGATGAACGCCGCGCGGTTCCAGCGACTGTCTTCGTTGAAGTCCGTGCTGCTGTTTATCCGGTCTTCGTACCAGTCGCCGCCGAGGATCAGGCTGTTGTGCTCGTTGAGCGTCAGGTCGTTCTGCCAGGTCAGCGAGTCGCGATAGGTGTTGAACACGCTGCGCTCGTCACTGAGTTTGTCGAGGGTCTTCTCGCGGTTTTCGCTGTGGCCGAATTCGAGGCGGGTTTTCCAGAGGTCATTCACTCGCGCGTCGAGGTAGCTGCTGACACTGCTCACGTCGAATTCGCTGTAGGGCTGCTGCTGCAACGACTCGAAGGTGGCCGGGTCAAAGCGGCCGAACGGGTTGTCGAACGCGTTTTTGCCGCGGTTATCCAGCACGTTGGCGCCGATTTCAATGTCGTCGGTGAGTGCGTGGCTCAGGCTCAGGCTCAGCGACTTGTTGCGGTATTCATCGTGATCGCCATCGCTGGGATACGACTGGCGGGTGCGGTTGATCCCGGCGGTTTCATCAAGGCTGGTGCCAAGGTTGAAGCGGGTGCGTTCATCGCCACCGGACAGGCCGAGGCTGCGCTCCCAGGTCTGGTTGCTGCCAAAGCCCATGTGCAGGCGCGGTTGCAAGCCTTGCTCGCCGCCGCGACGGGTGAAGATCTGGATGACGCCGCCAATCGCATCGCTGCCGTAAATCGCCGAGCGGGAGCCGCGCAGCACTTCTACGCGCTCGACCTGCTCGATGTTGATGTGTTGCAGGTTGCTGTCACCGGAGGTCGAGTTGCCGATCCGTTGGCCGTCCACCAGCACCAGGCTCTGGGCCGATTGAGTGCCGCGAATGTACACCCCCGGCAAACTGCCACGACCACCGGTTTGCGCCACTTGTACGCCCGGCACTCGACGCAGCAAATCGGCGATGCTGTTCGGTTGCAGGCGGTCGATGTCTTCGCGGGTGAACACGGTATTGGCGGCGCTGCTGTCGTTGCGCGCTTCGACCTGGCGGTTGGCGCTGATCAGCACGTCGGGCAGCTTCAGGGCTTGATCGCGTTCGAAAGTGTCAGCGAGGGTATTGGCGGTGGGTAGCAGAATCAGGGGCAGGGCGATGCGGGCAAACTTCATTGATAGTCCGATGGTGCTTTGAGGCAAATACAGTTTTGAGAGCCCACAAAACACTGTGGGAGCGGGCTTGCCCGCGAAGGCGTCGGTACAGCCAACATTGATGCTGGATAAGCCGGCCTCTTCGCGGGCAAGCCCGCTCCCACAGGGAAAGTGTGTTTAGCGGTTAAGCAGCTGCAGCCGTTCGCGGATCCTGGCTTCGATGCCTGCCTCGTCCAATCCACACTCCGCCAGCATTTGCGCAGGCTTGGCATGCTCGACGTAGCTGTCCGGCAAGCCCAGGTGCAGCATCGACTTGAGGATGTTTTCCCGGGCAAGGAACTCGCTGACCGCGCTGCCGGCGCCGCCCATGATCGCGTTTTCTTCGACGGTCACCAGCAGCTCATGGCTGGCGGCGATTTCACGGACCAGTGCTTCGTCCAGTGGTTTGACGAAGCGCATGTCGACCACGGTGGCGTCCAGCGTCTCGGCGACTTTCAGCGCCTCGGCCAGTTGTACGCCAAACACCAGCAGGGCGACTTTGCTGCCTTGACGGCGAACCACGCCCTTGCCGATTTCGATCGGTTCGAGGTTCTTCTCGATGGTCGCATTCGGGCCGGTGCCACGCGGGTAGCGCACCGCCGCCGGGCCTTCGTACAGATGGCCGGTGGTGAGCATTTTGCGCAGCTCGTTTTCGTCGCTCGGGGTCATCACCAGCATGCCGGGGATGCAGCGCAGGAACGACAGGTCGAAGCTGCCGGCGTGCGTCGGGCCGTCTTCGCCCACCAGACCTGCACGGTCAATGGCGAACAATACGTCGAGGTTCTGCACTGCCACGTCATGGATCAGTTGGTCGTAGCCGCGCTGCAGGAAGGTCGAGTAAATCGCCACCACCGGTTTCGCGCCTTCGCAGGCCATGCCGGCGGCAAGGGTCACGGCGTGTTGCTCGGCGATCGCCACGTCGAAGTAACGCAACGGGAAGCGCTCGCTGAAGGCCACCAGGTCGGAGCCTTCCTTCATTGCCGGGGTAATGCCCACCAGGCGTGGGTCGGCGGCGGCCATATCGCACAGCCATTCACCGAACACACCGGAATACTTCGGCCCGCTGGTTTTTTTCGGCGCAGCGGCAGGGGCGTCCAGTGGCTCGAGCTTGGTGATCGCGTGGTAGCCGATCGGATCGACTTCAGCAGGCGCGAAGCCCTTGCCCTTCTTGGTGACGATGTGCAGGAACTGCGGGCCTTTCAGATCGCGCATGTTGCGCAGGGTGGCGATCAGGGTCGGCAGGTCGTGGCCATCGATCGGGCCGATGTAGTTCCAGCCCAGCTCTTCGAACAGGGTGCCGGGGACCAGCATGCCTTTTGCGTATTCTTCGGTGCGACGGGCGATTTCCCAGGCCCCGGGCAGGCGCGACAGCACTTTCTTGCTGCCTTCGCGCATGCTGGCGTAGGTGCGGCTGGAAAGGATCTTCGCCAGATAGTTGGACAAGCCACCGACGTTGCGCGAGATCGACATGTCGTTGTCGTTGAGGATCACCAGCATGTCGGCGTTCACTTCCGGCGCGTGGTTCAGCGCTTCGAACGCCATGCCGGCGGTCAAGGCGCCGTCGCCGATCACCGCGATGGCCTTGCGATCATTGTTTTGCAGGCGGGAGGCAATGGCCATGCCCAGCGCTGCGCTGATCGAGGTGCTGGAGTGGCCGACGCCAAAGGTGTCGTATTCGCTCTCGGAACGGCGCGGGAAGGCGGCGATGCCGTCCTTCTGGCGCAGGGTGCCCATGCGCTCGCGACGACCGGTGAGGATCTTGTGCGGATAAGCCTGATGACCCACGTCCCACACCAGCCGGTCGTCCGGGGTGTCGAAGACGTAATGCAACGCGATGGTCAGCTCGATCACGCCCAGGCCGGCGCCGAAATGCCCACCGGTCTGACCGACCGTGTAGAGCAATTCCAGGCGCAACTCATCGGCCAGGGTTTCCAGCTCGGCTTCGCCTAACCGGCGCAGGCCGTCCGGCGTATTCGCGCGGTCGAGCAGGGGCGTGGTTGGGCGCTTGCGGGGAATCTCATGAAACGTCGTGGGCATCAGGCGAATCGTTATAGGTATAAAAGATGCGGCAGTTTACCTGATGGATCGCACCCTGCCCACGCATAGGTCCTTTTTGGCGGATACGCCTTTAGTTGCGGCGCTCGACGATGTAACGGGCCAGATCGCGCAGAGGCTCTGCCGCCGCGTCAAACGGTCGCATCGCGTGCAGGGCCTGATCGCGCAATTCCAGGGCGTAGGCCTTGGCGGCGTCGAGGCCGAGCAGGGCCGGGTAGGTCGGCTTGTCGCGGGCAATGTCGGCGCCCTGGCGTTTGCCGAGGGTTTCGGTATCGCTTTCGACGTCGAGAATGTCGTCCTGGACCTGAAATGCCAGACCAACGGCCTGTGCATAAGTCTGCAGGGATTTCAGTTCGTCCTTCTGCGCGTGCCCACTGGCCAGGGCACCGAGCTTGACGCTGACTTCGATCAGCGCACCGGTCTTGTGCCGGTGCATGTATTCGAGGGCCTTCTGATCGAGCTTGAGGCCGACCGAACCCAGGTCGATGGCCTGCCCGCCGACCATGCCCGCCGGGCCTGCCGCCAATGCCAGGGCGCTGACCATCTGCAGGCGGATTTCCGCGTCTGCGCTGTTCAGGCGCGGGTCGAGCAGGGCGCTGAAAGCCAGGCTCTGCAAGCCGTCGCCGGCGAGGATCGCGCAGGCTTCATCGAATTTCTTGTGAGTGGTGGGCTGGCCGCGGCGCAGGTCGTCGTCGTCCATGGCCGGCAAATCGTCGTGCACCAGCGAGTAGGCGTGGATCAGCTCCACCGCGCAGGCCGCGCCGTTGGCTTGCTCGGCCTTGCCACCCAGTGCTTCACACGCGGCGTAGGCCAGCAGCGGGCGCACACGCTTGCCGCCGTTCATCACGCTGTAGCGCATGGCTTCGTAGAGACGCGCCAGCTCAGGGCCGGGCGCGATGAACAGGGTTTCCAGGGCCGCATTGACCCGGGCCTGGCTGGTCGCCGAATACGCTGCAATCATTCTGGTTGATCCGCGTCGAAGGGTTCCTCGGCCAACTCGCCATCACGCTCGAGCAGCACCTGCACCTTTTGCTCGGCCTGGGCCAGCGCCGCCTGGCAATCGCGGGTCAGACCGATGCCCTGCTCGAAAGCGGTCAGCGAGTCTTCCAGCGACAATTCACCATTCTCCAGACGCTCGACCAGCGTTTGCAGGTCAGCGAGGGATTGTTCGAAATCCAGTGCAGCTTTTTTGCGGGCCATGGCGGCGATTTCCGGTTGACGTTAAACCGGCGCGACACTAGCAGACATGGGGTTTATGGGCAAATGAGCGGGGCATCTGGCGACTGAACCCTATGGCGAGGGAGCTTGCTCCCGCTGGTTCGCGCAGCGCCCCCAAAACAGGCGCTGCCATTGCTTCAGGTATCGCGCATTTACCCATGTTGCGACTGCTTCGCAGCCGAACGGGACGGTGCGGCGTTCCGGCGAGCTCCCTCGCCACAAGATGAGTGGTGGAGCAGACCTGGGGATTATTCGGCTCACGAAATGAGCCGAATAGAAGCATTATTCGGCTCACCGTCCACTCACCCGCGTGATTTGCGCCGCATTTTCACGGCGATCTCATTGTTAGAAGCGGCCACGGCGGTTAACCTTCGCGCCCTATACGACCCGACAGTCACGGGTCTTTCAGACGAAACGCAGTATCAACCTCTGTAACGCGCCGAGGATCGGGCGCAAGGTTTCGTCATGCATGGCAGGAGGCATCACATGCGTTCGATTCTTTTGCTGCTTGTTGGATGGCTCTGTGCGTCGGGCCTCCTGGCCGCGCCGAGTGCCGAGGTGTCGGAACCCGTGGGCGGCTGGCGCTACAACGGTTTGCTCGACCGTACGGAAAATCCTCAAGTGGCCTATCCCACGCCGCCCATCGACCGGGGTGTGCAGCGCAATCGCACGATGATCGAGGGCCAGCTCAAGGCCATCGGCACGCAACGTGGTCCTCACACCCTGGCGGTCAACGGCAATCCGTTGAACCTGTACACCGACGATCAGGGGCGTTTCGCCCGGCCCTATGCGTTCGGCGCGGGCTCCAACAGTGTCGAAGTGCGCAGTGCCGAAGGCCAGTCGCTCAAGCGCGTTCAATTCTATGAAGCCAACAACCTGCGCACCCCGGCGCGGATTCGGGTGGTGCTCGGTTGGGACGACCCGAAGGCCGAGCTCGACCTGCACATCATTACTCCCGATGGCCAGCACGCGTTCTGGGCTCATTCGGCGCTGACCAACGGCGGCGGCCTCGACCCGGACGGCGTCGACGGTCCCGGCCCGGAAATGTTCACCATGACGGCGCCGCTGCATGGCACCTATCTGGTTTACGTGAACTATTGGGGCAACTTCGGCAGTGGCGGCTATAACTTCGATGAGGCCAGCAACCAGAACGAGGTGATCACCTCGCAGATCAATCTGGTGCTCAACGAAAACACCGTCGACGAAAAACGCGAGACCTTCATCGTGCCCTTGCGTGCGATCGGCGACCTGCTGCTGGTCAAGACTTTCAACTATTAAGCATCCCGCACCACGGATGAATTGGGTTTTGTGAAATGAGTGAAAACATCGTGTCCCCTGCCGCCGATTCAGCGGCCGCCAAACCTTCCCGGCGCTGGCCGGCGCTACTGCTTGGGTTGGGCCTGGTAGCCGTTGTGGCGGGCGGGGTGGGGTGGTTCCTGCACAAACCCAAGACCCCCGCGCCCGTATTGGCCAGCGATAAACTGGGCATGAGCCGGCCGGATGGCCTGCTGGAAACCCATTCCTTGAGCCAATTGCCCAAGGATCTGTTGGCGGTGCCGTTCCTCAAGGAAACCCTCACCGAAGATTTCGTCTTCTATTACGAAAC